>JALFTG010000081.1 GCA_022779345.1 Oscillospiraceae bacterium | reverse complement strand
GGTGGTTTCGTACACGGTGCCGGTGTAGTAATCCAGACCCCGGGCGATGGTCAGGTCGATGGCGAAGTTCTCCGCCTTCACGCCGAAGGCGGGCAGGTATCCGGCCACGGTCTTCAGCTCGTCCAGACCCAGGTCGAAGGTGGCGCTCCGGCCCCGGTAGGTCTCCAGGAAGGCGATCTTGTCGGCACTGGCGCCCGGGCAGGTGATGAACCGCAGGATTTCATCCGCCTGTTCCGCCGTCACGCCGCAGTCCTCCGTCAGCAGGGTGCGGACCTTGTCGGGACCGATCTTGTCCAGCTTGTCGATGGTCCGCATGACCTCCCCGGACTGCTCCGTCAGCCCCAGCAGCTCAAAGAAACCGTTGAGCACCTTCCGGTTGTTCACCCGGATCACAAACCGGGTCAGACCGAACTGGGTGAAGGTGCGGGAAATGATGGCGGGAATCTCCGCCTCGTTGATGATGTCCAGGCTGCCGTCGCCGATCACATCGATGTCCGCCTGATAGAACTCCCGGAACCGGCCCCGCTGGCTCCGCTCGCCCCGGTAGACCTTGCCGATCTGGAAACGCTTGAAGGGAAAGGTCAGCTGGGCATAGTTGGCGGCCACATACTTGGCCAGGGGCACCGTCAGGTCAAAGCGCAGTGCCAGGTCGCTGTCGCCCTTCATGAAGCGGTAAATCTGCTTTTCCGTCTCGCCGCCGCCCTTGGCCAGCAGCACCTCGGCGGACTCGATGACGGGGGTGTCCAGAGGGGTGAAGCCGTAGAGACTGTAGCTGTCCCGCAGGACCTGCATCATTTTTTCCATCTGCACCTGTTTGTCGGGCATCAGTTCCATGAAGCCGGACAGGGTGCGGGGTCTTACTCGATCCATACTATCGTCCTTTCAGCGGCGGGACGCCCCGCCGGATGTTGATTTCACTGGAAATTTGCAATTTTCAATTATACTTCATTTTCAAATGTTCGTCAATATTTCCTGCTGGCCCCGGCGGGTGCCCGGGAGAAGATTGTTTATTTTTTCGCAGTTTTTACGGGAAGCTCTTGACAGGAATGTTGCCTCGATATTACAATATCGATATCAGAAGAACGAGCGTGGAGAGGAGGGGAATCCCATCAGCGACCAGACACCGAAAATGACCGTCCAGACCCTCAACCGCCTGCCCTATTATTACAGTTATCTGAAGCAGCTGGGGAAAAAGGGGGTTCCCGTCACCACCGCCTCCGCCATGGCCGAGGCTCTGGGACTGAACGAAGTGGTGGTCCGCAAGGACCTCTCCGCTATCCGCCCGGCCAAGGGCCGGCCCAACACCGGATTTCCCGTGGACGAGATGACCGGCCGCATCGCCGACAGTCTGGGGTACAACAATACCACCGAGGCCGTGCTGGCCGGGGCAGGCCCCAGAGGCAAGGCTCTGCTCACGGGACTGGAGCTGGAGAAGCTGGGGATGCACATTGTTGCCTGCTTCGACCCGGACCCGGCCCTGACGGGCACCACCTGCAACGGCGTGGAGGTGTTCCCGCTGGGCAAGCTCCGGGACCTGGCCGGGCGGCTCCATGTGCAGGTGGGCATCATTGCCGTGCCGGAACAGGCGGCCCAGGGGGCGTGCAACCTGATGGTGGAAAGCGGCATCCGGTACATATTGAATTATGCCCCCGTCTTTCTCTCCGCCCCGCCGGAGGTCTATATCCAGAACGAGAATCCCACGGTGCCGCTGACCGTGTTTCTGCAGCATATCCGCAGCGAAGAAAACAAAAACAGGGCGTGACCGGCCCCTGACAGGAAAAAGGAAAAACAAGGAAGTAAGGAAAGGAAGATCAACATGACACTCACCGTGTGCATCGGCAGCGCCTGTCACCTGAAAGGGTCCAAAGAGACCACCAGAATCCTGGAGGGGCTGATTGATGAGCATCACCTGCGGGATCAGATTCAGTTTTACGCGGCCTTCTGCATGGGCAACTGCCAGAACGGCGTCAGCGTGAGCCTGGACGGAACGGTTTACTCCGTCACCCCGGAGACCGCACAGCAGTTTTTTGAGACCGAGGTTCTGCCCCGTATCGGAAAGTGAGAGGTTCAGCAATGAAAGAGATTCTCAGACTGAAAAAACCGAACTGTAAGAATTGCTATAAATGCATCCGTCACTGCCCGGTGAAGGCCATCCGCTTCACGGCGGGGCAGGCGAATGTGATTGAAAACGAGTGCATCCTGTGCGGACAATGCTATGACAACTGCCCCCAGAACGCCAAAGAGATCGTCAGCCAGATGGAAAAGGTCCGGGTCATGCTGTCCACGGGAGAGGTGTATGCCAGCGTTGCCCCGTCCTTCGCGGCGGAATTCCCCGGCGTGGGCATCGACGCGCTGGAGGACGCCCTGAAGCAGCTGGGCTTTGCCGGAGCGGAAGAGACCGCCATCGGCGCCAAGATCGTCAAAACGGAGTATGAGCGCATCCTCCGGGAGGAGAAACCGGATGTGCTGCTCAGCTCCTGCTGCAGCAGCGTGAACCTGCTCATGCGAAAGCACTATCCCGACACCCTGTATGCCCTGGCCCCGGTGGTCACGCCCATGCAGGCCCACTGCGCCGAGCTGCGCCGGAAGCATCCCGACGCCAAAGTTGTGTTCATCGGCCCGTGCATCGCCAAGAAAGAGGAGGCCGCGGAGACCGGCTGCGCCGACGCGGTGCTGTCCTTTGAGGAAGTCATCGACTGGATGCTGGAAAAGGGCGTGCAGCTCAGGCCCCGGCCGGATGAGCGTGCCGGCGGCAAGACCCGCCTGTTCCCCACTGCCGGCGGCATTCTGGACACCATGGAGAAGCTGCCGGAATACACCTATCTGGCCATCGACGGGCTGGATAAGTGCAAGGCTGTGCTGGAGGAGATCCGGGCCAGCAAGCTGCACCGGTGCTTCATCGAGATGTCCGCCTGCCCGGGCAGCTGCATCGGCGGCCCGCTCATGGGAGATTTCCGCATGAGCCTGGCCCAGAACACCGCCCAGATCATCCAGTACGCCGCGGAGAAGGACTTCATCGTCCCCCAGCCCGGCAAAGCGGAGTGCCATCAGAGCTATCCGCCCATCCAGCTGGACGCCGGGCAGCCCAGCGAGAAGGAGATCCAGGATATGCTGGTGCGGATGGGCAAGACCGATCCGGCCATGCGCCTGAACTGCGGCTCCTGCGGCTACAATTCCTGCCGGGAAAAGGCCATCGCCGTGATCCAGGGCAAGGCGGAGATGTCCATGTGCCTGCCCTACATGATGGAAAAGGCCGAGGGCCTGTCCGACGCCGTGGTGGTCAACTCCCCCAACGGCATTCTGGTGCTCAACGATGAGCTGGAGATTCAGAAGATCAACCCCGTGGCCTGCCGGATGCTCCTTGTGCGGGATGAGCGGGATGTGCTGGGCGAGCAGGTGATCCGGCTCATGGATCCCAACCTGTTCCGGAAGGTCCGGGACAAGGGCCGCCCCCTGAAGGAGGAGCACATTTATCTGGCGGAATATGACCGGTATGTGGACCGGATCATTCTCTATAAAAAAGACCTGCACCTGTTCATCTGCACCCTGCGGGATGTGACCGCGGATGTGATGGCCCAGGAGAAGAAGATGGAGACGCGGCAGCAGGCCGTGGAAATGGCGGATGATGTGGCCAGGAGACAGCTGAAGATCGTGCAGGACATTGCGTTCCTGCTGGGCGAGACGGCGGCGGATACCCTGACGGCCATTGAACGACTGAAGGAGACGATATCCGATGAGTGATACCATGTATGCAGATATCGGCTATCAGAGCCTGCTCAAGGACGGGCAGTTCGTGTGCGGCGACCATGTGGAGCGCATCGACCGGGATGACGGCAGCGTGGTTCTGGTGCTGGCGGACGGACTGGGCAGCGGCGTGCGGGCCTGCATCCTGTCCACCCTGACCTCCACGATCCTCTCCCGCCTGGTGGCGGAGGACATTCCGGTGTCCACCTGCATCCATGCGGTGGTGGCGGCCCTGCCCATCAGTTCCGTGCTCCAGCTGGCCTATTCCACCTTTACGGTGATCAATATCTCCCCCAGCGGCCGGGCGATCCTCATCCAGTATGACAATCCGGGCCTGATCCTGTTCCGGGACGGCCAGGAAAAGCCCATCCACTTCCTGCAGACTACCATCGAGGAAAAGACCATCGAATCCGCGGAGGTCCAGCTCCAGGAGGGGGATGTGCTGATGGTGTTCAGCGACGGGGCGGAAAATGCCGGCGTCGGCCCGGGCATGAGCTATGTTTACAGCTGGGGCCGGGACAATATTGCGGAATACATGGCCCCCTTCAGCCGGGTGGGCTTCTCCGCCAAGACCCTCAACACCATGTTCCTGGACGAGTGCAGCCGGCGCTACGGCGGCAAGCCCGGAGATGACACCACCTCCCTGACCGTGTGTATGCGTACCCGGAAGCAGGCGAACCTGCTCATCGGTCCCCCGGCCAACCGGGATGACGATGACAAGATGCTCTCCCTCTTCTTTGCCAAGCAGGGGCGGCACATCGTCTGCGGCGGCTCCACCGCCCGGCTGGCGGCCCAGTATCTGAACAAGCCCCTGACCGTGGTCATGAATCAGAAGGACACGGACGACGATATCCCGGCCATCGGCCGGATCGAGGGCGTGGATCTGGTCACCGAGGGCATCATCACCCTCCAGCGGGTGCTGGAATACGCCAAAAACTATCTGGAAGACAACAGCGCCTATACCCAGTGGTGCTATAAACGGGACGGCGCGGCGTTCATCGCCCGGATGCTGTTCGAGGAAGCCACGGACATCAACTTCTTCGTGGGCCGGGCCGCCAATCCCGCCCACCAGAGTCCCGACCTTCCCATCAATTTCAGCACGAAAATGCAGATTGTGTACGATTTGTCCGAGTGTCTGAAGAAGATGGGGAAAACCATCCGTGTCAGTTATTTCTAAGGAGGCCTCAGATGAGAAAGTTTGATACCCAGGTGCAGCTGCTGAAATACAAGGTGCTCCGGGAAGTGGCCCGGGCGGAGTGGGAGGACCGGCTGGATCAGGCGGTGTTCGACATCCCCAAGCTCATTGCCCCCGGCCCCCATTCCACCATGCGCTGCTGCATTTACAAGGAGCGGGCCATCGTCAGCGAGCGGATTCACATGGCTATGGGCGGCAATCCGGACAATCCCAACGCCATTGAGGTGCTGTCCATCGCCTGCGATGAGTGTCCCACCAGCGGCTATGCGGTCACGGAGATCTGCCGGGGCTGTCTGGCCCACCGGTGCCAGGACGCCTGCCCCAAGGGGGCCATCAGCTTCAAAAACGACCAGCACGCGGTGATCGACAAGACCAAGTGCGTCAACTGCGGCCTGTGTGCCAAGGCCTGCCCCTACTCCGCCATCGTGGACCGGAAACGCCCCTGTGAGAACGCCTGCAAGATCAAGGCCATCTCCATGGCGCCCACCGGCGAGGCCCAGATCGACAACAGCAAGTGCATTTCCTGCGGCGCGTGCAGCTATCAGTGCCCCTTCGGCGCCATTATGGACAAGTCCTACATCGTGGATGTGGTCCGGATTCTGAAGGACAGCGCCAGAGAGAATGTGCGGGTCTACGCGGTGATTGCCCCATCCATCTCCAGTCAGTTCTCCTATGCCAAACTGGGCCAGGTGGTCAGCGGCATCAAGGCCCTGGGCTTCCACACGGTGGTGGAGGCCGCCCTGGGCGCGGATATGGTGGCCTGGGACGAATCCGCCGAGCTGGAGGAAAAGGGTCTGCTCACCAGCTCCTGCTGCCCCGCTTTCGTGGAGTACATCGCCAAGGCCTTCCCGGAGCTGCAGGACAAGGTGTCCCACAATCCCTCTCCCATGGTGGCCATCGCCAAATACATCAAATCCACCGATCCCACCGGCAAGGTGGTGTTCATCGGCCCCTGCACCGCCAAGAAAAACGAGTTCCGGAAAGAGAGCGTCCGCCCCTGGGTGGACAGCGTGCTCACCTTCGAGGAGCTGCAGGCCCTGTTTGACAGCCGGGATCTGGAGATCAGCACCCTGCCCGAGGATGTGCTGGACAACGCCTCTTACTACGGACGGATTTTCGCCCGCAGCGGCGGCCTGTCCGAGGCCGTGGCCCAGGCCTTCTCCGAGAAGGGCAGCGATTTCCAGGCCAAACCCGTGGTCTGCTCCGGCATCGAGGAGTGCCGTATGGCGCTGATGAAGCTGGCCCGGGGCATCGGGGACTTCAACTTCATCGAGGGCATGGCCTGCGTCAATGGCTGCATCAACGGCGCCGGCTGCGTGACCCACGGGGCGAAGAACAAGAGCGAGGTGGACAAATACGGCCGGGAGGCCATGGAAAAGAACATCTCCGACGCCATCAGTATGCTGAGATAAA
>JALFTG010000073.1 GCA_022779345.1 Oscillospiraceae bacterium | reverse complement strand
GATGATGTCATGGGCATCATTGTCCTCACTGTGGCCACCGGCTTTACGGACCCCTCCATCCATCCCGCTGCGGTATTCGGGCGCATCGGCGCCTTCTTCCTGTTTCTCGCCCTGATCTGGGTGGTGATGCACCGGGCCTTTGAGCAGATGATCCGGGCCTGGGGCGAGCGGAAGCGGGTGGCCATCTATGCCTTTGTGTTCTGTCTGCTCCTGTCCTACATTGCCGAGACCGTGTTCGGCATCGCGGACATCACCGGTGCCTACTTCGCCGGTCTGGTGCTGTGCAACATTCTGGGGCTGCGCTCTTATGTGGCGAAAAAGATGACGGTGGTGTCCTACATGGTGTTTTCTCCCGTGTTCTTCGCCGGCATCGGCATCAAAACCGACCTGAGCGGCATGACACCGGCGCTGCTGGGATTCTCTCTGGCTTTGCTGGCTGTGGCCATTGTCAGCAAAATCATCGGCTGCGGTCTGGGTGCAAAACTGTGCGGATTTTCAGGCCGGGATGCCCTCTCCGTGGGCGTGGGCATGATCTCCCGGGGCGAAGTGGCCCTGATCGTGGCCCAGAAAGGCGCCGAAAGCGGTCTGATCTCCCGGGCACTGTTCCCGGCGGTGGTGCTGGTGGTCATCGTCACCACACTGATCACACCTGTTCTGCTGAAGCTGGTCATGAAAGATCCGTCCCAGGCGTGATCCGGATTTGCGAAAACTTTGCCCGGATCGCCAATCTCCCGTTGTAATCAGGGAAAAATTATGGTAGAATATCCGATTGCAAGACTATGAGTAAGGATGATCAGATTTATGGCGGATATGAAACAGGAAATCCAGCGCCGGCGGACTTTTGCCATCATCTCCCACCCGGACGCGGGCAAGACCACGCTCACCGAAAAGCTCCTGCTCTACGGCGGAGCCATCCAGCAGGCCGGCTCCGTGAAGGGCAAGGCCACGGCCCGGCACGCGGTGTCCGACTGGATGGAACTGGAAAAGCAGCGCGGCATCTCCATCACCTCCTCGGTGATGCAGTTTGAGTATGACGGATACTGCATCAACATTCTGGACACCCCCGGCCACCAGGACTTCTCCGAGGACACCTACCGCACCCTCATGGCGGCGGACAGCGCGGTCATGGTCATCGACGCGGCCAAGGGCATCGAGCCCCAGACCCGGAAGCTGTTCAAAATCTGCGCCATGCGGCACATCCCCATTTTCACCTTTATCAATAAAATGGACCGGGAGGCCCGCAGCCCCTACGATCTGATGGAACAGCTGGAGACGGAGTTCGGCATCGGCACCTATCCCATGAACTGGCCCATCGGCTGCGGCAGTGATTTCAAGGGCGTGTACGACCGGGAAAAGCAGGAGATTCTGGCCTTCAACGAGTTCCACCGGGGCCAGACCAAAATCCGGGCCATCGAGTGCACCATGGACGACACCGAGCGGCTGGACGAGCTGATCGGCGAGAAACTCCGGCGCACCCTGGCCGACGACATCGAACTGCTGGACGGCGCGGGCTATGAGTTCGACATCGACGCCGTGCGGAACGGCCAGCTCTCCCCGGTGTTCTTCGGTTCCGCCCTGAACAACTTCGGCGTGGAGCCGTTTCTGGAGCACTTCCTGAAGATGACCATGCCGCCCCTGCCCCGGATGTCCGGGGACACGGTGGTGGACCCCTTTGACCCCACCTTCTCCGCCTTCGTGTTCAAGATTCAGGCCAACATGAACAAGGCCCACCGGGACCGGATCGCCTTCATGCGCATCTGCTCCGGCAAGTTTGAGCGGGATAAGGAGTATTTCCATGTCCAGGGGGGCAAGACCCTCCGTCTGGCCCAGCCCCAGCAGCTCATGGCCGACGACCGGGCCATCATCGACGAGGCCTACGCCGGGGACATCATCGGCGTGTTCGACCCGGGCATTTTCTCCATTGGAGACACCGTGTGCGACAAGAGCAACAAGGTGAAGTTCGAGGGCATCCCCACCTTCGCCCCGGAGCACTTCTCCGCCATCGAGCGCACGGACACCATGAAGCGCAAGCAGTTTGAAAAAGGCATCGAGCAGATCGCCCAGGAGGGCGCCATCCAGATCTTCCATGAACCCTATTCCGGCGTGGAGGAAGTGATCGTGGGCGTGGTGGGCGTGCTGCAGCTGGAAGTGCTGGAGTACCGGCTCAAAACCGAGTACGGCGTGGACATCCGCCGCCGGGACCTGAGCTATGAGCATGTGCGCTGGATCGTAGGCGATGATGTGAAGCCCTCGGAGCTGAACCTGACTTCCGACACCAAGTGGGTACAGGACTTCAAAGGCCGCAACCTGCTGCTGTTCACCAACCCCTGGAACATCACCTGGGCACTGGAAAAGAATCCCGGCCTGGAACTGATGGAATTCAGCCGGAACTGACCCGATACACCGCCGCAGACCTTCGTCTGCGGCGGTGTTCTGCGTTTGTGGGGCCGGTGCAACCCCATGTGCGTTTCTGTCATTGCGAGGAGCGAAGCGACGCGGCAATCCGCATCCCCGTTGGGTGCATTCCGGAACGCAGAAAAGGGGAACGGATTCCCACGGCGGCCTGCGGCCGCCTCGGAATGACACAACCGGGAGATACGGGACAAACCATCTGCGGCAGGGCCCCCCTGTAGGGGCGGGTTCCAAACCCGCCCGGTGTGGGATTATTTGCCGGAACCGGTTGACACGGGTAGGGGCGCACCTATGTGTGCGCCCGGTGTGGAATGGGATGCACCGGCTTTGGCTCCCCCTCTGGGGGACGGCCTGAAAAGAAGGAATTCCTAATTCCCTTGCGCCCCCCTCTCCGCCGTGGTATGCTGAGGACATCACATGAAAGGGGGCGGGACGGGGATGTATTACCATTCCTTCAACGAGGAGATGCACGCCCGGTTCGGGCGGAAGATGTACAAGCTCTCCCTGGACAGCGGCATGACCTGCCCCAACCGGGACGGGACCCTGGGGGACCGGGGGTGCATTTTCTGCTCCGGCGCCGGGGAATTTGCGGAATCCGGGGAAGGCGGCATCGACGCCCAGATTGCCCGGGCAAAGGCCCGGGTGGCGTCCAAGGCCAGGGACGCCGGATACATCGCCTATTTCCAGAGCTTCACCAACACCTATGCGCCCCCGGAGCGGCTCCGGGAACTGTATCTGCCCATCGCGGCGCGGCCGGACATCGCCGCCGTGGACATCGCCACCCGGCCGGACTGTCTGGGCGAGGCGGTGCTGGAAGTGCTCACCGAGGTGAACCGGATCAAGCCCGTGTGGGTGGAACTGGGATTGCAGACCATCCACCCGGACACGGCGGCGCTGATCCGCCGGGGGTACGACCTGCCCTGCTTCGACCGGGCGGTGTCCGACCTGCGGGCGCGGGGGCTGGATGTCATCGTCCACCAGATTTTGGGCCTGCCCGGGGAGGACCGGGAGCGGATGCTGGCCACCACGGACTACATCGCCCGGGCCGGGGTGCAGGGCATCAAATTCCACCTGCTCCATGTGCTCGCCGGCACAGACCTGGCGGCGCTGTATGACCGGGGCGAGGTGGATGTGCTGACCATGGAGGCATATATTGACCTGCTGGCGGAGTGCGTGGAGCACCTGCCCCGGGAGATGACCGTCCACCGCCTCACCGGGGACGGGGACAAGCGCACCCTCATCGCCCCGGCGTGGAGCGCCGACAAAAAGCGGGTGCTCAACGCCATCCGGGCGGAATTTGCCCGCCGGGATGTGGAGCAGGGCCGGCAGTTTCCGGGCTGACGCCGGCCCCTTCCCTGTCCACCGGGGCAGGACAAACCGCCGTCCCGGAAGCGACGAAGTCACTGTTTTCCCAGGACGGACATTTTTCGGACGAAATTTGGCAGAATTCAGAAAAGTTTCCTGAAAAAATTGCCGGTTGTACCTTTACAATTCAGGAAATGTGGTATAAAATTTATGAGACTGAAATCGACAGGGTTCTGTCCGTCTGTGACGCATGGACTCCGGTGCGATTTTTTTGTGTGTCTTATCAAATCTTTTTGGGAGGAACAACAATGGCGAAGAAGAAAAAAGTCTTCAAGACGATGGACGGTAACGAAGCCGCCGCGTATGTGTCCTACGCATTCACGGAAGTCGCTACCATCTATCCCATCACGCCCTCCAGCCCCATGGCAGACCATGTGGATGAGTGGGCGGCAAACGGCAAGAAAAACCTGTTCGGTCAGCCCGTGAAGCTGATGGAGCTCCAGGCCGAGTCCGGCGCCTGCGGCGCTATGCACGGCGCGCTGGAGACCGGCTCCCTGGCCACCACCTACACCGCTTCCCAGGGCCTGATGCTGATGATCCCGCCCATGTACCGCATTGCCGGTTCCATGCTGCCCGGCGTCATGCATGTCTCTGCCCGTACCGTGGGCACCCATTCCATCTCCATCTTCGGCGACCATTCCGATGCCATGGCCTGCCGGCAGACCGGCTTCGCCCAGCTGTGCTCCTCCAGCGTGCAGGAGTGCATGGACATGGCCGCTGTGGCTCATCTGTCCGCCATCAAGGGCAGCATCCCCTTCATGCATTTCTTTGACGGTTTCCGCACTTCCCATGAGATCCAGAAGATCGAGGTTCTGGACTATGAGGATCTGGGCAACCTGCTGGACTGGGACGCCGTACAGCGGTTCAAGGATCACGCCCTGAGCACTGAGCATCCCACCATCCGCTCCACCCTGCAGAATCCCGACACCTTCTTCCAGTCCCGCGAGGCCTGCAACACCGCTTACAACGCCCTGCCCGCCATCGTGGAAGACTACATGAAGAAGATCAACAAGCTGACCGGCCGGAACTACCAGCTGTTCAACTACTACGGCGCTCCCGACGCCACCCGCGTGGTCATCGCCATGGGCTCCGTCTGCGAGACCCTGACCGAAGTTGTTGACTACCTGCGCGCCCGGGGCGAGAAGGTCGGCTTCATCCAGGTCCACCTGTACCGTCCCTTCAGCCTGAAGCACCTGCTGAAGGCCATCCCCGCCACCGCCAAGACCATCACCGTGCTCGACCGCACCAAGGAGCCCGGCGCCATGGGCGAGCCCCTGTACGAGGATGTCTGCACCGCCATTGCCGAGAGCAAGTTCGCCGGCAAGGTGAAGATCCTGGGCGGCCGCTACGGCCTGTCCTCCAAGGACACCACCCCCGCTCAGATGAAGGCCGTGTTCGACAACATGAAGTCCGGCAAGAAGAACCACTTCACCGTGGGCATCGAGGACGATGTGACCTTCACCAGCCTGCCCGTGGGCGAGAACATCGTCACCGCCGGCAAGAGCATCATCTCCTGCAAGTTCTGGGGTCTGGGCTCCGACGGCACGGTCGGCGCCAACAAGAACTCCATCAAGATCATCGGCGACAACACCGACCAGTATGCCCAGGCATACTTTGAATACGACTCCAAGAAGTCCGGCGGTGTGACCAAGAGCCACCTGCGTTTCGGCCACGAGCCCATCCGCAGCACCTACTATGTCACCATGGCCGACTTCGTGGCCTGCCACAAGGAGTCCTACATCAAGACCTTCGATATCGTTTCCGAAATCAAGGAAGGCGGCACTTTCCTGCTGAACACCAGCTGGAAGGGTGCTGAGCTGGAAGAGCACCTGCCCAACAAGGTCAAGCGCATCATTGCCCAGCGCAACATCAAGTTCTACACCATCGACGCCACCGAGATCGCCACGGAGCTGGGTCTGGGCAACCGCACCAACACCGTGCTGCAGGCTGCGTTCTTCAAGCTCTCCGGCGTGCTGCCCATCGAGGAAGCCGTGGGCTACATGAAGCAGGCCATCGTGAAGAGCTACTCCAAGAAGGGCCAGAAGGTGGTCGACATGAACTGCGCCGCCGTTGACCGCGGTGTGGACGCCGTGGTGGAAATCGCGGTTCCCGCTTCCTGGAAGGACCTGCAGGACGAGCCCGTGGTCGTGGACGAGAGCCTGCCCAGATATATCCGGGAGATCCAGATCCCCGTGAACAACCAGGCCGGCGACACCCTGCCCGTGTCCGTGTTCATGCCCTATGCTGACGGCGTGACCCCCGTGGAGACCTCCAAGTACGAGAAGCGCGGCATCGCCACCGATGTGCCCCGCTGGATCCCCGAAAACTGCATCGGCTGCAACCAGTGCTCCCTGGTCTGCCCCCACGCCTGCATCCGTCCCTTCCTGTTCACCGAGGAAGAGGCCGCTGCCGCTCCCGCCGGTCTGGAGACCAAGAAGGCCATGGGCAAGGGCTTTGAGAAGTACACCTACCGTCTGCAGGTGGATCCTCTGGACTGCCAGGGCTGCGGCTCCTGCGCCAATGTGTGCCCGGCCAAGAACAAGGCTCTGGTCATGGAACCCCTGGAGAGCCAGATGCCCGAGCAGGCCAACTGGGATTACTGCCTGACCCTGAGCGAGAAGGCCAACCCCATGGACAAGTTCACCGTCAAGGGCAGCCAGTTCGAGCGTCCCCTGTACGAGTTCAACGGTTCCTGCGCCGGCTGCGGCGAGGCACCTTACATGAAGCTCATGACCCAGCTGTTCGGCGACCGGATGTACATCGCCGACGCCACCGGCTGCACCTATGTTGTGGGCTCCTCCACCCCCGCATTCCCCTACGCCACCAATTCCAAGGGCCACGGCCCCGCTCCTTCCAACTCCCTGTTCGAGAACAACGCCGAGTACTCTCTGGGTATGTGCCTGTCCGTTGAGCAGATGCGCAACCAGATGAAGGCCCACGCCCAGGCTGTGGTGGACACCACTTCCGACGCCGCCCTGAAGGCCGCCGTGGAAGCCTGGCTGGCCGAAGGCGATATCGGCGACAAGACCCGGGCTCTGTCCGAGGCCGTTGTGGCCGCTCTGGACGCCACCGCTGATGACAGCGCCGATGTGGTGTTCATGAAGAAGAACAAGGATGTCCTGCCCAAGAAGAGCATGTGGATGTACGGCGGCGACGGCTGGGCCTACGACATCGGCTACGGCGGTCTGGACCATGTCCTGGCCTCCGGCCTGGATGTGAATGTCCTGGTCGTGGACACCGAGGTGTACTCCAACACCGGCGGACAGGCCTCCAAGGCCACCCAGATCGGTGCTGTCGCTCAGTTCGCCAACGCCGGTAAGGCTACCGCCAAGAAGGATCTGGGCGCCATCGCCATGACCTACGGCAACATCTATGTGGCTCAGGTGGCCATGGGCGCCAACCCCGGTCAGCTGATCACCGCTCTGAAGGAAGCCGAGGCACACAAGGGCCCGTCCCTGATCATTGCCTACGCACCCTGCATCAACCACGGCATCTCCAACGGCATGGGCGTTGCCCAGACCGAGGAGAAGATGGCTGTGGAGTGCGGCTACTGGCCCCTGTGGCGCTACATTCCCGAGAATGTGGACAAGGGCGAGAACCCCTTCAAGCTGGACAGCAAGGAGCCCAACGGCAAGCTGCGTGAGTTCATGATGGGCGAGACCCGTTTCGCCTCCCTGACCCGCACCTTCCCCGAGACTGCTGAGCGTCTGTTCGCCGAGGCAGAGGAGCAGTGCGCCAAGCGCTACGCCAAGTACCAGAAGCTGGCTGAGAAATAATTTCAAAGCAATATAAAAAAGGACCGGGAAAATTCCCGGTCCTTTTTGCGTGTGCCGATGCACTGCCTCCCCCTCTGGGGGAGGTGCCCCCGGAGGGGGAGGAGAGGGCCCTCTCAGTCACGGCTGATGCCGTGCCAGCTCCCCCGGAGGGGGAGCCATGATTGGTGCGGCGGCATCCCATTTCATCGGGTAGGGGCCGACCTGCGTGTCGGCCCGCTGTCCGTCCCCCACCGGGCGCACACACAGGTGCGCCCCTACCCGTACCAACCGGTACCGGCAGGAAATCCCGCACTTCTTCACGATTCACTCCTGCCTCGTACCTTCACCATCCCCAGCCCGCCCAGGACATACGCCAGCAGGTCCCAGGGGTCGGACACGGCGCCGGGGCGGTACAGGGGGGTCACATATTCCCAGAACAGGCCGCACAGCAGCAGAAATCCCGCCGCCGGGAGGGCACGGCGGATGGGCGGAATGCGGAAGGCCAGCAGAACGCAGTTGAACAGGCACAGAATCATCCCGCCCGCCAGCACATCCGCCCCGTACCCCGACAGAAGCCACGCCACGGGGCCGGTCAGATGGGGCAGCGCCAGTTTCAGCGCCGCATACAGCCCGGCGGTCCCGGCGGCGCCCATGAGATACGCTTTCATCAGAAGAACGACAGGAGGATCAGCAGCACCAGCAGGGCCAGCACCACAGCCCCCACGGTGCCCCAGAAGCCAAGACCCTGATTTTCCGTCCGGGCACTGGGCGCCGGGTCCAGGGCTTTGGATTTGAGGAGCAGCATCTCATCCGGTTCCCCCTCGTCGGCCACAATAACCAGTTGAAACAGGCTCCGGTCCAGGTGGGCGGCGATCCACTGCACGGCGCTGTCCGACAAATCCCGGCGCAGCACTACCATGGTGCCAAATTCCTGGAGCTGATCCAGATACATGGCGGCGTACTCCCCCGTGATGCCGCAGTACCGCTCCAGATCTGCGTAGATAGCGGTGCTCTTGCTGTCATCCATGGTCAGAAACATCCGCTTCACCAGCAGGGCATACTTTTGTCCCCGCTCCGGCACAACGGGGATGGGATACCCGCACACGGGACACACCGTCCCGCCCGCCGTCCGTCCGCAGCAGGGACAGACCCCCGGCAGTTCCGGTTCCGTCGCCCCGTCCGCTTCCGGTTCGATCCCCAAAAGCAGATAGTCGGCGGAGGCATGGAGGGCACGGCAGATTTGAGCCATCATCAGCGCGTCCGGCACGGCCTGACCGCTCTCCCATTTGCTCACCGCCTGCCGGGTGACGCCCACCAGTGCACCCAGCTGTTCCTGGGTCAGCCCCGCCGCCTTCCGCCGCTCCGCGATCCTCTCGTTCAGTTCCAAAATGGTCACCTCTTTCTCTGCCCCCAGCATACCCCAACAGCCGGGATTTGACAAGCAACGGCCCGGAGAATCCTGTCAACGGCCGGTTGACAAAGCCCGCAACGCCTTGCGGTGCAAGGATCTGTACAAAAAGCACCCGCCCCGGGAAAATCCCGGGGCGGGTGCTTTATTTTAGGCGATGCGGCCCATTACTGGATGGCGATCGCCGTGCTCTTGGGCAGCTGCTGGGGAGCCGCCTTGGGCAGGGACAGACGCAGGATGCCGTCCTCAAACCGGGCGGACACATCCCTGGCCTCCACGCCCTCGCCCACATAGAAGCTGCGGCTGCACTGGCCGGCGTACCGCTCCCGGCGGATGTAGCGGCCCTGATCGTCCTGCTGATCTTTGTCCACGCCCTTGGCAGCGCTGATGGTCAGATAGCCGTCCTCCAGCTTCAGCTGGATCTCATCCTTCTTGAAGCCCGGCAGGTCCACATCCAGTTCATAGGTGGTGTCGGTCTCCCGCACATCGGTCTTCATCAGGTTCTTCCCGTGCTTGCCGTACAGCGGATCATGGCCGCCGTAAGGCGTCATGGCAAAGGCATTGTCCAGAAATTCATCAAACAGGTTCTCACCAAAAATACTCGGCAACATAAGTCATTCCTCCATTCAATCATTGGCGTGGCGTCGGGATACTGCCGGCGGAGGCGCGCCTGTTACCGTGTGTTTGATTTACCATTTCGTCCCCCCGGAGGAGGCTTTCAACCCCTCTCTCAAGGTTCGCCCTTATGATAGCACCGGAAATTAGCACTGTCAATAGGAGAGTGCTAAAGTTCACAAAAGAAGCGATGTTTGTTCACAGAATATCCGATTTCTCCGGATTGGGGCCGGTGAGGGCCGCCAGCAGGGCCCGGCAGCCCGCGTCCACATCCCGCCAGGTGGCGTCGAAATCCCCGGTGTACCAGGGGTCGGCCACTTCGTCGCCGCAAAGTCCGCTTTGCGGCTGCTCTCCTGCGTCTCTCCCCATGGGGTTTGTCCAGTCCAGCAGCAGGGAGAGTTTCCCCTCCGGGTCGCCGCCGCAGATGCGCTGCATATTCCGCAGGTTGGCGTGGTCCATGCCGATGAGATAATCGAAGTGCCGGTAGTCCGCCGGGGTCATCTGCCGGGCGGCGTGACCGGCGCAGGGGATGCCGTGCTCCGCCAGCTTCCGCCGGGCCGGGGGATAGACGCCGTTTCCGATTTCCTCCCGGCTGGTGGCGGCGGATGCGATCTCAAATTCCCCGCCCAGCCCGGCCTCCTCCACCAGCGCCTTCATCACAAACTCCGCCATCGGACTGCGGCAGATATTGCCGTGGCA
>JALFTG010000055.1 GCA_022779345.1 Oscillospiraceae bacterium | reverse complement strand
ATTCCCTTGAAAGTTTCTCTGACATATAGTCTGGAACCATCCTCTTCGATGTACATTCAGCAGCCAAATCAGTAAGGTAGTAATACTTGCTATCCTTCTCCATGTTGTTTTCTGTCAAGATATATACTATCTTAGGGAATGCGCCGACGATCCAGGACGGGATGCCAAAGGCCGTCTCAAAGGTGGAGCCGATGGAGTTGGACTGGACCATGCAGCCCATGAAGCCCAGGGCCAGGATAATGGCCACAGCGAAGAAGCCCGCCAGGAACTTGCCGAAGCCGCCCTTGAACGCAGTGGTGATGTAGTACACCGGGCCGCCGTGGATGGTGCCGTCATCGTCCACCTGACGGGTCTGGATGGCCAGCGTGGACTCAGCATAGATGGTGGCCATGCCGAAGAAGGCGATGATCCACATCCAGAAGATGGCGCCAGGGCCGCCGGTGAGGATGGCGCCGGAGGCACCCACGATGTTGCCGGTACCCACCTGGGCGGCAATGGCGGTGGCCAGGGCCTGGAACGAACTCATACCGCTCTTCTGCTTCCCGCCCCGCAGGGACAGGCTGCCGAACACTTTCTTCATGCCCTCGCCAAAGCAGCGGACCTGAACGAAATGGGTCTTGATGGAGTACCACAGACCGACACCGATCAGCAGAAAGACCAGAATGTAATTGGACAGGTACTCGTTGCATTTTGCTACAATGGGCAGCAGAACGGACTCCATGGATGCGAACATAATTTTTTCCTCCCTAAAAAAATAACGGACCAGCTTGTCAGCCGCTCCGAAGAAAGAAAAAATACGCAGGCGCACACGGACCCCTCTGTCCGCTGCCACGCACTCTGTCCTTTTACCTGAGAGATTCAGCGGGGATTCCCCGCCTTGCACCTTCGGTACTCATCATTGAGATTCTCCAGAGCCACATCCATCCTTAGTCCCTACCCGGTTACCGGGCGCCTGAGAGTGTTACTCCTTCGGCAGGCTGACGCCGTTTTCCTAAGAACTTCGCTTGTCGTTATGATGTTGTGATGACAAGGTTAGCAGATTCCACAGAAATTGTCAACTACAAATTGTGACAAATTTTTGAACGGATGGGAGGCAAGCCTCATCCGTTCCCGTGGAACCGTACCAGCAGGCGGGCGAAAAGTCCGTCCCCGGCGGACGGCCGGTGTTCCTCCGCCCGCCGGACTTCTCCGGCCCGGCGGACCGCGTCGGCCATAAACCATTCCTGGGCGCAAAGCGTCTCCCCTGCCGGATCCTTTTTCCGGTAGGTTCCGTCGCTGAGCAGTTCCCTGGCCTTCACTGTGTCCCGGAGCTGGATGTCCAGATACTGCCCGATCTCCTGTTTCAGCGCCGGGTCGTACACCGGAGTGACCACCTCCACCCGGCGCTCGGTATTCCGGGTCATCATATCCGCAGAACCGATGAACAGCTTCCGCTCCGCCCCATCGCCGAAGGCATAGATCCGGGCGTGCTCCAGATACCGGCCTACCAGACTGGTGACAGTGATGTGTTCCGTGTAGCCCGGGACGCCGGGCAGGATGCAGCAGATGCCCCGGACGATCAGCTCCACCCGCACCCCCGCCCGGCTGGCCCGGGACAGGCTCCGGATCAGATCACAGTCGGTGACAGAGTTGCACTTGATCACGATATGGCCCGCTTCCCCTTTGGCCGTCTCTCCGGCAATGAGTTCCAGCAGGGTCTGGCGGAAACTCACCGGCGACACCAGCAGGTGGTCATAGCTGCCGTTGAGATTGCCAATGGCCATGTTCTTGAAGAAGCGGGCCGCATCCGCGCCGATGCCGGGATCGGCGGTGATGAGGGACAGGTCGGTGTACAGCGCAGCGGTCTTTTCGTTGTAATTGCCGGTACCGATCTGGGTAATGTACTGGGCGCCATGCTTTCCCCGCATGGTGATCAGGCACACCTTGGAGTGTACCTTGTAAGTTTCAAAACCGTAGAGAATCCGGCACCCGGCGGCCTCCAGCCGCTCGGACCAGTCGATGTTGTTCTGCTCGTCAAACCGCGCCCGCAGCTCGATGAGCACCGTCACTTCCTTGCCGTTTTCCGCAGCGGCGCACAGGTATTCCACCAGCCGGGCGTTCCGGGCCAGCCGGTAGATGGTGATCCGGATGCTCACCACATCCGGGTCCGACGCCGCTTCCCGGAGCATCCGCAGGAACGGGTCCATGCTCTCATAGGGGAAAGACAGCAGCACATCCCGCTTCCGGACCAGCTTCAGCATACTGCCCTGCCCGGCGGGAAGGGTGTCCTGGGGCGTGAACGGCGGATAAAGCAGGGCCTGTCCCATGGCGGGCGGCACTTTCGTCAGCAGGGCGTAGACATAGTCCATTTTCATGGGGGCGGCGGTCTGAAAAATCTGGGATTTCTCCACACTGCACCGCCGGGTGATCACTGCCTCCAGGTGTTTTTCCAGGGGGTACGCCGTTTCCACCCGGACCACCGCCATCCGGCGGCGCTTGTGGAGAAGTTTTTTCATGTGGCAGCGGAAGTCCTCCTCCACATCGAACAGCTCGTCATCCGGGCTGATATCCGCATTCCGGGTGACGCAGATGCAGTTTTTGTCGGACACCTGATACTGGTCAAAGACCAGATCCAGAAAGGTCAGCAGCAGATTCTCCATGGAGATAAACCGCAGATCCTCCCCCGGCAGATACACGACCTCCGGCAGCATGGACGGCACCGGGACGATGCCCATCATGGTCTCCTTCTTCCGGGTCAGGTTGGCAATTATATACAGCTCCTTGTTCCCCAGATGAGGAAAGGGGTGGCTGGGGTCCACGATCTGCGGGGACAGCAGCGGCAGCACCTGTTCCCGGAAATAATTCTTCAGGTATTTCTTCTCCCGGGGTGTCAGTTCGTCCGGGCTCACGGAGCGGATGCCCCAGGTGCACAGTTCCTGCTGAAGTGCCCGGTACACCCGGTCCCGCCGGGCATACAGCGGCCCCATCGCCGCATAGATCCGTTCCAGCTGCTCTGTGGCGGTCATGCCCGTGCGGCTGTCCCGGGCGGTGTTTCCCAGGGCGGCGATGTCATACAGGCTGCCCACCCGGATCATAAAAAATTCATCCAGATTGCTGGTGAAGATGGCCACGAATTTCAGCCGCTCCAACAGCGGAACCATGGGGTCCGTTGCCTCATCCAGCACCCGGGCATTGAAGGCCAGCCAGGACAACTCCCGGTTCTGGGTATAGTTTCTTATCTCCTCTGCCATGGGTCGCTCCTCCGTTCCTGATGCAGTACCTCCGTCAGCAGATAGCCCTCCCGCACGCCGTAATCGCTGACGATCATGGTGTCGCTGTGGAAGGTTTCCGCCACGGCGCACAGAATGGTCATGCCCGGCAGCAGGGTGTGCACCCGGTCCGGGGCGGATTTCAGAATGGGCAGCAGGGTATCCCGGCTGTCGTCCCGAAAACTGTCCAGCAGTTCGTCCACCGTGTGCAGATACACCACCCGGTTGGCAGTGGGCAGTTTCTTCCGGGTGTTCACCAGCTTGCCCGTGGCCCGGGCGGTGCCGCCCACGCCGCAGATCACCGGGCACACCCGCTCCGGCAGGTCCAGTTTTCCCAGCTCTTTCAACACTTTCCGCCGGATGTGCTCCCGCTCCTCCTTCGTAGGCACCACATGGGACACATACTTGCTGTACATATTCAGCGACCCCACAGGCATGGACACAGCCTTCTCCACCTGTTCGTCGGAGAAGAACACCAGCTCCGTACTGCCTCCACCGATATCCACCAGCAGACCGTCGGACGCGGGCATGAAGTGAGTGGCGCCGATATAATCCAGCAATGCCTCCCGCTCCCCGGACAGGACTTCCACCCGAAAGCCCGTGCGCTCCTCGATCACCGACAGGGCCTCATCGGTGTTGGTCACATTCCGCAGGGATGCCGTGGCGAACACGGCGATGTTTTCAATGCCCAGATTTGTCAGGATCCGTTTGAAGCGGAGCAGGGACTCCGCCGCCCGGTCCATGCCCGTCCGGGACAGTTTCCCTTTCCCGTTCACATAGCCCGCCAGGCCCACGGTGCTCTTCTCATGAAACACCGTTTCAATCTGCCCGTCCTGTACATGATAGACGGTCAGCCGGATGGTGTTGGATCCGATGTCGATGACACTATACATGAAACACGCTCCCGTTTTTTGTCAAATTCTGTCAGTCGCTCACAGTCTGCACCGTTTCCTTTTCCGGTGCCACCGATAGTATGTGAGTTTTTCGTAAAATTTTCATCAGACGGGAATCTGTCAGGACTTGAGCCCCGGGGGAATGTGGGGTACAATAAAAGAAAAAAGGAGAGAATGCCATGGAACTGACGCAACAGCTGCAGCAGCTTCTGGACCGGGTGGCCATCGAGGACCAGATCAAGCACTACGCTGCCCTCATCGACGGAAAACAGTTTGACCGGCTGGAGGAAGTGCTTCTGCCGGGAGCATGGATCGACTACACCGCCAGCGGCGGGGAAAAGGGTACGCTGGAGGAAATGCGGGGATTCCTCAGCCGGTCCATGGCGCCGTTCCGGTCCCAGCATCTGATGACCAATGTGGAGGTCACAGTGGCACCGGACCGGAAAACCGCATCCAGCACCCACCTGCTGTTCAACCCCATGACCATGGATCAGCGGGGCCGGGACTACACCTTCTTCTGCGGATTGCGGTATGACTGCGAATGGGTACGCACAGAGGAGGATGTGTGGAAGGCCGCGCGGATGGTCCAGAAGGACGGCTATGCCTATCACCGGCCCCTGCCGTCCCAAAAATAATGTCCGCGTTCAGCGGACAATTCATACAAAAACCGGGGCGGCCCATTCCGCCCCGGTATATTACTACTTATCGATATAGCAAAGTCTCCACCAGACTGCACCATTTGTCGGCGATGCACACGATCACGGCCTCCCGGCAGGCGGGGACGGCGGTGATGGTCAGCGGCCACATATGGCTGCGGATGATGTTCCGCTCCTTGTCGTTGAGGGTGTAGTACCGCTCGGCATTCTCCGCCGCCAGCGCCGGATGGTGCAGGCCGTGGAGCCGGGCGTGCTGGGTCGGGTCATGCCAGTCATAGAGGTAAAAATCATGGAGAAAAGCCCCCCGGACCAGACTGCGCTCATCCGCTCCCAGGCCCAGTCTGCGGTTCAGCAAATAGCTCACTGCCGCCACCCGGACACAATGGTCATAGGTGCTCACGGTGCCGTGCTGGACATAGGCGCGCATCTGCCGGGCTTCGTCTGTGACGCTCACTGTCCGCAGCAGCGCCCGGAACTGCTGGGTGTTCACTTCGTTCATGGAATGCCCCCTTTCGGCCATTTTGTTTTAGCAGGAATTCCGTCTGCTGTCAAGGGGATACACCGGGAACTTTGTCCTGTTTTTCCGGCGGCAATGTGGTATACTATTGCAATAAGGAGGGAGTGCCATGATCTACTGCACCGGGGATATCCACGGCCGGGTCCGCAGGATCATTGATTTTATCCGGGAACAGGGGTTGTCTCCACAGGACGGCATCGTCATTCTCGGGGATGCAGGGCTGAATTTCTACGGCCCGGGGCACGGAGACGAACGAAACAAGCGCAGACTGAATCAAGCAGGGGTGCCCATCCTGTGCATCCACGGCAATCATGAGATGCGGCCGGAGACCCTGCCGGACTATCGGGAAATTCGTTGGCGGGGCGGCAGCGTCTATGCGGAAGCGGATTTTCCCAATCTGCTGTTCGCAAAAGACGGGGAGGTCTATGATCTGGACGGGGTCAGCGCCATTGCCGTGGGCGGGGCCTATTCCGTGGACAAGCCCCACCGTCTGGCGGTGGGAAAGAGCTGGTTTCCCGATGAGCAGCCCTCCCCGGAGATCAAGCGCCGCACAGAGGCGCAGCTGGATACTCTGGGCTGGCAGGTGGATGTGGTACTGTCCCACACCTGTCCGGAGCGGTATATCCCCACCGAGGCGTTTCATCCGGGTGTGGACCAGAGTACTGTGGATCAGAGCACGGAGCAGTGGCTGGGCACGCTGGAGGCCCGGCTGGCGTACCGGGCCTGGTTCTGCGGCCATTGGCACATCAACAAAACCGTGGACCGGATGCATTTCCTGTTTGAGGAGTTCTTCCCGCTTTCCGAAATCAAACCGTAAAACCGGCCGGTCAGCTTTCCGTAAGCCGCCCGGCCGGTTGTTTTATGCAGTAGGTTCGCTGTTGCCCGCGGGTTCCGGGTGATACCGGGAAAATGCGATCCAGAACAGCACCCCCGCCAGAGCCAGTGCACAGCCCAGCCCCGTATAGAACACGGCAATGAACACATCCGGAACCAGTCCGGAGGCGCGGAGCCAGATACCGCCGCCCATCATCACAGCCATGATGCAGTAGGCCTTCAGGTCAAAGAAGTGCCACACCGGCCGGAACTCCTCCTGATAGCCCTTGATCCGTTTCGTGTGCTTCATGCTCATTTTGAAAAACATCATCCCGAAGGCACAGAACACCACCAGCGACAGCAGGATGTGCACCGGGGTAATCCGGGGCAGCTTCTGGTAGGACAGGACGCCCAGCCGGGCCACATTGAAGCCGGCAATCAGCCACACGCATCCGGCCACAGCCAGAAGGGTGCGCTTTTTCACATGGAAAAACCGTTTTTCGCTCATCCGGCAGCTTCCTCCTTTGCCCTGTCCCGCAGGGCCAGCAGCAGGAGAATCAGCCCAACGCCGGTGAGAATATGGCCGATGCCCGCGCTGCCGGACATCGCCGCGGACGCCCCCGTCGTCAGGGGCAGGCCCAGCACCTGGGTCACGCCCCGGACCAGAAGCATGGCCGCCGTCAGGGGCACGCCGATGTTATAGGTCCGGAGAAACCACCGGAACTTCTTCTGTCCGTCCAGATTCCAATGCATAGCGAACAGCGCAACGATCAGAAACATCACCATCCCCAGCAGGAACAGATGTCCGTGGACTTTACCCAGAGCCGTCACGCCGGTGAAGTCCTGATACTTCGTGAATTCCCGGTAGAATACGCCGCATACCATGGCAGTGACCGCATATGTCAGGGAAAAATCAAGACACTTTCTCATTGCTGTTTATACCCCCTTTTTCATTGCCTGATACCCGATCAGCACCGTCCAGATATACGCGCAGGTTTTGGGGACCATCAGCATACCAACCATCGGCACAGCATCTGCAAACAGCACCACAGGGATATAGCAGGCAAAACTCAGCACCACCGTCAGCCACAGATGGCGGAAGGCCCGGTCCTGCCGCTCCCGGGCGCTGTGGTAAAACAGCACCACAATCACGCCGCCCAGAATGGCAAAGGGGATATTCCGGTAAATTCCCCAGGCCAGGGGCGCCGCCGCGCTGGTCCAGGCATTCTGCGGCATCAGGCACAGAGCGATCCGCACCAGTGCCAGCACCCACACCGCCGCCGTCAGGCCTGTCCGGCCGGTAACTTCATACCGGCTGCGCCAGACGCCGTACAGCAGCACATAGAAAATGGTCATGGTGATGGAAGTGATCAGCTTGCCGATTCCCAGGGCGGCCGTGTAGTTTTCCAGCCCCGTTGTGCACAGCGCCACCGCCCGGGGGATCAGGTGGAACGCGTCCCCGCACCCCAGCGTCACCGCCATGATGCCGAACAGCAGGTACTGTCTGCGCCCCGCGTTGCCCCGGATCATCCGGATGCCCAGGGTGATGACCAGCACCAGATATACAATGTCAAACGCCGTTTCAAAGATTGCCTGCATAAAATACTCCTTTCAACCTGAACAATGTTCATTTCATTGTGAAAAAACAGCCCGCCGGCCGGCGGGAACTGTTGTCAGCGATAGATCACCCGGCGCACCAGTTCCGTCAGCGCCGTGCAGTCCCCGGCGTTTTTCACCAGCAGAAGCAGGATGTGGTCCATGACGAACTCCACCAGATCCATCTCCGTGAAGTCCGGGGAAAAGACCGCCCGGTTCACCGCCGGGTCTGCCCGGAGCACCTGCAGCATTCCGGTCCGCATATGCTCAAAATACCGCTCCATGGTGCTCTTCGCCTCCCCCTGCCGGGATTTGGCAATGGCGATGGAGTGGCCGGTCAGGAAATGGGGGTACTGCTCCGCCCCGGCCCGGGCGCAGTGGAAAAGCCAGGCCGTGTAATCCGGGAAAGAGAAGTCCGTCTCACAGGTGCCGTCCGTGTGGAAAATGTCCTTCCAGACGCTCTCCACCACGGCGATCAGCAGTGCGTCCTTGTCGGAAAAATAGTTATACAGCGTTCCCAGTGCGACACCGGATTCCCGGGCCACGGCCCGCATATTCACCGCCTGAAGCCCCTGCCGGGCCACGATCTGCCTGCAAACGCCCAGAATGGCCTCTTTTGATGTGACTCCGGGATT
>JALFTG010000042.1 GCA_022779345.1 Oscillospiraceae bacterium | reverse complement strand
AAAGTGACCGGGTTTTCCGGTAAGTTAGGTGGTACCGCGGATGTGCAGCAATTCGTCCTATGAAAGACGAACGGCTGCATTTTTTTATTATCAGGAATTGGGAATTCCTCATTCCTGATTCCAACAGGAGGTATTCTTATGTGTTCCATCGTCGGTTTTGAAAAGCGCAGCATTCCCTATATTCTGGCTCAGGACTGCCTGAACCGCACCAAGTCCCGGGGGCCCGACATGACCCGGTTTGTGGAGACGAAAAACGGCTGGCTGGGCTTCCACCGGCTGGCCATCATGGGTCTGACCCCCGAGGGGATGCAGCCCTTCGAGCTGGACGGGGACATGGCCGTGTGCAACGGCGAGCTGTACCTGTTCCGCCCCATGAAGAAAAAGCTCCAGGACCTGGGCTACACCTTCCAGTCCGACTCCGACTGCGAGATCATCCTGCCCATGTACCGGGAATACGGGCTGGAGATGTTCAAAATGCTGGACGCGGAGTTCGCCATGATCATCTATGACAGCAAAAAGAACACCCTCATCGCCGCCCGGGACCCCATCGGCATCCGGCCTTTGTTCTACGGCTACCTGCGGGACGGCTCCATCGTGTTCGCCAGCGAAGCCAAGAACCTGATCGGCATCTGCGACAAAATCCTCCCCTTCCCTCCCGGCCATTACTACGCCAACGGCCAGTTCGTGCGCTACGCCGACCTGACCACCGTCACCGGCGGCTACTGCGAGGACGATCTGGAGACCGTTTGCAAAAAGATCCGGGAGCTGCTGATTCTCGGCATTGACAAGCGTCTGGACGCAGACGCCCCCCTGGGCTTTTTGCTCAGCGGCGGTCTGGACTCCTCCCTGGTGTGCGCCGTGGCGGCCAAGCTGCTGGGCAAGCCCATCCGCACCTTCGCCATCGGCATGGTGGGGGACGCCATCGACCTGAAATACGCCCAGGAAGTGGCGGATTTCCTGGGCGCCGACCACACGGTGGTGTACATGAACCGGGACGAGGTCATCGCCTCCCTGGAGGAGGTCATCGCCGCTCTGGGCACCTATGACATCACCACCATCCGGGCGTCCATGGGTATGTACCTGGTGTGCAAGGCCATCCACGAGCAGACGGACATCCGCGTCCTCATGACCGGTGAGATCTCCGACGAGCTGTTCGGTTACAAGTACACCGACTTCGCCCCCAGCGCGGAGGAATTCCAGAAGGAGTCCAAAAAGCGGGTGGACGAGCTGTATATGTATGATGTGCTCCGGGCGGACCGGTGCATCTCCGCCAACTCTCTGGAAGCCCGGGTGCCCTTCGGCGATCTGGACTTCGTGAAGTATGTCATGTCCATCGACCCGGAGAAGAAGATGAATGTGTACAACAAGGGCAAGTATCTGTTGCGCCACGCCTTTGAAAACGACCACATCCTCCCCGAGGACATCCTGTGGCGGGAAAAGGCCGCCTTCTCCGACGCCGTGGGCCACTCCATGGTGGACGACCTGAAGGAGTACGCCGAGACGAAGTACACCGACGAGGAGTTTGAGGCCCGCCGCCAGCTGTACCCCTTCGCCATGCCCTTCACCAAGGAGAGCCTGCTGTACCGGGAGATCTTTGAGAAGTACTACCCCGGCCAGGCCGAGATGGTCAAGGACTTCTGGATGCCCAACAAGTCCTGGGAAGGCTGCAATGTGAACGACCCCTCCGCCCGCGTCCTGTCCAACTACGGCGCATCCGGCGAATGAAAATCAATTTGGAATTTCCTGTGTTTTGCCTTCCCCCGCAGAGGGGGAAGGCTTTTTGTTGTTCTTTTTTCCCGCCTGTGGTATCATATGAGTATTACCGACAGGAGGAAATGTTTCTTTGGAAGTGCTTTATTTTCTGGAGAGCATCCGCAATCCGGTGCTGAATGTGCTCATGCAGGGCATCACGGAGCTGGGGGGCGAGGTGGTCTTTCTGGCCGCGGCCATCATCATTTTCTGGTGCGTGGACAAAAAATGCGGCTACTATATGATGACCGTGGGCTTTTCCGGCATCATCGTGAACCAGTTTCTGAAGCTGTGGTTCCGCATCCCCCGGCCCTGGGTGAAGGACCCCGGTTTCACCATTGTGGAATCCGCCCGGGCCGCCGCCACGGGGTACTCCTTCCCCAGCGGCCACACCCAGAATGCGTTTGCCGCCCTGGGCGCCCCGGCCCGGTACTTCAAAAACCGTACCCTGCGGATCGTGCTGTGGGTGCTGGTGTGCCTGACCGCCGTGTCCCGGATGTATCTGGGGGTGCACACCCCCTGGGATGTGGGCGTGTCCTTCGTGCTGGGGCTGGTGCTGGTGTTCGCCCTGTACCCGCTGTTTGAGCACATGGAGGAAAATCCGAAAGTCCTGTATGTCCTCTACGCTCTGTTCATCGCTGGGGCGGCGGCCTTCGTGGCCTTCGTCCACTTCTACCACTTCCCCGCCGATCTGGACCTGGACAATTATCAGGAGGGCGTGAAAAACGGATGGGAAATCCTGTTCTGCGCCATCGGCCTGCTTCTGGTGTTCCATCTGGACCGGACGAAGCTCCATTGGCCCACCCAGGCGCCGCTGTGGGCGCAGATTGTGAAGGTGGTGGTGGGTCTGGCCCTGGTGCTGATCCTGAAAGGGGCGCTGAAAGCCCCCCTGCTGGCCCTGTTCGGAGGCCGGGCCATCGCCCATGGCGTGCGCTACGCCATCGTCATTTTGTTTGCGGGCATTCTCTGGCCCATGACCTTCCGGTGGTTTTCGTCATTCAAACACCCGAAGGACGCTGAATGAAAACTCTGCGAGGCAAGTTGCCGAAAAAGGAGGAGAACACATGAAAAAACTGCTGGTTGTGGTGGATTATCAGAAAGACTTTGTCAACGGCGCCCTGGGCTTTGCCGGTGCGGAACTGCTGGACGCCCGGATCGCCAAAAAGGTGGCCCAGTACCACAGGGAGAAGGATGCCGCGGTCATCTACACCCAGGACACCCACAAGAAGAACTACCTCAAAACCCAGGAGGGCCGGAAGCTGCCCATCGTCCACTGCGTGCGGGACACGGAGGGCTGGGAGGTGTTCGGCCTCACCGCCGAAGCCTGCGGCGACCGGGACCTGGTGATCGAAAAGCCCACCTTCGGCTCCATGGAGCTGATGGAGATCGCCGAGGAGGAGCAGTTTGACCAGGTGGAACTGGTGGGTCTGGTGAGCAATATCTGCGTGCTCACCAACGCCGTTCTGCTGAAAACCGCCCTGCCCGAGGCGGAGATCATCGTGGACGCGTCCTGCACCGCCTGCGCCGACCCGGAACTGAACGAAAAGGCCCTGGACATTCTGGAGGGCCTGCAGATCACGGTGACCAACCGGAACTGAACCATACGAAAGGAGCGGTATCTCATGTCATTTTGTCCCAACTGCGGCCATGAAGTCTATGCCGGCATGAACTTCTGCCCCGGGTGCGGCCGGAATCTGGCGGATCTGGTGATGGATCCCGAACCGGTTTTTGAGCCGGAACCGGCGGTGGAACAGGCCCCGCCCCCGCGGACGGCGGGGGTGTATCAGGTGATCCTGCTGTCCGACGGCGACTGCTCCAAGTCCGAGGCCGCCGAACTGCTGGAGGATCTGCTGGGCTATGACCGGTCCGACGCCAAAGACCTGGTGAAATCCGCCCCGGTCGCCGTGGCGGAACAGCTCACGGAGACCCAGGCCCGGTATCTGGCCCAGGCCATGAATGAATACGGCATGGAGGCCGCCGTGTACGGCCCCGGCGGCTATGTGGACCTGGGGTCCGCCTCCCGCCGGGTGTTTGACAATGACGGGGATCTGCTGGGAGATGTGGCCCGCACCCTGGCGGTGCTGTCCGTGGCCAACCGGGTCCGGCGCATCGAGCGGTGGATGACCCCGCCCCCGCCCAGAAGCTGGCTGGCGCCCCGGCCGCCCCGGCGTCCGCCCCACCGGCGCAGGAGCTTTCTGTCCCCGCCGCCCCCGGCACCCCGGCGGGCAGCCCCGCCTCCTCCGCCCAGACGCCCCGCGCCCCCTCCCCCGGCCCGGCATACCCCCGTGCCCGGCCCCCGGCGGGAACCGCCCCGTCCCGCAGGACCCGGCAGAAATTCCGCCGGTCCCCGGAACCCCGCCCCCGGAAAAGGCCCCGGCGGTCCTTCCAGAGGTCCCGGCGGCAGAGGGCCGGGCGGTCCCGGCAGACGGTAAACAACAGAAAACAGCCCCCGGACTTCCCGTCCGGGGGCTGTTGAGTCTGTCGAAAAACCCTTTGGGGCTTTCCGACAGAGCCTTTGCGGCCGCTTCGCGCACCCTCTGGGCACACTGCGCCGGCCGTGAAGTGTTTTTTGCACAGCGAAGCCGCACAAAAAACCGATTCGATTTGTTTGCGCTGTTCAGCGCAAATTCTGCGAAGCTTTTTCCACAAGCGGAGCAGCCCCCGGACTTCCCGTCCGGGGGCTGTTTTGAAATTCCGAATTATTTTTTAAAGGGCTTCAGAGGCTGATCCAACCATTTGCGCACTTCTTCCTGGGTGGAGCCAACAAAGTCACACTGGGTCAGGAACAGTGCCAGCTCATCCTCGTTCATGCGGTTGATCGTCTGGATCACGGTAATCCGCATGCTGTTGTCGATTTCGATGTTCTGGCCCTCCATGTAGCCGCATTGATAGCACATCTCAATGGGATATCTGCGATGATTGTCAACCACCATATCCGCACCGCACTTGGGACATTTCATAATTTTAACCTCCATTTTCAAGTTTCTACCTTTTTCTTTGACAATATTTTAACGCTTTACATCGATTCTGTAAAGACGCAAAAATACGAATCTGGCCCGGAAATTTTGTGCAGTTTTACACACTCCGGGCAATCTGTGGTCCATCAGAAGCCCATCCGTTTCAGCTCCTCCGCCATGGCCAGATAGAACTCCACCGGGTCGAAGCCAGACAGCTGTGCCTGCCGGGTGTCGGTCATGTCCTGATGGGACACGCCGGTCACATCTCCCCGGTAGTTGGTCCACCGGGCGGAATCCGGCCGCACCAGGCCGTCGGTGGCGCCGTCGGCCAGGCCCATGAACCGGCTGAGCAGGGCCATGCCTTTGTCATCCCGGGCATCTCCCAGGTCAGCGCCCCAGCTCTGGTAATAGACGCCCGGGGCATCGGGACAGGCGGTATTGAAGGCCTCCGCCCCCGCTGTGCTCAGACTCACCGCCGCCGCTGACGGCCGGGGCGCATCGTCCCCCGCCAGCCGCCAGAAGCCCCGCAGCGCTCCGTCCAGTACCCGGATCAGCGCCGGGTGGGCCAGAAACCGGTCCGCGGTGCGGCTGCCGTGGTGGGGCGTGCACACGGTGGTCAGGGACGCCACCCGCTCCGCCATGCCCAGGCACGAAATGAGATACCGGGCCTCCAGCCCGCCCTTGGAGTGGGCGATGAGGTTCACTTTTTCCGCCCCGGTCTCGTCCAGTGCCCGGAGCAGGACAGCCTGCAGCTGCCGGGCGTTGTCCTCCACGCTGCCCCAGGCGTCCTGTCCGCCCAGATACACCACGGCGCCCTCCGCCCGGAGGGCCTCCGGAATGCGGCCCCAGTAGTCCAGGGGCCAGTGGTCCCGGCAGTTCAGCCCGTGGGCCAGGAGCAGGGGGTACCGGGTCCGGCACCTCTCCGGCATATCAGTCCGCCAGCAGCGCCGCACCGCAGTCCGGGCAGACCAGCGCGCCGCCGTCCTCCTCCAGAAACTCCGCCGGAATCTCCAGCCGTTCCCCGCAGCCGGGGCACTGCACCACATAGCTGTCGCAGTCCTCGTCATAGGGGTAGTCGTCCGGATCCGGGGCCAGCGCCTCCACAAGGGTCTCAAACTGGATCTCCAGGGTGTTCAGCCGGTCGCTCAGTTCCGCCACCAGCTCCAGCAGTCTGCCGGCGGCCTCCCGCTCCCGGCCCTGCTCCATCAGCTCACGAATCTCGCCACAGTCCATGTCATGTCTCCTTATCCGTACGCTTTTCCCGATTGTATCACAATCCGCCCGCCGCCGCAATCAAAAAGGCCGCCTGTGGCGGCCTTTTTGGTAATTCCGATGGGTAAATTACTTCGCGCGCTCCAGATACTCGCCGGTGCGGGTGTCGATGCGCAGCTTGTCGCCGGGGTTGATGAACAGGGGGACCTTGATCTCAGCGCCGGTCTCCAGGGTGGCGGGCTTGGTGGCGTTGGTGGCGGTGTTGCCGGCGAAACCGGGGTCGGTCTCGGTGACGGTCAGCTCCACGAAGGTGGGGGGCTCCACATTGAACACCTTGCCCTTGTAGGAAGAAATGGTGCAGACCATGTTCTCGGTGACGAACTTGAAGTTGTCGCCCAGGGAAGACTCGTCGATGGGCTCCAGCTCAAAGGTCTCCGGATCCATGAAGTAGTACAGGTTGCCGTCGTTGTAGCTGTACTCCATGCTTCTGCGCTCCACGGTAGCGGCCTCGAACTTGGCGGTGGGGTTGAAAGAAGTTTCGGTCACGGCACCGGTGATGACATTCTTCATCTTGGTGCGGACGAACGCGGCGCCCTTGCCGGGCTTGACATGCTGGAACTCGACGACCTGCATGACATTGCCGTCCATCTCGAACATAACGCCGTTTCTGAAATCGCCTGCTGTGATAGTTGCCATAATGATATCCTCCAAACTTTTATGTGAAAAGTAAGTTCAAAAAGTAATTCAATTTATTTTACCCGAAACGGTCGGATATTGCAAGTCTTTTTATCACGCTGTACAAAAAGCTTCGCAGAAATTAGCCCGAGCTTCGCAGAATTCGGCTCGCAAGAGCCGAAGAAAGTGCAATCCGTTTTTTGGTGCGGCTTCGCTGTGCCAAAAAACACTTCTCGGCCAATGGAGTGTGCGAGCGCCAGCGAGTGCATGGAATGGCCGCAAATTCTCATTCAAACACCCAAAGGGGGTTTGAAGGACTGTTATACCACGATCAGCTCTTTCGGGGATTTTGTCAGAATCTCGCAGCCGTCTTTCCGGAAAACGATCACATCCTCGATGCGCACGCCGAATTTTCCCGGGAGATAGATGCCCGGTTCGGCGGAGCAGACGCAGTTTTCCGGCATGGGGCGCAGACCGGCGGGGGAGGCGTTGGGGGCCTCGTGGATGTCCAGCCCCAGGCTGTGGCCGAAGCCGTGGCCGAAACAGTCCCCGTATCCGGCGGCAGTGATCACATCCCGCCCGGCCTTGTCCACGCTCTGGCCGGTGACCCCGGCCTTCGCCGCGGCGATGCCCGCCAGCTGGGCCTGCAGCACCGTGTCATACACCTTCCGCATTTCCTCCGTGGCGTGGCCGATGGCCACGGTGCGTGTCATGTCCGAGCAGTACCCGCCGTATTCACAGCCGAAATCCATGGTCACAAAGTCCCCGTCCCGGAGGGGGTTGTCCCCCGGCTCCCCGTGGGGCATACTGGACCGCTTTCCCGCCACCACGATGGGGTCAAAGCTCATGCGCGGGGCGCCGCCCTTCATCATGGAATACACCAGCTCCGCCGCCACCTCCTGCTCCGTGACGCCCGGGCGCAGGAAGGTCAGGATGTGGTCAAAGGCCCGGTCGGTGATGGCCTGGGCCTGGCGCATGAGGGCCAGCTCCTCCTCTGTTTTCGATGCCCGCAGATCCATGACCAGCTGCTGGGCCGGAACCAGGTCCATACCCACGGCCCGGCTGTAGGCCAGGTAGTCCGCATAGCTCAGGGACTGCTCCTCACCTCCCAGGGTGCGGACCCCCGCGGCGCGGATCACGCCCCGGACCAGATCGCCCAGGGGGTGGTCCCGGTCGTTCAGGCCCACATGGAATTTCCCCGCTCCGGCCTGTTCCGCCGCCTCGATATACCGGGAATCGGTGAACAGCCAGGCGTCCTCCCGGGTGACCACCACGGCCCCGGCGGAGGAGTGGAATCCGGTGATGTAAAACCGGTTTTTCGGGTCGATGAGCAGCATGGCGTCCAGGTTGGAGGCCCGGAGCGCCGCCTGCAGTCTTTCCAGATTTGTCATATCAATGTGCCTCCTTGATCCGGCCGATGAGCCGGAAGGGTGCCTCCGCCCCATACCGCAGGGCATGGAGGGGATTTTTCAGGCTGATGGGCCGCACCACGATGGATTTCGCCCCGGCGATGCTGGCGCACAGCACATCCGTGTAGATCTGATCGCCGATGATGCAGATGTCCTCCACCGCCGCGCCCTTGCGCGCCAGCACCTGGTGCAGCACCGCCTGCTTCGGCTTGTGGGCCAGCTTTACGAACTCCACATCCAGCTGGCGGGAGAAGATCTCCGGCCGGTCGCCCTTGTTGTTGGAGAACAGAAACGGCTCGATGCCCGCCGCTTTCAGGCTGTCAATCCACGCCTTCAGTTCCGGCGTGGCCTCATCGGTGGAGTAGGGGGACAGGGTGTTGTCCAGATCCATCAGCAGCAACTCCACGCCCCAGTCCCGGAGGGACTCCGGCGTGACCTCATAAATATCATGAACCGATCGCTTCGGGATCGGCAGTTTACGCAGAATGCCTATGACTCGCTTGCTCCTTTCCAGATGGGAAATGTGACGGTGAACACGGTGCCGCAGGGGCTGCCGTGGGCCACCTGAATGTCCCCGCCCAGGGACAGCACCGCGTCCCGGACGATGGACAGACCCAGACCGCTGCCCCCGGCCTCCCGGGAGCGGGCCTTGTCCACCCGGTAGAACCGGGCGAAAATATTGGGCAGATCCGCGTCGGGGATGCCGATGCCCGTGTCCGCCACGGTGAGCACCGCCGCTTCCCCGCCGGTGACCGTCACGGTGACGCTGCCGCCGGGGACATTATACTTTACCGCGTTTTCCGCCAGATTAAACAGAATCTGCTCCAGTTCGTCCTCCCCGGCCAGCACCCACACCGGCTCCGTTCCGGCGCAGGTGAGCATCACCTGCTTTTCCGACGCCAGGGGGGAGAGCATATGGAGAATCCGCTCCGCCGCGGCCGTCAGATCCACCGGCTCCCGCCGGGGGGTGACGCCGCTGTCCATCCGGGACAGGTCCAGCAGCTTTTCCGACAGCCGCTGGAGCCGGGCGGCGGACTGGCCGATGTCGCTGACAAATTCCACCATGGTGTCCCGGTCCATGTCCTCCGTCTGGAGGATGCTGTCCGTCAGCAGACGGATGGAGGCCAGGGGGGTTTTCAGCTCATGGGACGCGTCGGACACAAAGCGGCGGCGGGAGGACTCCGTCTGCCGGAGGATATCCGTCATGCTGTTGAACTCCTCCCCCAGCTCCGTGATCTCATCCCGGCCCCGGGTGCGGATATGCTGGGTGTAATCCCCCGCCTGGACCACCCGCACCGCCTGGGCCAG
>JALFTG010000037.1 GCA_022779345.1 Oscillospiraceae bacterium | reverse complement strand
CAAACCAAAAGCGCACGGCTCACGCCGTGCGCTTTTGGTTGATTGCATTGTCATCAGACATTGAAGCGGAACAGGGTCACATCGCCGTCCTGCATCACATACTCCTTGCCCTCGGAGCGGACCAGACCCTTTTCCTTGGCGGCAGCCATGCTGCCGCAGGCCTTCAGGTCATCGAAAGCCACGATCTCGGCACGGATGAAGCCGCGCTCGAAGTCGGAATGGATCTTTCCCGCCGCCTGAGGGGCCTTGGTTCCCTTTTTGATGGTCCAGGCACGGCATTCATCCGGCCCGCAGGTCAAAAAGCTGATGAGGCCCAGCAGGGCGTAAGAGCACTTGATCATCCGGTCCAGACCGGACTCGGTCAGGCCCAGCTCGTCCAGGAACATCTGCCGCTCGTCCGGCTCCAGGGAGGCCAGTTCCTCCTCGGTCTTGGCGCAGATGGGCAGCACCTGGGCATTCTCCGCCTGCGCGATCTCCAGCACTGTCTGGTAATAGGGGTTGTTCTCGTAGTCGGCCACCCCGGCCTCGTCCATGTTGGCGGCAAAGATGATGGGCTTCAGGGTCAGCAGGTCGCTGGTGCGGATCAGGTCCATATCGTCCTCATCGCAGTCATAGCTGCGGGCGGACTTGCCCTCGTTCAGGTGCTCCAGCAGGCCCTGGAACACCGCCACCTCATGGGCCAGACGCTTGTCCCCGCCCTTGGCAGCCTTGGAGGCCTTGTCCACCCGGCGGGTCACCATCTCCGCATCGGACATGATCAGCTCCAGGTCGATGGTCTCAATGTCCCGGCGGGGATCGGTGGAGCCGTCCACATGGATGACATTTTCATCGTCAAAGCACCGCACCACATGGACGATGGCGTCCGTGGAGCGGATGTTGTCCAGAAATTTGTTGCCCAGGCCCTCGCCCTTGGAGGCGCCCTTCACCAGACCGGCGATGTCCACGAACTCAATGACCGCCGGGGTGTATTTCTTGGGCTGGTACATCTCCGCCAGAAAGTCCAGACGCTCGTCCGGCACGGAGACCATGCCCACATTGGGCTCAATGGTGCAGAAGGGATAGTTGGCGCTCTCGGCGCCGGCATTGGTGATGGCGTTGAACAAAGTGGACTTGCCCACATTGGGCAGTCCCACGATACCCAGTTTCATAGTGTCTCATATCTCCTTATAGTTCAGGGATCCGCGCAGTGATTGCCGGGGCTTCCCGTGCAGATCGTCTTGCTGTTTGTCTGAAAAGCGAACATCGGTCATACGGATGATATTGTATCATGCCGGCGGTGGTTGCACAAGAGCGAAGTTGTGCAAAAGTCACGGATTTGGAAAAGCACCGCATCAGAATGCATAACTTTCCGGCAGGTACCGATTATTTGACCGGAAGATACGGATAGCAGGAAAAAACACCGATCTCACTGTTCAGCAGAGCGGATTTGGAAATCTTTCTGCCCCAATGCACTTTTCCGTTATAGTTCCCTTCCACAACGGTGATATATGAATCCGTTTTGTCCAGCACCAGCACTGAATGGGTTTCGTTGATCCGGATATGGTCACCCGGACGGATCAGTTGATAGGCATACTCACCTAAATATGCCGGGTCATATGCGTGATCATAATAACCTACGACATAATTCCTGTTATCGCCAAAAATGTCATCCCGCATATAATTCACCAATGCAGCACAGCCTGTATAGCCCAGATAGATTCCGTCCTTGTTTTCCCCGTACTCATAGTTTTCATCTGCACTGGGCATCCCTTCCGGATATTTCTCTCTCAATGAATCAATCAGTTCCCTGACATGCTCCGGTGTAATGGTCTCTCCGTTTGTGAGACGGATATCCGGAGATACGGCGTGGTCATTTTTTTCATTCCAGTCCAGAAATTCATAGATATGATATTCCCGGTTGTCCTCAGCATTCCCGCCGTAAAGTCCGATCAAGTCCATCGTCCGCTTCAGGACCAGGCAGGCCTGTGCCCGGGTCATGAGCCCATCGCCAGAAAATGTCCCCGCATCATCAACGCCGGTGATAATTCCAAGATCATAGACAAAAGAGATTGCGTCGGGATAATTTGCAGGGTAATATTCAATGCAATACCGATAATCCGGCAAATCATATGGGCCATCCAAAAAATCGGTTTTCTGAAATCCATACTTCCCAAAATCGAGATGGTTTTTCAGAAAATTCGTCAACATCACAGCCATTTCTTTTCTTGTCATGCGATTATTCACATACACTGGATCCCATGTCTCTCCGGACTCCGTGATTGTGCAGGTGTACCGCGCCGGCAAAGTCGCCAGCAATCCCTCCTCCAGCGCAATGTGCATGGTTTTCCCGTACCATGCGGGATAGGTCCGGGTATCCCCGCACAGTTCCTCCGGGAAAAACGCACCGACCAGCATGGTGGCAAACTGGGCGGTGGTCACGCTGCCGTTCGGCTCAAACTTCCCGTTGCCCATGCCGGAGACGATTCCCTTTTCTGCCATCTCCTCGATGGCATCATATGCCCAGAAATCCGCAGGCACATCCGAAAATGTGGGTGCTGCCGATGCAGACACGGGAAATACCGCAATTCCGGCAAGCAGAACAATGACAAGCAACAGAGAGATCAGTTTTTTCATGTGGGGAACCTCCGTTTCAGAACGCACCGCCGGATCAAACGAAAGCGGCACAATCATTTTAAAAAAGAATAGCACGCTGCCGCTGTCCTGTCAATCCACAGGAAAAGCCCCCGGAACCGTTGGGTTCCGGGGGCTTGCACCTTTATAATGATTCGTGACCGGGGTCCGTATCTGCGGGGGCATCCGCGGAGGCGGAGAAAGGATCCTCCTCTTTCACGGAGGGGTCGATCAGGCCCTCAAACATGGACACCCGGCGGGCGGCAGGTTCGATGGTACCGTCATCCTTGGCGGGGGGCAGCTGCTTGTGCTCGCACACATAGGCAAAGTCATCCCCGTCCATGCTCTCGTGGACCAGCAGGTAATCCGCCACCATACGCAGCTCGCTCTCATGCTCCAGCAGGATCTCCCGGCATTTGGCGTACGCATCGTCGAAGATCTTCTTCACTTCCTCGTCGATAACCGCGGCGGTCTCCTCGGAGTAGCTCTTGGTCTGGCCGAAGTCCCGGCCGATGAAGATGCTGTGGTCAGAGGAATCGAAGCTGATGGGGCCGAGCCGCTCGCTCATGCCGTACACGGTGACCATGTTCCGGGCGATGCTGGTGGCCTGGCGGATATCGCCGGAGGCGCCGGTGGAGATATCGTCCAGGAACAGCTGCTCGGACACCCGGCCGCCCAGGGCCATGACAATGTTCTCGAACATCTCGCTGCGGGAGGTGAAGGACCGGTCCTCGTCAGGACGGAACAGCGTGAAGCCGCCGGCGCCGCCCCGGGGGATGATGGTGATATAATGCACCGGGTCCGTGTGGGCCAGGTACCGGCCGGCGATGGCGTGACCCGCCTCGTGATAGGCGGTGAGCCGCCGCTCCTTCTCGGTGATGACCCGGCTCTTCTTCTCCGGGCCCATCTCCACCTTCAGGATGGCCTCGTCAATGTCCTCCTGGACAATGAATTT
>JALFTG010000030.1 GCA_022779345.1 Oscillospiraceae bacterium | reverse complement strand
CCCAAAGTGCTGCTGTGCGATGAGGCCACCAGCGCCCTGGACCCCAACACCACCCATTCCATCCTGGAACTGATCCGGGACATCAACGCCAAGCTGGGCATCACCGTGGTGATCATCACCCACCAGATGAGCGTGGTGGAGGAGATCTGCAGCCATGTGGCCATTCTGGACGGCGGCGTGGTGGCGGAGACCGGCGCCGTGGGCACCGTGTTCTCCAGCCCCAAATCCGCGGCTGCCCGGCGGCTGGTGTTCCCCAACGGCGCGGACGAGCTGGTGTCCGACCCCAGCCGGGAGCCCCGGATCCGGGTGGTGTTCAATGGCGCCGACGCTGCCGGCCGTCCGCTGATCGCCTCCATGGCGGTGGAGAAGGGCATTCTGGCCAACATTGTGGCCGCCTCCACCCGGGGACTGGACGGCAAGGTCTACGGCAGTATGCTGCTGGGCATCCCCGGCGGCCCGGAGCAGGTCCGGGAGGCCATCGACTACCTGCAGAGTGTGTCCAATGTGATCGTGGAGGAGGCATAAGAGATGTTTGACAAACTGTTTACCCCGGAATCCATTGCACAGACCCTGTCTGTGATCCAGAACGACATCCCCTTCGCCATCTGGGAGACGCTGTATGTGACCGTGCTGTCCACCCTGCTGGCGGTGGTCATCGGCCTGCCCCTGGGCGTGCTGCTGGTGGCCGGTGACGCCAACGGGGTCAAGCCCCTGCCCCGGCCCATCATGAGCGTGCTGAATGTGGTCATCAACCTGCTCCGGTCCATCCCGTTTCTGATCCTGATGATCATGGTGTTCCCCCTGTCCCGTCTGATCGTGGGCACCACCGTGGGCACCGTGGCCACCATTGTCCCCCTGGTCGTGGCGGCGTTCCCCTTTGTGGCCCGTCTGGTGGAGGGCAGCCTGCGGGAAGTGAACCCGGACATCATCGAGGCGGCCCAGTCCATGGGCGCCACGCCCTTCCAGATCGTGTGGAAGGTCATGCTCCCGGAGAGCGTGCCCTCCCTGATCTCCAACTTCACCATCGCCATCACCACCATTCTGGGCTACTCCGCCATGAGCGGCATCATCGGCGGCGGCGGTCTGGGCCAGATCGCCATCAACTACGGCTACTACCGCTATAAATACCTGACCATGCTGGTGGCCGTCATCCTGCTGATCGTCATCGTCCAGATCTTCCAGACCGTCGGCACGAAACTGACCATCAAGAGCGACAAGCGGCTGCGGTGAATGGTGGACTGCCCTCTCAGTCGCCAGGCAAAGCCTGACGCCAGCTCCCCCAAAGGGGGAGCCAAAGAATGTGCGGCATCGCCGCACATCTCAAGCCTCCCCCTTTGGGGGAGGTGCCGAGCGCAGCGAGGCGGAGAGGGTCAGCGGTTCCGGTCATCCCACACGGGCGGGTTTGGAACCCGCCCCTACGATGTTGAAATTGGTGCGGAAGTCAACCCACAAGCGGGTCGGGGAACCCGAACCCTACGCCGGGGACGGACATGGTGCCATTCATCCCACCGCACATCGTCACCCACGGTAGGGGAGGGTTCCAAACCCGCCCGTTGTCCGTGACGCACCGCACTACAAATGACACCGACCACCCCGGTCCTCGCCGTAGGGGACGGGTCTCCCGTCCCGCTGTGCGTCCACCGCCGCACCGAAAACCGACAGCCGTACCCCAATATTGTCATTCCGAGGAGCGAAGCGATGTGGGAATCCGTCCTCTTTTTCTGCATGTCCTGACGCACCCAAAGGGGATGCTCCTTGCCGCGTCGCTTATCGCTCCTCGCAATGACAGAATCGAAGATACACCTTACATTTCTGTCATGTTCACATTTTTTGGATTGTAATATAAACGGGGGTCTGTTATAATGACCCCCGTTATCCTTTGAAACGGAGAGGCAGAGCCTATGGAACAGCTGGAATTGTGGAAAGTCATCATCATCGGCATCGTGGAGGGCATCACCGAGTGGCTGCCCATCAGCAGCACGGGGCATATGCTTCTGCTGGACGACCTGATCAGCCTGCAAATGAGCGAGGCGTTCAAGGAGATGTTCTTCGTGGTCATCCAGCTGGGGGCGATCCTGGCGGTGGTGGTCGTGTTCTGGAAGCAGATGTGGCCCTTCCGGTTCCGGGAGAAGCCGGTGATCCAGCGGGACATCTTCTCCATGTGGTTCAAGGTGATCGCCGCCTGCATCCCCGCTGCCGTGCTGGGGCTGCTGTTTGACGACTGGCTGGAGGCCCATTTCGGCCATCCCTTCTCCATCGCCGTCATGCTGATCCTCTACGGCGTGGCCTTCATCGTCATCGAGAACTGGAACCGCAGCCGCACGCCAAAAATGGATTCCATTGCGGACATCAACTACAAAACCGCCGTTATCATCGGCTTTTTCCAGGCCCTGGCCATGATCCCCGGCACATCCCGGTCCGGCGCCACCATCGTGGGCGCCCTGCTGCTGGGCGTGTCCCGGACGGCGGCGGCGGAGTTCACCTTCTTCCTGGCCGTGCCCACCATGCTGGGGGCCAGCGCATTGAAGATCCTGAAATTCGGCCTGGCCTTCTCTTCCACGGAACTGATCACCCTGCTGGTGGGCATGGTGGTGGCCTTCGTGGTGTCGGTGCTGAGCATCAAGTGGCTCATGGCCTATGTCCGCCGCCACGATTTCAAAGTGTTCGGCTGGTACCGCATCGTGCTGGGCATCGTGGTGATTGTGTATACGCTGCTGAAATAACCATTTCCGGGGCATT
>JALFTG010000171.1 GCA_022779345.1 Oscillospiraceae bacterium | reverse complement strand
ATTCGTAATCAGCAGGTCGTGTGTTCGAGTCACATTACCAGCTCCAGCTTTCAACCGCACCGGTTCCGGTGCGGTTTTTCTATACCGTCAGGAGGAATCAATGCTGCCGAGAACATTCTATCTCAGATCTGTCAACCGGGTGGCGCCGGAGCTTTTGGGAAAGCTTCTGGTCCACGATACGCCGGAGGGCACCACTTCCGGGATCATCGTGGAAGTGGAGGCCTATGACGGGAAAACGGACAAAGGCGCTCATTCCTATCCCAATAAACGCACGCCCCGGACGGAGATCCAGTTCGGCCCCGGCGGTTTTGCCTATGTATATGCCATTTACGGGATGCACAACTGCTTCAATGTGGTAACCGGCGGAGAGGGCGACCCACAGGTAGCACTGGTACGCGCCTTGGAGCCGGTGGACGGGCTGGAGCTGATGACCCGGCGCAGGAATGTCCGGGATCGAAACGCCCTGTGCAGCGGTCCTGGTAAACTGTGTCAGGCACTGGGAATCACAAAAGCACAATACGGAGTGGATCTGTGTATCTCTGCTCTGCATATCGAGCCGTATCTGGACATTGCGCCGGAGCAGATCATGGTCTCCCCCCGGATCAATATCGACTACGCGGAAGAATGCCGGGATTACCCCTGGCGGTATTATATCAAAGGAAACCCCTGCGTCTCCTCCGTTCCCCGGAAATACCGGGATGCTGCACGCCCCTGGCAGCCAATAAAATAAACGCGAAACTCCCGGATGAAAGTCCGGGAGTTTTTCATTGGGCACTGCGTGTATCGGACAGTTTATGCAAATGCAAAGTTCTGCCATTCTTTCGCAAATCCGTGCAGGCTTTCCTGCAAAATACAAATTGTAATCTTCATCTTGATTACCATTTGTATTTCGGTTACGCCTGATTACAAAAAATTACAGTGCATCTGATGTTCCTTCTTCAGCTGCATGTAAAGTCAATTCATAAAATCACCAAATTCTTCCCTGCCAGATCGTGATTTCAGGAAAAAATCCGGCGGAATCGACAAGTCCGCCGGTTTTCAGAAGTTAACATAAATTTTTATCATAAAATCTATTCAAAGAGTTATCAACATTTTCAACCGGGTTTTCCACATCCGTAAGACCATTGTTATTTCAACAGTTTCAGGATTTTTTCATCAAAATTGCAAAAGCCGAAAACGCATTTTCAACTTTTAAAAAAGACGATTTTTGTTTACATAAAGCAAAAATCCGGAAGGTTGCAAAACTGTAACCTTCCGGTGTAATGGGTCGAATGTACTTTTCAGAAATATCCGCCGCAACGCATGGAAAAACACTCCCCGTCTCCCACGATAATGTGATCCATTAGCTCAATCTCGAACACTTTCAGCGCCTCCTGCAGTTCCCGTGTGATGGCAATATCTGCCGGAGACGGAATGAGGATGCCGCTGGGATGATTATGGGCCAGAACGATCTTACTTGCCCGTTTCTCCAGCGCCGTGGCCAGAATCTTCCGGGTATTCACATTCACCGAATCCACCGCGCCCTGAGCGACCTCCGAACAGGCCAGTACTTTGTTCCCAGCGTCCATGGAGACCATATACAGGTATTCCTCCGGATGAAAGGCGAACAGCGGCAGTACATAATCAAACAGCTCCTGGGTCGTGGAAAGCGACTTGCGGGTCTGTTTCTTGCCGAACAGATACCGGCGGCTGATCTCCGGGATCAGGCTGAGGAGAATGGCTGTGTTCTCCCCCACCCCGTTTACGGTTTTCAGTTCCTGAATGCTGGCCTCAAGCACTCCGTGCAGACTGCCGAAACGATCCAGCAGCGCATGGGCGATGGGGTTGGTATCCTGCCGTGGCATGGCATAAAACAGCAAAAGCTCCAGCACATTCACATCATCAAAACCCTTGAGTCCGGTCTCCAGGTAGCGCTGTCTGACTCTTTCTCTGTGTCCGGCGTGAATTCCCATACTATCCCTGCTTTTTCTCAGATTGTCATATTTGCGTAGGCATTCAGATCCATGGTGGTCGTGTTCCCAGCCAGGAACTCATAGTATCCCTGGGCGCCGATCATGGCGCCGTTGTCGCCGCACAGCTTCAGCGGCGGGAAATACAGGGCCAGTCCCTCTTTCGCACAGGCAGCCTCAAAATCCCGGCGGATGCGGGAATTGGCGGCCACGCCGCCGGCCACCACCACTTTCGTGTGGCCAAGGTCTTTGGCGGCCTGGATGGTCCGGGGTACAAGGCTGTCGCTGACCGCCTTGCAGAAGGACGCCGCCAGAGAGGGCTTGTCCAGTTCCTCCCCTTTCTGCTGGGCCTGATGGGCCAGATTGATCACAGCGGTCTTCAGTCCGGAAAAACTCATATCATAGGGGTTGTCATCCACATGGGCCAGGGGCAGTTTATACTTCGTGTCATCCCCGCCCTGGGACAGATCATCGATGGGTTTGCCGCCGGGATAGCCCAGACCCAGGACCCGGGCCGTCTTGTCGAAACACTCCCCTGCCGCGTCATCCCGGGTGGCCCCCACGATGGACATATCCGTATAGCCCCGCACATCCACAATCATGGAGTTGCCGCCGGACACGGCCAGGGCCAGAAACGGCGGCTCCAGCTCCGGAAAGGCCAGATAGTTGGCGGCAATGTGGCCCCGGATATGATGGACCGGGATCAGGGGCACATTCAGGGACATGGCCACAGACTTGGCAAAGTTCACGCCCACCAGCAGCGCCCCGATCAGACCGGGCGCATAGGTCACCGCTACGGCGTCAATGTCGCCGCGGGAGATCCCGGCCTCCTGAATGGCGCGCTCAGCCAGAATGCTGATGACCTCCGTGTGGGACCGGGATGCAATCTCCGGCACCACACCGCCATAGATTTTATGGAGATTCACCTGGGAAAAAATCTGGTCGGTCAGGACCTTCCGGCCGTCCTCCACCAGGGCTACGGCCGTCTCATCACAGGACGATTCAACAGACAGAATGATCATGTGTTCGCTTCCTTTAAATATAGTGTCATCAGGAGGGCATCCTCCCTGGGTTTCTCGTAGTAATTTTTCCGGCAGCCCACTTCCACAAAACCGTGTTTGGCATACAGGGCGATGGCCGGGTCATTGCTTTTCCGCACTTCCAGGGTCAGAAACGCCAGATCCAGCGCCTGTGCCCGGGCGATCAGTTCCTGAATGAGCCGGTCTGCAAGATGCTGCCGCCGGTAAGCAGCAGTGACCGCCACATTGGAGATGTACCCCTCGTCGATCACATACATCAGTCCCACATATCCCGCCACGGTGTTCCCGTCCATAGCGGCGAGAAACACATGATTCGGGCCGGGCAGCTGGGAGCGGATGGACTGCTCCGACCAGGGATCGGAAAAGCACTCCTGCTCAATGGCGGCAATGCCGGGGACGCAGGATTCATCGGCATCGGTGATGATTACGCTCATCCCTTGGCCTCCATCCAGTTCCGGCCCCAATGGGCATCCACCGTCAGCGGGACGCTCAGTTCCGCCACCTGCTCCATCTCTTCCGTCAGGATGCGGGCAGCCTGTTCCGCCTCCACTTCCGGACACTCCACAATCAGTTCATCGTGAACCTGGAGGATGATCCGGGCCTGGAGGCCCTCCTCCCGCAGCCGCCGGTCCACATGGACCATGGCCAGCTTCATGATATCCGCCGCAGAACCCTGGATGGGCATATTCCGGGCCACCCGTTCCCCGAAGCTGCGGGTATTGAAATTGGCCACTTTCAGCTCCGGCAGATACCGCCGCCGGCCATATAGGGTGGAAACATAACCGTCCCGTTTGGCGGACTCGATAATGTCCGCCATATATTCCCGCACGCCGTGGTATTTCGCCAGATAGGCATCGATGTAGGCCTTGGCCTCGCTTTGATAAACGCCGATGTCCTGGGCCAGGGAGAATGCGGAAATACCGTACACGATGCCGAAATTCACCGCCTTTGCCCGGGAACGCATGGCCGGGGTCACCTGATCCAGCGGCACACCGAACACCTGAGAGGCCGTCACAGCGTGGATGTCCTCCCCTTTCCGGAAGGCCTCCTGCATGGTCTTGTCCCCGGAGATGTGGGCCAGAAGCCGCAGTTCGATCTGGCTGTAGTCCGCATCCACCAGCACATGGCCCGGAGGGGCCACGAACATCTTCCGGATCTCGCTCCCCTGTTCTTTCCGTACCGGGATGTTCTGCAGGTTCGGTTCCACGGAAGACAGGCGCCCGGTGGCGGTAACCGTCATGGTGAAGTTGGAATGGATCCGCCCGTCATTGGAGATCACCTTCAGCAGGCCGTCCGCGTAGGTGGACTTCAGCTTGGTCACGGTCCGGTAATCCAGAATCTGCTGGATGATGGGGTGCTTGCCTCGGAGTTTCTCCAGCACATCCGCATTGGTACTCCAGCCGGTCTTGGTCTTTTTCCCGGCGGGGAGCATGAGTTTGTCAAAGAGGATATTCCCCAGCTGTTTGGGAGAATTGATATTGAAGGACTCCCCTGCCAGCTCATAGATGCTGTTCTGCAGGGCATCAATCTCACCAGTGAGGCTCTCGCCGTATTCAAACAGGGCATCCCGGTCAATGAGGACGCCGGTATGCTCCATGTCTGCCAGAACGGCGCACAGAGGCAGCTCAATCTCAAAATACAGCCGCTCCATGCCGAATTCCGCCAGCTTTGCCCGCAGGGCAGGTTCCAGCCGTCCGATGGCGGCAGCGGACTGGATCGCCTGGCTCAGGACCGCGCCATGCTGCTCCGGAAGCAGGGAGATCTGTCCGTCCTCCTCCGCTGCGGGAGCCAGGTCAAAGCCGCAGTATTTCCGGCACAGCCAGTCCAGCTCATAGCCACTGGCGGTGGCGTCCAGCAGATAGGCCGCCAGGGCCGTGTCAAACACCCAGTTTTCCGGCACGATCCCATATTCCATGAGCCGCCGCTGAATGTCCTTGATATGGTGGCCGGATTTGGGGATGTCCGGCCCAAAAATTGCCCGGAGGGCCTCCGGGTAATCCCCTTCATAGTCCTCCCGCAACAGGCAGTAAGCGGTAGAGGCATCGTTTTCGGAAACCGACAGCACTACCGTGCCGAAGTTTTCGTCGCACCAGACGGCACAGCCGTGGGCTTTCAGGGCGGGCAGCGCAGCCTGCACATCTCCTTGCGTGTGCAGACGCACCTCCCGGCTCTCGCCCATGGCGTTGGCCGCCGCTTCCGTCTGTTCCCCATCCGGCTGGATATGCCAGCGCTCGATGAATTTCTGGAAGCCCAGCCGCTTCAGCAGCGGATACAGGCCGTCCCCGTGAAATCCGGTCCATTTGCACTCCTCCGGTACGATCTCCAGCGGCACTTCCCGGGTGATGGTGGCCAGCTCATAGGACAGCTCCGCTGAATCTTTCCCGGCAGTCAGTTTGTTCCGGACACCGTTTTTGATGTCCGGGGAATCGATATTGTCATAGACGCCCTGCAGGGAACCGAATTTCCGGATCAGGTCCAGGGCCGTCTTTTCCCCTACGCCGGGCACGCCGGGAATGTTGTCCGACGCGTCCCCCATCAAGGCTTTCAGATCCACAATGTAGGGGGGATCAAAGCCGTACTCTTCCCGGAACACCTCGTTGGTGTATTCCTTCGTCTCCGTCTGACCCATACGGGTCTTGATGTGGATGACATGGGAAGTGTCCGTAATCAGCTGGAAGGAGTCCTTGTCGCCGGTGACGATGGCACAATCGATGCCCCGTTCCTCACAGATCCGTCCGGCGGTGCCAAGAATGTCGTCAGCTTCAAAGCCGGAGCACTCATACCGGCGGATCCCCAGAGCATCGAGCAGTTCCTTCAGCACCGGCATCTGGGCTGCCAGATCCTCCGGCATCCCCTTCCGCTGGGCTTTGTAGCCATCATAGCGCAGGTGCCGGAAAGTAGGGCCATGGAGGTCGAAAGCCACGGCCAGGCTGTCCGGCTGCCAGGTATCAACCAGGCGCTGGAGGATATTGATGAACCCGAACACTGCATTGGTAGGGGTGCCGTCCGGAGCGTTCAGGGGCCGGACGCCGAAAAACGCCCGGTTGATGATGCTGTTGCCGTCCAAGATCATGAATTTCATTTTTTCGTCTTCTCCCCACGCAGTTCAATGATGCGGTCACGCAGGACCGCCGCATATTCGAATTCCAGCATTTTGGAGGCCTTCGCCATGGCCTGCTCCAGCCGGGCGATCTCCTTCTGCTTCTCTTTTTCGGTCATCTTCACGCCATCGCTCCGCCGGGGCCCATTGTCCTCGTCATCAGCGGTCAGTTCCAGCACATCCCGGACGCTCTTGATGATCGTCCTCGGCACGATACCGTGAGCCTGGTTATAGGCGTCCTGCTTCTCCCGGCGGCGGTTCGTCTCATCAATGGCTGCCCGCATGGAGGGGGTGATCTGGTCAGCATACATGATGACCGTGCCCGAGGCGTTCCGGGCCGCACGGCCGATGGTCTGGATCAGGCTGGTGGTGCTGCGCAGGAAGCCTTCCTTATCCGCATCCAGAATCGCCACCAGAGACACCTCCGGCAGGTCCAGCCCCTCCCGGAGCAGGTTGATGCCCACCAGCACATCGAAACTGCCCAGCCGCAGGTCCCGGATGATCTCCATCCGTTCCGTGGCGGTGATGTCGTGATGAAGATAGCGGCACTTGATCCCGGCGCCGCCCAGATAGGCAGACAGGTCTTCCGCCATCTTTTTTGTCAAGGTAGTGACCAGGGTGCGTTCCCCAACGGCAATGCGCTTGTTGATCTCTCCGATGAGATCGTCGATCTGACCCTCGATGGGCCGGACCTCCACCCTGGGGTCCAGCAGGCCCGTGGGCCGGATGATCTGTTCGGCGATCTGTCCGGCATGCTCATACTCAAACTCGCCGGGTGTAGCGGATACATAGATGGCCTGATGGATCCGCTGCTGGAATTCCGGAAATTTCAGTGGCCGGTTGTCATAGGCGGAAGGCAGGCGGAACCCGCACTCCACCAGACTCTCTTTTCTGGCCCGGTCCCCGTTATACATGGCACGGACCTGGGGCAGGGTCACATGGCTCTCGTCCACAAACAGGACGAAATCCTCCGGGAAATAGTCCAGCAGAGTATGGGGTGGAGACCCGGCGGGGCGTCCCTCAATGATCCGGGAGTAGTTCTCGATACCGGAGCAGTAGCCCAGTTCCTGGATCATCTCGATGTCATACATGGTGCGCTGCTTGATGCGCTGGGCCTCGATCAGCTTGTTCTGATCCGTAAAATACGCCACCCGGGCTTCCATTTCCTTGTAAATTTCCTGAATGGCGGCATCCATCTTGTCTTTGGGCGTCACATAATGGGTGGCAGGCCAGATGGGAATGTTGTTCAGGCGGCGGATGGGCGTACCTGTCACGGCGTTGATCTCTGAGATCCGGTCGATCTCATCCCCGAAAAACTCCACCCGGATGGCAGTGTCTTTCCAGTAGGCCGGCCAGATTTCCACCGTATCCCCCCGGACACGGAACACATTCCGTTCAAAAGCGATGTCGTTGCGCTCATAACGGATGGCGATAAGCTGTTTCAGCAGGTCATCCCGTTCCATCGTCGCCCCCACACGGAGCGAGACCATCATGGAGGCAAAATCCTCCGGTTCGCCCAGACCGTAGATACAGGATACGGAAGACACCACGATCACATCCCGCCGTTCCAGCAGGGACGCGGTAGCAGACAGGCGCAACCGGTCGATCTCTTCGTTTACAGAGGCATCCTTTTCGATATAAGTGTCCGTATGGGGAATGTAGGCTTCCGGCTGATAGTAGTCGTAGTAGGACACAAAGTATTCCACGGCATTGTCCGGGAAAAATTCCTTGAACTCCGCGCACAGCTGGGCAGCCAGCGTCTTGTTATGGGCCAGCACCAGAGTGGGACGCTGGACGGCCTCAATCACCTTGGCCATGGTATAGGTCTTGCCGCTGCCCGTAACGCCCAGAAGCACCTGTTCCTCAATACCATTGTTCAGGCCGTCCACCAGTGTCTCAATGGCTCCCGGCTGATCGCCGGACGGCTGATATTCACTTACCACATGAAACTGTCCCATGACGAACCTCCGTGGAAACTGTCTGATATTTTATTGTACCACAAATCTTTCTACTTGCAAACAATAAAAAAAGGACACACGATTGTGTGTCCCAAAAAATGGAGCGGGCGACGAGGCTCGAACTCGCTACCTCCACCTTGGCAAGGTGGCGCTCTACCGGATGAGCTACGCCCGCATTTCCGAATGCAAGAGTTATTATAGCACAGTCCGACAAAATGTCAAGCACTTTTTTATTTTTTTCTCCTCACACTTCCGATGGTTCCGTTTCCGTTCCCGGTTCCACAATGGAGCTATAGGTCAGAGAGCCTTCACAGGCGGGATAATCTGTCAGATTCCACCAGCAGGTTGCGGATTTCTGGGAATCATTCAGGAACAGGGCCTCTTCTCCGCCCTTTTCCAACAGTTCAGACACATCCACATGATACCAGGCATCCTCCACCCGGACAATATTCCAGAAATGGGGATTCTTGTCCATCTTGCCGCTGATGACCTGACACTCCACCCCCAGTTTATCGCACAGCGCCTTGAATGCCACAGCCATGCCCTCACTGTCCGCCGTGCATTCCACAAGTGCGTCATAGGCAGTGCTGCCGCCATCCTCGAGCACAACGCAGTTGTTCCCCAGATACCGGGCGGCATTGATGACCATCCACGCATCGCTGGACGCTGGAATACTACGCTTGGCATTGGCTACCGCATTGGCCAGCGCGGAGAGCCGGGCGGCATTGGTTCCATACTGGCTTCCATAGCTGACAGACACATCATAGATTTTCTGGGAACCGCTGCCGGAATAGACCTTCACCGAAACTTCCGGAATATAAGAAATTGCCATAGGGTGATCCCGGCAGGACTGCTGGATCAGCTCCGTTACCGCCGCATCGTCCACAATGCCATTGTTCACTTTGAACACCATGTGTTCCCGTCCCTCCGCCACCTGCTGGGCAAAGGCATCGGAAAAAGCGGAGTTATTGGCCACGGTTACAAGGTTTTCCAGTTCTTCTCTGGTGTATTTATAGCTGATGCGGATTTCCGCCTCGTAGTAGGAGACAATCTGGGTCAGATCATAGGACACATACTCCACACAGTACGCCCCCAGCGCACTGTCAATATTCACACTGCCGCAGATGGAGGCAATGTCCGACGCCACATCCCCGGAGTAACCGGAAATCAGAAGATGTGCCGTTTCCTCATGGTTGTTCACCATCGAGAAAATCCGGCGGCGGAGAGCGGAATAGCTCTTTACCACCTCGGTGTCCGCATCCAGCTCCAACTCCTGGCTGCCCTTGAAATCCGTACTGGAGGTATAGGTATCCTCAAACATGGAGGAGCATCCGGCCGTTGTCAGCATTAGCTGCGCTGTCAGCAGAATGGCGATGGCTTTTCGGTTCATGGACTGCTCCCTCCTTTGTGTCTGGATTTTACCATAAAGCCGCCGGAAAGTAAAGCGACAGAAAAACGGGCAGCCAAAGCTGCCCGTTTTCAACAGTTTGTTCAGGTGCCCAGGTATGCGGCTTTCACCGATTCGTCGGCCAGAAGTTCGGCACCGGTTCCGGTCATGGTGATCCGACCGGTCTCCATCACATAGCCCATATGGGCGGTTTTCAGCGCCATATTGGCGTTCTGCTCGATCAGCAGAACCGTCACGCCCCGTTTGTTCACTTCCTTGATGATGTCAAAGATGTCGCGCACAACCAGAGGTGCAAGGCCCAGGGACGGCTCATCCATCATCATGATCTTCGGTCGGCTCATGAGCGCCCGGCCCACAGCCAGCATCTGCTGCTCGCCGCCGGACAGTGTGCCGCCCGCCTGCCACTCACGCTCTTTCAGACGGGGGAACAGGTCATACACCCAGTTCAGGTCGTCCGTGATATCATCCTTCCGGATATAGGCACCCAGCTTCAGATTCTCCTTCACCGTCAGATCCGGGAAGATCCGGCGGCCTTCAGGCACCAGGGTAATGCCCCTGTTCACGATGGAAGTGGGGTCTTTGCCGGTAATGTCCTCACCGGCATAGGTGATGGTACCGCTTTTGGGTTTGACAAGACCGGCAATGGTGCGCAGGGTGGAGCTCTTACCGGCGCCGTTAGCGCCGATCAGCGTCACGATCTGGCCCTCCGGCACATCAAAGGAAATCCCTTTGACAGCCTCAATGCCGCCGTAGTTGACCTTCAGGTCACGAATGCTCAGCAGGGCTTCACTCATCTTCTGCCACCCCCAAATACGCATCAATCACGCGTTGATTGTTCTGGACCTCATCAGGTGTTCCCTGTGCGATCAGGCTGCCGAAATCCAGCACATAGATGCGGTCGGAAATGTTCATAACCAGGTCCATATGGTGCTCAATCAGCAAAATTGTCAGTTGATATTTTTCCCGGATATCATGGATGAACGCCGCCAGTTCCAGGGTCTCCTGCGGGTTCATACCGGCTGCCGGCTCATCCAGAAGCAGCAGCTTCGGCTCCGTGGCCAGAGCACGGGCAATTTCCAGACGGCGCTGCTGACCATAGGGCAGGCTGGTGGCCAGGTCATCCCGGACATCCCACAGATCCTGCTCTTTCAGCAGTTTCTCCGTCTCTTCACGCATCCGTTCCTCTTCCTTCCGGGTGGTACGGAATGTGGCGGAAAACACGGACTGTTTTGCCCGCATATGTTTGGCGGTCAGCACATTGTCGTACACCGTCATGCTCTTCCACAGACGGATGTTCTGGAAGGTGCGGGCCACACCCAGCTTTGTAATCTCATCAGGCGTGGGGTCCAGCGTTTTTTCATTCACATACAGCTCAGCATTCTGTCCGCCGTATTCTTTTTTCATCTTGCCCCGGGGATGGTTCACCACAATGGGCTGCCCCTCAAACCGGACAATGCCGTTGGTGGGCTGATACACACCGGTGATGCAGTTGAAGGCCGTGGTCTTTCCGGCGCCGTTGGGTCCGATCAATGCCACAATCTCATCCCGGTTGACTTCCATGGTCAGATTGTTCACGGCCACAACGCCGCCAAACTGCATGGTGACATTTTCCACTTCAAGGACATGTTCCCTGCTCATTCGGCGTCACCTCCTTCAGCCTGTGCAGCCTTTGCCTCTTTTTTTCGTTGCCGTTTTTTCAGCACACCCTTCAAAGACAGTTCTTTATCACCCATGATGCCTCTGGAGAAGAACAGCACGATGATCATGATGATGACAGAGAATACCACCTTCCGGAAACCGTCACGGAAGAAGGGCACATCCACCAGGCCGAACAGAGAGCCGCTGTCCAGGAAACGCAGCCACCATTCGTTGCAGGCGATATACAGGAATGCGGCAATGCAGCTGCCGGAAACAGAGCCGATGCCACCGATAACCACCATCAGCAAAATCTCATAGGTCATGGCGGACTTGAACGGGGCCGCATTGACCGTGGTCTGATACATGGCCAGCAACGCGCCGCCCACACCGGCAAAGAAGCTGGAGATCACGAACGCCTGCATCTTGTGTTTGAACAGATTAATACCCATCGCCTCTGCTGCCACCTCGTCATCACGGATGGCTTTATAGGCCCGGCCGTAAGAGGAATTGATCAGCAGAATAATGAACAGAATACTGAGCATGGCAATCAGGAAAACGAACACCGTGCCAAATTTCACGGTGGTCTCCCCCGCCACGATCTTCATATCGCTGAAAGAAGTGTATTTCCGCAGCAGGTTGGAGCCGTTGGTGATCCGGCCAAGGCCATCCCACTGGAAGAACGCACGGATAATTTCCGCAAAACCCAGGGTTGCAATGGCCAGATAGTCGCTCTTGAACCGGAGGCAGGGAATGCCGATCAGCGCGGCAAACACTGCGGCAACCACACCGGCAATCAGGATGCAGATGATGGCCCCCAGAAAGCTGCCCGCTGTATTCCCCAGCACACCGCTGAGAATTTCGGGAATGGAAAACTGGATGGCGCCGCCTTCAAAATACTGGTAGACAGCGGCATGGTCGCCGGCAGGAATGCTGAAAATAGCATACGCATACGCGCCGATCAGCATGAAGCCCGCCTGGCCCAAACTGAACAGGCCGGTGAAGCCGTTCAGCAGGTTCATAGACACGCACAGCAGAGAATAGATGGCCCCCTTCCGGAGCACCGGGATCAGCATGGTCAAAATCTTGCCGAAAGTGGAACCGGGAGTAGCCTTCAGGTTATCCAGCACCATCAGAACCACATACAGGACCGCAATGATCACAATGGTCACATATTTGGAGGTGCGGTCGGCGGTGGAAGTATTTTTCAAAGTCTTGTTCATTTCGCTCACCTCACACCTTGTCTGTCGCTTTCTCGCCGAAGATGCCCGTGGGACGGATCAGAAGGACAACGATCAGCAGGACAAATGTGAACGCATCAGAGAAGGTGGTCCAGCCCAGCGCCTTGATGATGTTCTCACAAATACCGATAATAAACGCTCCGATCACCGCACCGGGGATGGAGCCGATGCCGCCGAACACAGCCGCCACAAAGGCTTTCAGACCGGGCATGGAGCCGGAGGTGGGAATCACGGAGGGATAGTTCGTGAAATACAGCAGGGAGCCCACGGCGGCCAGGAAGCAGCCGATGACGAAGGTCATGCTGAGGACGGAGATGATCTTGATGCCCATCAGCTGCGCCGTCTCAAAGTCCTTGGACACCGCGCGCATGGCCATGCCGATCTTGGTATATTTGATGACCATGACCAGCACAATCACCAGCACCAGTGTCAGAACAGGAGTGACAACGGTCACCATTTTGGTGGTGGCGCCCAGCACATTGACAGACCGGGACAGCCAGGGAATGGCGGGATAGGTCTGGGGCAGACCGCCGGTGAAATACAAAGCGCAGTTCTGCAGCAGATAGGACACGCCAATGGCGGAGATCATAACAGACATTCTGGGTGCGGAACGCAGGGGCCGGTATGCCACACGCTCAATGACAAAGCCCAGGATCATGGTGGCAATCAGCACCAGCGGAATGGCAATGTACATAGGCAGGGACGCGGATGAGTAGACCATAACCAGACCGGCGATCATGAAGACATCGCCGTGGGCAAAGTTGATCAGACGCAGAATGCCGTACACCATGGTGTAGCCAATGGCGATCAGCGCGTACTGACCCCCCACCGAAATGCCCGCCAACAGATAAGGCAGATATTTTGCAATCATGAGGAGACTCCTCTCTCAAATTTGTTGGAACGCATACATCCGTTTCACGCGATCGTGTGGAACGCATTTATACGCTCCAAATCAACGCAGCGGCACAAAATAATTTAGTCATGGCGGGAGCAATGCTCCCGCCACAACTTTATTCTCAGAAGTTTTTATGTACCGATCCAGTCAGATCAGGCAACACTCTGGACAGTCACAAAGTCCCAGACACCGGTCTCGGTGTTAGCGGTCTTAATGAAGGCGGTGTTACGGTCAGCATCACCGTTCTCACCGAACTTGATCTCGCCAGTGATACCAGTGGCAGTCACGCTGGGCAGAACAGCCATCACTTCACCGGGATCAGTCGTTCCGGCAGCTTTCAGAGCTTCCAGAGCGGTCAGGTAAGCATCGTAGCCCATGACAGTCACAGCAGCCAGCATATCGTTACCACCGTTGTTGGACAGGTTGGTGGAATCAGCATTGATCCACTCCTTGATGCCTGCCTCGAACTCGGGGTCGCCGCCTTCTGCATAGAAGGTGGAAACATAGATGTCAAGGTCCTTACCCTGAGCAGCATCCATAACCACATTGGAGTCCCAGGTGTCGCTGGCAACCAGAGGAATGGTCAGACCCTGAGCGGCAGCCTGCTCCACGATCAGCTGAGCGTAGCTGATGGAGGTGGGGGCGAAGATGACATCAGCGCCCTGGTTCTTGGCGTTGGTCAGGTAAGAGTTGAAGTCGGAGTTGCCTTCGGGGAAGGACTCAGTGATGACGGTCATGCCCAGTGCCTTGGCAGCTTCGGAGAAGTAGTTGATCAGACCCTGGTCATAGTCGTTGCCCAGCTGGCCCAGGCAGTAGACGGTCTGAGCACCCAGTTCGTCATAGGCGAAGTTAGCCAGAACAGTGCCCTGGAAGGGATCCAGGAAGCAGATACGGAAGTAGTGGTCATTACCCAGAGTGACCTGAGGGTTGGTGCAGGTGACACCGATGGCGGGAATGCCGGCATCGGCAAAGGTGTCAGAACCGGCAATGGCCACGCTGGAACCGTAGGAGCCAAGGACTACAGAAGCGCCGGCAGAAACCAGCTTTGTGGCAGCGGAAACAGCCTTGTCGTTGGAAGACTCGTTATCGGAGATCTCCAGCTTCACATCATAAGTCTCGCCGTTGATCTCAACGGTGGGGAACTTATAGTTGGCATACTGCATGCCCAGCACTTCCTGCTTGCCGCCGGCACCGTTATCGCCGGACAGAGGCTCATAAACGCCAATCACAACAGTTTTGTTGCCAGATGCTTCCTGCTTCTCACCGTCACCGCTGCCGCCGCAAGCACACAGCGTCAGAGCCAGGCAGAGAACCAGAACAAGTGCAATGATTCTTTTTTTCATTTTGATTTCCTCCTAAAAATTTGCCCTCGCCAAGATGTCCGTCTCATATGGACAAATGTTCTTGACTAAGTTACGAACATGATTATACTCCAAAATGTACGGTTTTGCAACATATTTTTTATGAAAATTCAATAGTTTGTTCACAAATTCGTCGGGGGCTCTCCCGCCAGTCCTGCTCCCCTGCACGAAATCCTGCATTTTTATAGGCCAAAACATATAAATCATGGGCATTGGAGGTCAATTGGAAAATCCGTTCTGCATCAGGTCCATGTTTCCGGACAGCCACTGATTTGCTGATGACAGCTGAGTTTCCCGTGGATTTCACCTGTCTTATGACAGCTGCGCCCGCTGCATTCAATGCAAGGATTCTTGCATACGGCGGAGTCGTTAAAAAATCCTGTTTTCTGACATCCAAAGCGGCACAGAGAACCATTCTCCGGATGCGGGCATGGGCATACCGCTTACTTTTCACGGCGGTATAGAGGCTTTGAAGATCCGGTGCCTCCCGGCAGGCGGCGTATAAACGGTGTTCCAGTCCTTCCCCTGCGTCCGGCAGTTCGCTGAAAGTGTCCTCCTCCAGCATCCGCAGACGGGACAGAATGGGCAGTTCCAGGTGTTCCGGGAATACCGGGCCTCTCCCCTGTTCTATTTCCTGCCGGTATTCATCGTATGCAGCCATCGGGAGAAAGTTCGCCAGATCCTCCCCGTGCTCCGCCATAGCCCGGAGCTGGGAGCCGGAACGGATCGGTCCGTCCCCAATCTGATCATGACCTGTTCCGGTGCGCCGGATTGCCAGCGGTTCCATTGCGTAACCGCCCCGGCGGACAGCCCGGAGATATTCCACCGCCAGATTGTCGTTGGGCCCGGACAGCAGCTCCGCGTCCTCCGGTCCCAGAACTTCCCGGACAACCGCCTGGCGGCAGGCCGCAAAGGACAGGCCTTCGCCCAGGAACCGGGACAGGCCTTCCTGATATTCCCCGCTGTCCAGACAGGCTGCGATACGCTCCAGCGCTGCCGGATCACCGCTCTCGCTTCCGAAGCTGAGCACATCCACGACGCCCAGTCCGCCCAGAAGATCCACCGCCCCCCGGGCAAACCGTTCCGCCGACCCGATGCACCAGGGCACCGGCAGTTCAATCACCAGATCCGCCCCGCAGCGCACTGCGGCTGCTGCCCGGGCATATTTGGAGAACATGGCCGGTTCCCCCCGCTGGACAAAGTCCCCTGACATGACACAGACAATGGCTCCATCCGGTCCCAGCTGTTCCCGTGTCCGGGCAATCTGCCAGGCGTGTCCCAGGTGAAAGGGATTGTATTCCGCCACAATTCCCGCAATCCGCACGAAAAATCCTCCATTCTATAAAAAACACTTGCCTTTTTATGGCAAAGACACTAAAATAAAGACTTGTACGAATCATTTTACAATTTCAAATGATACATTTCAATAAAGAAAGGACAATTCCACATGAAAATCCTTGTTATCAATGCCGGAAGCTCTTCTCTGAAGTATCAGCTCATGGATCCCGATACCAACACCGTGTTCGCCAAGGGCCTGTGCGAGCGGATTGGTATCGACGGCCGTCTGACCCACAAGATCCCCGCAAAGGACTTCAAACAGGAGTTTGATATTCCCATGCCCACCCATGCTGAAGCCATCGCCGCTGTCATCGACAAGCTGACCTGCGCCGAGTGCGGCGTCGTGTCCAGCATGAAGGAAATCGACGCTGTCGGCCACCGCGTGGTCCACGGTGGCGAGGCCTTTGCCTCCTCCGTGCTGATCACCGACGAAGTGATGAAGGCTCTGGAAGAGTGCGTGCCTCTGGCTCCCCTGCACAACCCCGCAAACATCACCGGCATCAATGCCTGCAAGGCCGTCATGGGCGATGATGTCCCCATGGTTGGCGTGTTTGACACCGCGTTCCATCAGACCATGCCCGCCAAGGCTTATATGTATGCGGTTCCCTATGAATACTACGAGAAGGACAAGGTCCGCCGCTACGGCTTCCACGGCACTTCCCACCGCTATGTGTCCGCCCGCGCCGCTGAGCTGCTGGGCAAGCCCATTGAAGAGCTGAAGATCATCTCCTGCCACATGGGCAACGGCTCCTCCATCGCTGCCATCAACGGCGGCAAGTGCGTGGACACCTCCATGGGCTTCACCCCCCTGGTCGGTCTGCCCATGGGCACCCGCTGCGGCGATCTGGACTCCGGCGTGCTGCAGTACCTGATGAACAAGTACGGCTACTCCATCGACGAGATGCTGAACATTCTGAACAAGAAGTCCGGTGTGCTGGGCGTCTCCGGCGTGTCCTCCGACTTCCGTGATCTTGAGTCCGCCGCTGCCGAAGGCAACGAGCGCGCCAAGCTGGCTCTGGATATGTTCGATTACTGGGTTGCCAAGGTTGTCGGCTCCTATGCCGCCGCCATGAACGGCGTGGATGTAATCGTTTTCACCGCCGGTGTCGGCGAAAACAGCGCCACTACCCGTGCCGGTATCGCCAGCTACCTGACCTATCTGGGCACCACCATCGACGAGGCCGAGAACGCCAAGCGCGGTGAGCATGTGATCTCCACTCCCGACTCCAAGGTGACCATGATGGTCATCCCCACCGACGAGGAGCTGGTCATCGCACAGGATACCAAGGCCATCGTGTCCGCCCTGTAATCTGAACGCACCGGTATTCATCTAAATATTAAGCAAAAAGCATCGCCGTCCGGCCGGACGGCGATGCTTTTCAGTTTTCCTGAGCAAAACGGTAAAAGCCGTCAAAATCTGTGAAGTCCAGCAAATAATAGTCGGACAAATCCCGCAGATCGTACTGCATTCCCCGGCTGGCCTCATCATAGACCCCCGCCAGCCGGAACCCGGCCCGCTTGACCGTAGCCGCCGCGTGGGTGGTGTCCTCAAACACCCAGGTATCTTCCGGACGGGTTCCCATACACTCCGCCGCCCGGAAATAGATTTCCGGCTCCGTCTTGTCCCGGCCCACCTCGCTGCAGGTGAGCACGCACTGGAAATCCTCCAGGACCCCCAGCCGCCGGAAAGCCGCCTCCACCTGCGGACGGTCCGTGGCGGTGGCCAGAACCATGGGGATTCCCAGTGCCTTCAGCCGCTCCATGAACTGCCGGGCGCCGGGCTTGAAGTCCGCTGTGGTCTCATAAAAGTTGTTGATCACATTCCGGATTCCTTCCTGTACCTCCTCCGCCGTCAGCGGCAGGTCATAGGCGCTCTGCAGATATTCCGCCCCGCCCCGCATGGAGAAGGACAGCATTTTCTTTCCCAGATCCGGTTCCGGCTCCCTGCCCATCTGACGCAGGTAGGTATCCCCTACCTTGTCCCAGAAATACATGGTATCCAGCAGCGTGCCGTCCATATCAAAAATGACACCTTTGATCATCAGTCGTTCCCCTTCTGTGCTGTTTTGTCTATCATAGGGAATTTCTCCTGGATTGTCAACGGAAAACGACACACCTCCCGTTGCACTTCCCGCCGGGATGTGATACCATACCCCGGATCTTATCGATTGCAGGTGAATGAGTTTGGAGAGCATTGCTGTCACCTGGCTGCTGTTTGCAGCCGGGATTGTCCTGATCGTCAAAGGCGGCGACCTGTTCGTGGATGCCGCCGGCTGGATTGCACAGGTGTCCGGAATTCCGAAATTCATCGTGGGCGCCACCATCGTCAGCGTGGCTACCACCATGCCGGAAATCATCGTCTCCGTCATCGCCGCGCTGGAGGGCAAGGTGGATATGGCGGTGGGCAATGCCGTGGGATCGGTCACGGTGAATACGGCGGTCATTTTGTCGCTGTCCATGATTTTCATGGATCTTCCTGCCCCGCGGCGGGAGTATCTGCCCAAAGGGCTGCTTTTCCTGGGCGCGGCGGTTCTGCTGTATCTGGCGGGACGGCCGGGAGAGCTGGCGGTCTGGGGGGTGATCGCTCTGGCCGGCATCTTTGTGGCCTATCTGCTGGAAAATCTCGGGCAGGCCAGATCCGGCATGGCCCAGTCAGAGCGGGTTTCCTGCACAGGGAAGGAACTGGCATATCAGATTGCGCTGTTCCTGCTGGGGGCTGCCGGAGTAGTCGCAGGCTCCCGGCTGCTGGTGGACAACGGCAGTATCCTGGCGGAGCATTTCGGTGTTCCGGAGCGGGTCATTGCCCTGACGCTGGTGTCTGTGGGCACTTCCCTCCCGGAACTGGTCACAGCGGTTTCCGCGCTCATCAAGCGGGAGGCAGGACTGTCTGCCGGGAATGTGATCGGGGCGAACATTCTGGATCTGACGCTGGTACTCCCGGCGGCATCCGCTGCCTATGGCGGAGCGCTGCCTGTCACAGCAGAGAGCCTCCGGCTGGATTTTCCTTTCTGCATTCTGGTCAGCGCTGTGGCCATTCTGCCGGTACTGGTGACGGAAAAATTCCACCGGTGGCAGGGAATCACTCTGATCGTTCTGTATGTGGTATATTTGTATCTGACGCTGTTCTGACGGCATGAAAAAGGACATTCCAAACGGAATGTCCTTTTTCATGTTATTTGGGATAGACCGCACGCTCGCCGCCGATGAGCTTGGGGCGGGTTTTGGCAGCGGCAACGGATGCCTCACCGATGGTTTTGGTCTCCAGCCGCAGAGGCACGGCTACCTCTTTCAGGTGCATACCGATCAGCGTGCCGCCGATATCCAGTCCGGCTTTGGCCCGGATATGCTCCACCGCAACAGGATCGTCCATCATATCATATACCGCCGTGGCAAAGGATCCGCCGGCCTTGGGCATGGGACGGACGCACACGGGTTCATAGCCGAATTTTTCCGCCGTCTGCCGTTCCAGAATCAGGGCTCGGTTCAGATGCTCACAGCATTGCGCGGCCAGCAGAATTCCCTTTTCCCGGCAGATCTGCAGAATCGTCTCCGCAACGGCTTTGCCCGTCTCGGGAGAGGATGCATGGCCGATCTTCCCACCGCAGATTTCGCTGGAAGAGCAGCCCACCACCAGCAAATCCCCGGGCTTCATGCCCGCAGCCGTCAGCAGTTCCTCCAGAACAGAAGCCGTTTCCGTCTGGATCTGAGTCAGAGTTTCCATGAAGTTCATCTCCGAAATCTTTATGATTTTGGATTATAACACCTTTACTTTGAATTTACAACGCTTTATAATGGAAAACAGCAAAGATGCTTTGGAGGAACAATCTATGAAACGATATCTGACCCTTCTTCTGGCACTGGCAATGCTCCTGTGCGCCGGCTGCAAATCCGATGCGGAGGAACCGCTGGATGTGACGCCTGAGGCCCCGGATGTGAACTATGACGCGCCTGAACAGCCCTCCCAGCCGCCGGAAGAAGTTTTTGAATACTACAATCCCCTCACCGGGGAAGGGATGCATGAGGACATCAGCATGAACCGGCCGGTGGCTATCATGATCAACAACATCATTCAGGCCCAGCCCCAGTGCGGTGTGTCCAATGCGGACATCATTTTTGAGCTCCCCGCCGAGGGCGGTGTGACCCGGATGCTGGCGGTGTTCCAGGATTTGAAGGACATTGAGTCCATTGGCAGCATCCGCAGCCTGCGGGCCTACTATCTGAAGCTGGCCCAGTCCCTGGACGCCATTCTGGTCCATGCCGGCGGCAGCGATGAGGCATATCTGGATCTGCGCAGCACCGGATGGGACCATATCGACGGCGTCATGGGCAACTACTCCGTGGATCCCTTCTACCGGGACAAGTCCCGGATGCAGTACGGCACGGAACACTCCCTGTTTGCCACCGGCAACGGCCTGATCGACTGCATTGAGGACAAGGGCTTTCGTCTGGAGCATGAGGACGGCTTTGATTACGGCTATACCTTCTCCGAAACCGCCGGAGAACAGTGCACGGAAACCGCTGAATATGTAAAAGTGATCTTCAACAGCGGAAAAAACACCAGCTTTACCTACGACAGTGAAACCGGACTGTACACCGGATACCAGTTTGGCTCCATGTATCAGGACGGCAGCACGGAGGAGCCCATGACCTTCACGAACCTGGTGCTCATGTCCACAAAGATGAGTGTCTATGACGGCAAAGGCCGGCTGAGTGTGGAACTGAACGGTACCGGCAGCGGATATTTCGTCAACGGCGGGCATTACACGGAGATCAACTGGTCCCGGGATGGGGACGAGGGCTTCCGGTTCACCCTGGCAGACGGCACCCCTGTGGATCTGGGCATCGGCAAGAGCTATATTGCCATCTATGACCAGAGCAGCGGCAGCGTGGAATTCGAAAAAACCTGACAACATACATACCCCCGGCTTTCTGAAGAAGCCGGGGGCTTTTTTTACAGGATGATGCAGATCAGGCCGCCCGCACCTTCGTTGATGACCCGCTGCAGGGTCTCCTGGAACTTGGCCCGGGCACTGTCTGACATTCCGGCGATCTTGGCATTGACGCTCTCGCTGGCAATATCATACAGGGATTTTCCGAAAATGTTGGATTCCCAGATGCGGCGGGTGTCCCCGTCAAAGCCCTGGAGCAGAAACCCCAGGATTTCATCCGAGGCCGTTTCCCCGCCGATGGCCGGAGACACAGCGGTCTCCACATTTGTCATGATCATGTGGATGGCCGGTGCATTGGCTTTCAGCTTCACGCTGTATTTTCCACCCTGGCGGACAATCTCCGGCTCCTGGAGGGTCAGATCGTCCACTGTGGGCATGACAACGCCGTAGCCCTTCTCCCGCACATCCGTCAGTGCCTGATGAATGTGGTCATAGTCGGATTTCATGGTACTCATCTCGGTGAGCAGGGTCATCAGATCCCCGTCGTTTCGGATGGAGAACCCCGTCCGCTCGCTGATGGTGTCATAATACAGCTGCCGGGGCATACTCACTTCCGCCAGGATTGCCCCGGTTCCCATGTCCAGACGGGCGATCCGGGCGCTGTCAATGACCTCGTTCTCCCCCAGCGCTGCCGCCACATCATACACATCCCGGATCCGCCTCAGTTCCCCGGTGGCCGCACGGATGCCATCCAGCAGCGTGGAGACCGGCGGTACATCCCAGGGCAATGCCTCCGCCCAGACGGGAATGTTGATTCCCAGTTCCGTCACCGGGAACTCCATGAGCACGGAGCGCAGGATTTCCGTGATGTCCTGCTCCTGCAGCGTCAGGCAGTTCACCGCCAGACAGGTGACGCCGTACTGCTCCTCGACAGCCGTTTTGGCCGCCTGTGCCTGCTCAGAGGTGGGATCAGTGCTGTTCATCAGCACCACAAAGGGTTTGCCAATGGCCTGCAGTTCCCGGATCACCCGGCCCTCCGGTTCGGCGTAATCCTCCCGTGGTATGTCGCACACGCTGCCGTCGGTGGTGATGACCAGACCGATGGTGGAGTGCTCGGCGATCACCTTGTAAGTGCCCTTCTCCGCGGCTTCGGTCATGCTGATCTCATGATCGAACCAGGGTGTGGTCACCATGCGCTCCTCCCCGTTTTCAAACCGGCCGGAGGCGCCGGGCACCATATACCCCACACAGTCGATCAGCCGGACGGACAGCACGGCATCCTCTCCCAGCGTGATCTGCACTGCTTCCTCCGGAACAAATTTTGGCTCCGCTGTCATAATGGTCCTGCCGGAGCCGCTCTGGGGCAGTTCATCCTTTGCCCGCTCTTTCAGATAGACATTGTCGATGTTGGGAATGACCAGGGTCTCCATGAACCGTTTGATGAAGGTGGACTTCCCCGTGCGGACCGGGCCCACAACGCCGACATAGATATCCCCGTCCGTGCGCGTTGCGATGTCCTGATAAATGCTTGTATTCATAATCTTTTTCCTCCGGCAATCGGGCCCGACAGCGCAGCGCTCTCAGGGACCGGGTGTGATTGGTATAGACTTATGTCCAAGCGCCCGCAGATATGCCGGGGAGAAACAAAAACCGTGTGCTCCGGGCACACGGTTTTTTTCAGATATAAAACTGTTCCGGCTGGGTCTGGACGCGGGAGATCCGGGTCCCAACATCCGGGAATGCTTCCTGCACCATCTGCTCCAGTACAGGAATCACCACATTTTCCGTGGGGAAATGGCCCGCGTCAATGAGATTGATCCCCAGCTCCGCCGCATCCAGGAACTGGTTGTGCTTCACATCTCCGGTGACCAGCGTGTCGCACCCGTGCCCCGCCGCATCCAGGAGCATGGAGCCACCGGAGCCGCCGCACACGGCAATCCGGTGCACACTCCGTCCGCCGGACACATACCGCAGGCCGTTGGCGTGCAATGCTGCCTTGCACCGGGGCAGGAACTGCTCCAGGGGCATTTCCTCTACAGCACCAAACCGGCCCAGGCCATACGCTTTGCCGTCAGGCGCTGTTCCTGACGGTTCCAGAATGCCTTCTGTCCGGGCGCCCAGTGCTGCCATCAGGGCATCGTTCACGCCGCCGGATACGCTGTCCAGATTCGTGTGCAGGCAGATGGCGCTCATGCCGCCCCCCAGCAGGGCCACGACCTTCTTTCCGGTGAGATTCCGGGTGGACACATTCTTCGTCTCAAAAAACATGGGGTGGTGGGACAGGATCAGCTCCGCTCCCCACTCCATCGCTTCCGCAATCACCGGCATGGTGATGTCCAAAGCCAGCAGCACTTTTGTGACCGTTCTCTCCCCGTCTCCCGCCAGAAATCCGGGATTATCGAAATCCATTTTCATGGAGGTGGGCACTTTTTCCTCAAAATAATCAAAAATCTCGTTTACCGTTGCCATGTTTCCGTTTCCTTTCGCATTTCCAGTAGCTCTGACAGAATCTTTTCCGTTTCCCGGATCCGCTCTGTCTCATTCTGTCCTTTCAGCAAACCGTCCAGCGCATGGCGCTGCCGGGCGATCAATCCGTCCAGGTATTCCGGCAGAAGCGGATCCTGCCGTTCCAGATACATCCGGTTTACCAGCGTCTCCCCTGCCGTAACCGGCCCAGAGGCCGCCCCGCCTGCTGCAGTCAGTACCTGATACAGCTTGCCGCTGTCTTTCACCAGCCGGACATTTTCAATCCGGTATCCATGGGCATCCAGCCACCGGCTCAGCACATCGATCTTGCTGTTGGGCTGGAGGATCAGCAGAGTACCCTGCCGGGTCCAGGGGGCCGCTTCCAGAATGGAGGCGATCAGTTCCCCGCCCATTCCGGCAATCACCACCGTATCATAATCGGAGCTTCCGGGAAAGTCCAGCCCGGAGCATTGCGCAAACCGGATCTGCGCCTCCACCCCGGATTCTCTGGCTGACTGCCGGGCCCGGGCAAGGGGGCCGGCATTGATGTCCGTGGCAGCGATGGCTGCGGCCCGGCCGGTCTGCGCCAGCCAGACAGGAATATAGCCGTGATCGGTTCCCACATCCGCCACCCGGCTGCCTTCCGGAATGAAAGCGGCAATCGCCTCCATGCGGGGGGACAATCTGATTGATTCCATAGATTCCTCCATAGAAAAATGCCCCGGATGACCCTTTCGTTCACCCGGGGCGATCCAGTCCTGTTTACTCTCCCAGCAGCAGATATGCCTTCAGCTCGGTGACGAACCAGTCGGGGTCCACACCGTGGGCATAGCAGGCCTGCTCCAGCGTCTCGCCGCTGGCCATGGCACAGCCCATGCAATGCATACCGATCTGCTGGAACATGGGCATTGCCTCAGGGGCGTTCTCAACAATCGTGGAAATTTTGGTGTTTTTTGTGATAGTCATTTGTCTTCCCTCCGGGAGTTAGTATTTGTCATGATAAAAAGCGATTGAGTGTTAAATTCACCCAATCGCTTTTTCATACCCACGAAATCAGGCTTCGGCTTCCTTCATCTTGGCAAAGCACTCGCTGCAGTACACAGGACGGTCAGCCTTGGGCTCAAAAGGCACTCTGGCTTCCTTGCCACAGGCAGCACAGGTTGCGGTGAAGAACTCACGGGGACCGCGGGCTGCGTTCTTGCGTGCATCGCGGCACGCCTTGCAGCGCTGGGGCTCATTCTGGAAACCCTTTTCTGCATAGAACTCCTGCTCGCCTGCGGTGAATACGAACTCGTTGCCGCATTCTTTGCACACTAAAGTCTTGTCTTCGAACATGATAGATCCTCTCTTTTGAAAAAATTTACCTCTCGGTTTTATTTGCGTCAGACTGATTCTGATAACGCCTTAGTTTTCCCGCACCAGCTTCCGGCGGATGCGCTGTACCGCATTGTCAATGGATTTTTCCGGCTTGTTGACCCGATCTGCAATTTCCTTGTAAGACATACCCTGCAGGTACATCTCCAGCACCTCCCGTTCCAGCCGGGACAGGGCGCTGACATTGCCCACGAGAATTTCCTCATTCTGTTCTCTGGCGAGCACCTGATCCTCCGTCCGCCGGGAGAAGGAATCCTCCTGCGCTGCATGGAGACGGCCGGGTTCCTCGCTCAACAGATACTCAAATGAAATGCCATCGTTCAGCGGTGTGTGCTTTAACCGTGAGGCGGATTCAATTGCTGTGAGGAGCCTGTTCCTGATACATTGTTCTGCGTATGTTTTGAAAGATACTCCGGTTCCGGGATCAAATTTGCGGATTGCGCTGAGCAGACCCAGCATTCCCTCCTGAATCAGATCCTCACTGTCGCCACCGGCCAGAAAGTAGGGTCTTGCGCAGGCGCGCACCAGCTTGCTGTATCGCACAGCCAGCTGATCCTCAGCCAGATCATCCCCGTTCCGGGCCAAAGCAATCAGATCTTCATCTGACAGGGTTGTGTAACAAATCATGCAGAATTTTCTCCCAATGCCATTATCGATTATATAACAATCTACTAAAAAGTCAATAGAAATCGGTGTTTAATCTTCTATTTTCAACGAAACGACGGTACTTTTCCTGCAATAAAGGGCACTTTGCTCAGAAATGAAGCTGTTCCGTTCCACCATAGGGGATTCCCAGATGTTCATAGGCCTTCCGGGTGACACACCGCCCCCGGGGCGTCCGGGTGAGGAATCCCTGCTGGAGCAGATAGGGTTCATACACATCCTCCAGCGTCACAGCTTCCTCGTTGATTGTGGCGGCCAGCGTATCCAGACCCACCGGTCCGCCGCCGTAATACTCGATAATTGCCCGGAGCATCCGCCGGTCCAGAGCGTCAAAGCCCAGTTCGTCCACCTCCAGGCTCAGCAGGGCCTCATTGGCCACGGACCGGGTAATCACGCCCCCTGCCCGGACCTGGGCAAAGTCACGGACCCGGCGCAGCATCCGGTTCGCAATCCGGGGCGTGCCCCGGGAGCGGGAAGCAATTTCATATGCGCCCGCCTCATCGATCTCCACCCCCAGAATTCCGGCGGAGCGGGTCACAATCTGCTGCAGTTCTTCTGCGGAATACAGCTCCAGCCGCAGTGTCACGCCGAAGCGGTCCCGGAGGGGGGCTGTCAGCTGGCCGGAGCGGGTGGTGGCGCCGATCAACGTGAAATGAGGCAGATCCAGATGCAGGGAATTGGCGGAGGGACCTTTGCCGAGAATAATATCAATGGCGTAATCCTCCATGGCCGGGTACAGAATCTCCTCATAGGCCCGGTTCAGCCGGTGGATCTCATCCACAAACAGGATGTCGCCCTCGTTCAGGTTGGTGAGCATGGCTACCAGATCCCCTGGCTTCTCGATGGCCGGACCGGAGGTGATGCGCATATTGACCCCCATCTCATTGGCGATGATGGCCGCCAGCGTGGTCTTGCCCAGTCCCGGGGGGCCGTGGAGCAGCACATGATCCAGGGATTCATGGCGCATTTTTGCCGCCTGGATAAAGACCTCCAGGTTTTCTTTTGCCTTCTTCTGGCCGATATATTCATTCAGCGTATGGGGACGCAGAGACCCCTCATTGGAGTCCTCCTCCAGCACCCGGGCAGTGGTGATCACCTGATCCTGGGCGTCTTCGGAATAGGAAATGCTCATCAGTATCCCTCCTTACTTCACCATCTGCCGGAGAACGGCCTTGATGATGGCTTCTGATGTCATGCCTGTGGTGTCCACACCTTTCAGCGCACCATTGATCTCCGCCTGGGAATAGCCCAGCACCAGCAGACCGGAAATGGCATCGGACAGATTTCTGTCCGTGCCGGAGACGGCGGCCGCCGGGGGCAGGTCCGGGATGGCGGCGGTGTCGATGCCGTCGATTTTCCCCACCTTGTCCTTCAGTTCCAGCAGAACCCGCTGGGCCAGCTTCTTTCCCACGCCGGGAGCGGCGGTGATGACTTTCTCATTCCCGTTCAGCACGGCGGCCACCAGACCGTCGGGCGTGGTGGCGGACAAAATGGCCATCGCCGCTTTGGGGCCCACGCCGGACACACCGGTGAGCAGTTCAAAGCAGCGCTTTTCACTTTTCGTGGAGAACCCGAACAGTTCAAAGGCGTCCTCCCGGATGGACTCATCCACATAGACTTTGGCCTTCTCTCCCAGCTTCAGATCCCGAAGGGTATTCAGCGACACATTCAGGGAAAAGCCCACGCCGCCGCACTCCACCACGGCCAGATTGGGCTCCAGCTCCGTGACGGTTCCGTTTAAATAGTTGAACATACTTCGTTGACACCTTTCTGAGACAACAGGGATGTACTGCTGCGGGCATGGCACAATGCAATGGCCACGGCATCCGCCGCGTCATCGGGCCGGGGCACATCCTGCAGATTCAGGATCCGCCTGACCATGTCCATGACCTGCTTCTTTTCCGCCCGGCCGTATCCGCACACGGCCTGCTTCACCTGCAGCGGGGTGTATTCATACACCGGCACCCCGGACTGATAGCAGGCCAGCAGGATGACGCCCCGGGCCTGGGCCACGGAAATACCGGTGGTGATATTCGTGTTGAAAAACAGTTCCTCAATGGCAATGGCCTCCGGCTTGAAAGTGGCGATCAGTTCCATCAGGTCCAGATAAATGCTGTTCAGCCGGGACGACAGCTGGGTGTGGGCAGGTGTGGTGATCACGCCGCACTTCACCAGCCGGTTTTTCCCTTTGTCCGAATCCACCACGCCAAAGCCCACAATGGCCACACCCGGGTCGATTCCCAAAATCCGCACAGCGCCTCACCTCCCAACGCAATTATGGCCATTCTACCATATTTTCCGGCAGTTCGCAACAGAAGAAAAGTTCTGCGGCCTGCCCGGAAAGTATGATATAATGTGATTGCTTTTCTGTAAGATTTTCCCACCATTCCGGTGTATCAGGATGAAAGAGGTGATGACCATGGAGGACAGCCGGATCGTGGACCTGTACTGGGCGCGGGATGAGCAGGCCATCCCCGCCACAGTGGAAAAATACGGCAGCTACTGCACATCCATTGCCGGAAACATTCTGGAGAGCCGGGAAGATGCGGAGGAATGTGTGAACGATACCTGGCTGCGGGCATGGAACGCAATGCCACCCCACCGGCCGGGAATATTGTCCACTTTTCTGGGAAAGATCACGCGAAATCTGTCACTGAACCGGTATGAGAAGAACCGGGCAGACAAGCGGGGCGGCGGAGAAACACCGCTGGTGCTGGATGAGCTGGCGGAGTGCGTGTCCGGGACGGACAGCACGGAGCAGGCTGCGGACCGCCGGGAACTGGTCCGGGCCATCAATGCATTTCTCGCTTCCCTGCCGCCGAAAAAACGGCGGATATTTGTCTGCCGGTACTGGTATTTTGACAGCGTTTCCGCCATCGCCGGACGGTATGGCATGACGGAAACCCATGTGTCTGTCACCCTGCACCGGCTGCGGACACAGCTGAGGGATTATCTGACAGAAAGGGATTTTGACATATGAGAAAAGAAACATTCTGCGATGTTCTGGGCGAAATGGATGATGCATACATTCTGGAAGCCCGTCTGCCGGAAAAACGGAGGATGCAAGGCCTGACAAGGTGGTTGGGTCTGGCGGCCTGCCTGTGTCTGGCTGTGGTGCTGGGAACCGGGCTGTGGAACAGCCGTCCCGTTGAGGAGACAGGCGATCCCACCGGATCTGCCCCCCATATTGTGGTGGATGGCCAGGCCTATTACATCTCGCCCCACTGCATCGTGGTGAACGATCTTCCCACGGGCTTTGTTTACGGAGGAGAGACGATAGTTGCCGGAGAGGACAATGCCCGGCCGTATTATGTGAGTGCGGATTCCCCGGAATGGATCTATGTTTTCCAGGATGCGGAGGATCGGTCCTCTGACACGGCAAACTATGTCCGGTATGTGGATGAACGGCTCCGGGGACGGGATCTGATCTCCGTGAACGGTCAGCTTTATATGTCCATGTGGAGTGCAGAGGACTATGGAGAGGAACCGGATGTGCCTGCGGATTTTTACAAACAGATCGAGTCGTCCTACGGCATCCGCATTGAGGGGAATGCCCCTACCGGATTTGTCTCCGCAGGCAAGGCGGAGTTTTCCGGGTATGACACGATCCCCCGGGGTAAGCTGGCCTGCAACAAGCAGGCAGCGGAGGTATTCGTCAATCCCAACGCCCCGGATGTTGTTCTTCTGGCCACGCGGTGGCACACCGCCAATCCTGACAGTTCCCAGGGAGAAATTCTCCATGAGGGGTATGATGTTTACCTCCGTTACGACGGCAGTCTGAACTGAAAAACGCTCCCGGAGTTCGGGAGCGTTT
>JALFTG010000136.1 GCA_022779345.1 Oscillospiraceae bacterium | reverse complement strand
TCTCTCCCGTCATTCCGAGGAGGCCGTAGGCCGATGTGGGAATCCGTTCTCTCTTTTCTGGTCCCGCATCGCACACAAAGGGGACGCGGATTGCCGCGTCGCTTCGCTCCTCGCAATGACAGAGTTTTTGACTGCGTTCCGTTCTTTTCTCCCCTGTCATTCCGAGGAGGGCGTTAGCCCGAGGTGGGAATCCGTTCTCTCTTTCCTGGTCCCACATCGCACACAAGGGGATGCGGATTGCCGCGTCGCTTCGCTCCTCGCAATGACAGAGTTTTTGACTGCACGCCGTTCATTTCTTCTCTGTCATTCCGAGGAGGGCGCCAGCCCGACGTGGGAATCCGCTTCTCCCCCGCAATACAAAAAAACGCCGCAGGTTCCGTTGGGAACCTGCGGCGGCGAAGCAGACGGGGGTCAGGCCCCGTCTTTTTCAAATCTGTTGTGGTAAACGAAATTCAGCACGGCCATGGAGATGATCAGGGCGTAGCCCACAAAGCTAAGGGCATCGGGGAGCTGGCTGAACAGGAAGTAGCCGATGACGGCGCTGAAAATCACCTGGGAGTAGTCGTAAATGGAGATCTCCTTGGCGGGGGCAAAGGTGTAGGCCGCCGTGATGGAGAACTGGCCTCCGGCGCCGCAGATGCCGCACAGTAGCAGCATGACCAGCTGCCGGGCGGTGGGCATGACGAAGTCCATGGCGATGAAGGGCAGCACGGCGATGCAGGAGAAGCAGGAGAAGAACAGCACCACCACCGGGCCCTGGGCCCCGTTGCTGGTGGCTTTCCGCAGGCAGGTGTAGGCCGCACCGGCGAACATTCCGCTGAAAAAGCCCAGCACCGCCGGGAGGGTCTGGAGATTCTGTCCCGTGGGCCGGATGATGCACAGCGCACCGATGAACGCCCCGATCACCGCCACCGCCTGCACGGGCTTCACCCGCTCCTTCAGCAGGAAGTAGGAGAAGATGATGGCGAAAAACGGGGAGAGCTTATTGAGCATATTGGCGTCCGCCAGGGCCAGATGGTCCACGGCATAGAAGTTGAACAGCAGGCCCAGGGTGCCGAAGGCGGCCCGGAGCACCACATATTTTACATTTCCCTTCCCCAGATACAGCGGCACATGCTGCTTCCGGATGAGAATCACCGACATGATGGCGGCGATGAAGTTGCGGAAAAAGGCCTTTTCGAATACCGGCAGGTCCCCTGCCAGACGCACGAAGGTATTCATCCCCGCAAAGAACAGGGCGGCGCTGAGGATACACAGCACGCCCTTGGTCCGTTGGTTCAGTTTCATGGAGATTCCCCCCGGATTTTACTGGAATTTGATGATCGATACACATTGTAGCACGATTTCCCCGTTTTGCAACGCTCCCGGTGCAAAACCGGGATTTTCCCCGATTCGTTCAGGGTTGAAGGGTTTTTGATTTGTGATAAACTATAGGAAAACGGGGATGCGGCGCAAAGCCTCCCCCTCTGGGGGAGGTGCCCCCGCGGGGGGCGGACAGCGGGCCGACACACAGGCCGGCCCCTGCCCGTTGAAATCCATGCGGTGCTGTACATTTCTGTCATTGCGAGGAGCGCAGCGACGCGGCATTCCGCATCCCCTCATGTGCGATGTGGAACCGGGAAAAAGAGAACGGATTCCCGCGTCGGGCTGACGCCCTCCTCGGAATGACACAAATTGAGTGCGGTATTATTCCTGATTCCTCATTCCTGATTTCTCATTCCTCATGATAAAGTGGTGTTTCTATGGATCTGAAAACTCAGAAATTTGATGTATCCGGCATGACCTGCGCGGCGTGTCAGGCCCATGTGCAGAAGGCCGTGGACCATGTGGACGGCGTGGCATCCTGCGCGGTGAACCTGCTCACAAACTCCATGACCGTGGACTATGACCCGGCGGCCACCGGGCCGGAGGCCATCATTGCCGCCGTGGAGCACGCGGGATACGGGGCATCCCTGCCCGGCACGGCAGCGGAGGGCGTGTCCGTCTCCCAGCAGGAAACCGACCATGCTGCGGAGGTGAAACGGCGCATCTTCTGGTCCGCCGGTTTTCTGATCGTGCTCATGTATGTGGGCATGGGGGGCATGATGGGTCTGCCCCTGCCGCCGTTTCTCGCCGGGATGGAGAATATGCTGGTGCTGGCCGTCGTGGAACTGCTGCTCACCCTCCCCATCGTGGTGCTCCAGCGGCAGTATTTCATCTCCGGCTTCAGATCCCTGAAGGCCCTGTCCCCCAGCATGGACGCCCTGATCGCCCTGGGTGCTGGGGCATCCCTGGTCTACAGTGTGTATTCCACCCTGGCCATGGCCGCCTGCATGGGCCGGATGGACATGGCCGGGGCCATGGTCCACATGGACGGGCTGTACTATGAATCCGCCGGCACCATTCTGACCCTCATCACCGTGGGCAAATACATGGAGGAGCGGAGCAAGGGCAAGACCAAGGACGCCCTGAAAAAACTCATGGACCTGTCCCCGAAAACCGCCACGGTCCTCCGGGACGGGGAGGAGGTCGCCATTCCCGCCGATCAGGTGCGGGTGGGGGATCTGCTGGTGGTCCGGTCCGGGGAGAGCGTCCCCGTGGACGGGATCATCCGCTCCGGCAGCGGGGCCCTGGATGAGTCCGCCATCACCGGGGAGAGCATCCC
>JALFTG010000117.1 GCA_022779345.1 Oscillospiraceae bacterium | reverse complement strand
GTGGGTTGACCACCGATCCTGTTGCCTCCCCCTTTGGGGGAGGTGCCCCCCGCAGGGGGCGGAGAGGGCCGGAGTCTGACCACCCTCTCAGTCACGGCTTCGCCGTGCCAGCTCCCCCAGAGGGGGAGCCGTATTGGTGCGGTGATTCTCCGGGACACGGTATGGAAGCCCGCCCTTGCTCCGAAAACCGCATGCATCCCCTTCAACCGGGTAGGGGTCGGCCTGTGTGTCGGCCCGGCGTGGGTTGACCACCGATCCTGTTGCCTCCCCCTTTGGGGGAGGTGCCCCCGCAGGGGGCGGAGAGGGCCGGAATCTGACAACCCTCTCAGTCACGGCTTCGCCGTGCCAGCTCCCCCAGAGGGGGAGCCGTATTGGTACGGTGATTGTCCGGGACACGGTATGGAAGTTGCCCCTAGGGGTTATATCGTCCAAATATGGCCTTTTTTGGAAGGAGGCAGAAAAAATGTCTGTTTTTCAGGAACGGCTGCGGCAATGCCGGAAATCCGTCGGGCTGAACCAGCAGGAGATGGCGGCGGAGTTGGGGATCGTGTTCCGATCCTACCGGCGTTATGAGTGCGGCGATTCCGAGCCGACGCTTTCCACGCTGGTGAAGCTGGCCGACTATTTTCAGGTCTCCCTGGACTATCTGGCCGGGCGGACGGACACACCATCATTGTGTAAATAAAAAATTTACATACAAAGGAGAAACCATTATGGAAGAAAAGAAAGGCTTTATCGCGGAGTTCAAGGAATTCATCGCCCGGGGCAATGTGATGGACCTGGCAGTCGGCGTCATCGTTGGCGGCGCCTTCTCCGCCATCACCACTTCCCTGATCAACGACATCATCATGCCGCTGCTGGGCATCTTCACGGGCAGCATTTCCTTTGCCGCCCTGTCCGTCACCATCGGCGGCGCCGTCATCACCTACGGCAACTTCATCCAGGCCCTGCTGAACTTCCTGGTCATGGCGTTCATCGTGTTCTGCATGGTCAAGGCCGTGAACAAAATGACCCACCTGAAGAAGGAAGAGGAGGAAACCCCCGCTCCCGCCGAGCCGGAAGCGCCTCCCGCTCCCACCACGGAAGAACTGCTGGCGGCAATTCTGGAAGAGCTGAAAAAAGACAAGTAATGACCCGTTGGGTCTGCTGAACAGGCGAAACTGCGTCAGACCACCATGTCATTGCGAGGCCCGCAGGGCCGTGGCAATCCGTACTCCTTTCCCCAGGGGACAGGGGATGCGGATTCCCACGGCTCCGCTTCGCTCCGCCTCGGAATGACATGTTCGTTTGTCTGCGGGCGGTGCTTTTCGGCAGGCCCATCGTGCTGTCTGCCGCCGTTGGGGCGGGTGGGGGTCCGGTGGTCGTCGGGCACCGGGCGGGTTTGGAACCCGCCCCTACAGTGAGATCGGGGGATAAACTGTCGCCTTGCCCATTTCACCGGGTAGGGACCGACCTGTGTGCCGGCCCGGGGTCCGTCTCACAACGGGCGCACACGCAGGTGCGCCCCTACCCGTATCATTCGGTTCCGTCAGGTTTTCTCACACGGGCAGGGGAACCCGGCCCTACGAAAACCGTGGGTTGACCACCGATCCCGTTGCCGCCCCCTATGGGGGGGGAGGTGCCCCCGCAGGAGGCGGAGAGGGCCGGAATCTGACGGCCCTCTCAGTCACGGCCTGCGGCCGTGCCAGCTCCCCCAGAGGGGGAGCCATGTTTGGTGCGGTAATTATCGAAATTTCTCATTCCTGATTTTCAAAAAGGCGTGTACCATTATGAAAATTCTGAAACAAATCTTTCTTATTTTGCTGATCTCCTTCCTGGGGGAGGCGCTGCACGCGCTGCTGCCCCTGCCCATCCCCGCCAGTATTTACGGGCTGGTGCTCATGCTGGCGGCCCTGTGCGCCCACATCATCCGGCTGGAGGATGTGAAGGGCGTGGGCATGTATCTGGTGGAGGTCATGACCGTGTTCTTCATCCCCATCACCGTGCAGCTCATCGACTCCTGGGCGGACATCCGGGCCATGCTGATCCCGGCGGTGCTGACCATCACCGTGTCCACCCTCATCGTCATGGCGGTCAGCGGCGTGCTGACCCAGGCGGTGGTGTCCCGGAAAGGAGGGGAGAAGGATGAGTGAGCTGATCGTGTCCTCCGCCTTTTTCGGCAGCGTGCTGAGTCTGGCGGCCTATTTTATCGGGGTGTGGATGAAAAACAGGTTCAGGCTGGCCATCTTCAACCCCATCCTCATCGCCGTGCTGCTGTGCATCGCCTTTCTGGCGGTGACGGGCATCTCCTACGACACCTACTACGCCAGCGCCAGGTATCTGGGCTGGTTCCTGACCCCGGCCACGGTGTGTCTGGCCATCCCTTTGTATGAGCAGCTGTCCAAGCTGAAAGAGAACTTCGCCGCCATCTGCGTGGGCATCCTCAGCGGCGTGCTCACCTCGCTGGTGACGGTGCTGGTCATCGCTCTGGTGTTCCATCTGACCCACGAGCAGTATGTGACCCTGCTTCCCAAGTCCGTGACCTCCCCCATCGGCATGGGCATTGCCGAGGAGCTGGGGGGCTATCCCGCCATCACCGTGCCGGTGATCATCCTGACGGGGCTGGTGGGCAATGTGGTGGCCGAGCCGTTTCTGAAGCTGCTGCGGGTTACAGATCCGGTGGCCAAAGGCATCGCCATCGGCTCCTCCTCCCATGCCCTGGGCACCGCCAAGGCCCTGGAGATGGGGGAGGTGGAAGGCGCCATGGCCAGTCTGTCCATCGCCACCAGCGGCCTGATCACCGTGGTGGGCGCCAGCATTTTCGCGCAGTTTCTCTGAGAATGAGGAATTAGAATTCCCCGTTCCCGGACATCTGCCGCAGCAAACATGGCTCCCCCTCTGGGGGAGCTGGCACGGCGAAGCCGTGACTGAGAGGGCGGTCAGATTCCGGCCCTCTCCGTCCCCTGCGGGGGGGCACCTTCCCCTTGAAAAGGGAAAGGCTTGAGACAACAAAAACACCCCCGTGCATCACAGTTGTGATGCACGGGGGTGTTTGCTTTCGTTACAGCAGACCTTTCGTTTTCTCCATGATCGCCGCCACGATGTCGTCCACTTCCTTCCCCTCGCAGGGGATGGTCACATCGGCGGCGGCTTCGTACCGGGGGATGCGGTCGTCGTATACCTGCCGGAGGGTCTCACCGGGGCCCATGGCCACGCCCCGGACGTCCAGATTCGTCAGGCGGGACTCGATGGTGGGGTAGGTGTACTGGAGATACACCAGCACGCCCCCGTCCTCCATGGCGGCCATGGCCTCTTTGCCGTATACCACGCTGCCGCCGGTGGCGATGACGGTGTTTTTCACATGGATGGTGCTGAGCACCTCATTCTCGATTTTCAGGAAGCCTTCCTTGCCCTCCCGGTTGATGGTGTCCTGGAGGCACTCGCCCATGCGCTCCTGGACGGACAGGTCCGTGTCCAGAAACCGCATATGCATGGCCTTGGCCAGCACCACGCCCACGGTGCTCTTGCCCGCACCGGGCATTCCGATCAGTACGATATTTTTCATTCAAATACCTTCTCTGCGGTCATGGTTTCAAACGCCCCGGACCAGGTCACATCCGCCT
>JALFTG010000114.1 GCA_022779345.1 Oscillospiraceae bacterium | reverse complement strand
TCGTGGTGTCGGTGCTGAGCATCAAGTGGCTCATGGCCTATGTCCGCCGCCACGATTTCAAAGTGTTCGGCTGGTACCGCATCGTGCTGGGCATCGTGGTGATTGTGTATACGCTGCTGAAATAACCATTTCCGGGGCATTTTGCCGGAACCGCATGGGCCGGGGAACCCGGCCCCTACCCGTTGGAATGGGGTTCCGTGTAATTTCGGATCATGCCCGATCCCGTTCTGCCGCACCCGGAGGGATTTGTATCGTAGGGGCGGGTTCCAAAACCGCCCGTGCGGGATTTCCCGCCGGAACCGATTGCCGTGGGCAGGGGCGCACCTGCGTGTGCGCCCGTTTCCGAATGCGCCGGGGAACCTGCCCCCTCACAGCGCAAAAATCCCCTGTCCGTGTACGGACAGGGGATTTTTTGGCTTATGGTTCCCGCACGGTGCGGAAGAAATCGGACAGTACCCCGGCGCAGTCCTCCCGGAGGACGCCGCCGTAGATGGCGGGGTGGTGGCCGTACCGCTCCTCAAACAGGTTGATCACGCTGCCGCAGGAGCCGGACAGGGGTTCCTTGGCCCCGTACACCACCGTGGGGATGCGGGAATTGATGATCGCCCCGGCACACATGGGGCAGGGCTCCAGGGTCACATACAGGGTGCAGCCCTCCAGCCGCCAGGTGCCCAGACGGGCGCAGGCCTCCCGGATGGCCAGGACCTCCGCATGGGCGCAGGCGTCCCCGGTCTCCTCCCGGAGATTCCGCCCCCGGCCGATGACCTCCCCGTCAGGAGACACGACCACGCAGCCCACGGGTACTTCCCCGGCGGCCGCGGCTTCCCGGGCCAGTTCCAGGGCCAGAGCCATATACTGTTCCCTTTCGGGCATCAGGCCTCGATGGGAGTTCCGTCAGGATGGAACAGGGGCAGGGGCGCCAGCACGGTGATGTCCTCCCGCTTGGCGGCGTCGCCCTCGGCCAGGACGGCCATCTTGCCCACCACGGTGGCGCCGGCTTCAGCGCACAGCTCTTCCATGGCATGGAGGGACTCGCCGGTGGAGATCACATCGTCCACGATCAGCACCTTTTTGCCCCGGATCATGTCCGCGTCGGCCTTGTCCAGCACCAGGGTCTGGACGCCGGCGGTGGTGATGGACTGGACATCCACCTCGAACACATCGGTCATATACGCCTTGGCCTTTTTCCGGGCCACAAAATAGTGCTCCGCGCCGGACTGGCGGGCCATCTCGTAGATCAGGGGGATGGATTTTGCCTCGGGGGCGATCATGTAATCGTAATCGGGCGCAATCTTCAGCAGCTCCGCGGCGCAGTGGACCGTCAGCTCCACATCGCCGAACAGCACGAAGCCGGCAATGGACAACTGGTCATTCAGGGGGCACAGGGGCAGATCGCGTTTAAGACCGGCTATGTCGATCTCATAAGTCATTTTGGGATTCCTCCTCATAAGTATGCGGGCATGAGCCCATATTTCAAGTCGTACAGTACTATTATAACAGGCCCTGCGGAAATTGCAAGGGAGGGAACTGGGTCAAAGTGCGCGTTTTGTGTATCCTGTGGCAGGATCCACCGCATTTTTCAGGGGGCGGCCGGTGAGGAAGCAGTCCAGATTGTCGAAAAACACCCGGCCGATCCGCTTTGCCATGGCGGGGGAGGAGGTACCCTGGTCCCCGTTCCAGCCTCCGGCGATGTGGGGGGTGATGAGCAGATTGGGGGCGTCCCACAGCCGGTCCTCCGCCGGCAGGGGCTCGGTGTAGGCCACATCGATGGCGGCGGCGTCCAGCTTGCCGGACACCAGCGCGTCATACAGAGCGTCCGGGTCCAGGGCATTGCCCCGGCCCACATTGATCAGCAGGGCGCCGTCTTTCATCAGACCGATCCGCCGGGCGTCCATGATGCCCCGGGTCTCCGGGGTGTTGGGCATGACCATGGCCACGATATCCGCCCGGGGCAGGACGCTGTCCAGCTGGGCCATGGTGACCATCTCGTCCACGCCTTCGGGCAGGGCGGCGCAGGGGCTCCGGCGCACGCCGATGGTGTACGCCCCCAGACCGTGGACCCGCCGGGCATAGGCGGTGCCGATGCTGCCGCAGCCCAGGATGGCGAGGGTGGAGTCCATGATGTATTTCGACCAGCCGGCGCGCGCCCAGTGGTGGGCCTGCTGCTGCCGGGCATACCGGGGCAGCCCCAGGCACAGCGCCCCGGTGACGGCCAGCATATGCTCGGCGATGGTGTCGTTATAGGCGCCGGTGCCGTTGGACAGGGCGATGCCCCGGTCCAGCACGGGGGTGTAGCCGTCGGTTCCGGCGCTGGCCAGATGGAGCCACTTCAGGTTGGGTGCGTCGGCGAGCATATCCGCCGGAACATTGCCGAAGATCACATCCGCCTCCCGGATGTCCGCCAGGGTGAGATTCTTTCCGGTACGGTATAAAATTTTCGTTTCCGGTAATTTTTTGACGATCTCATCTTTAAAATTTTTGTCAACCGGGAAGAAAATCAGCAAATTTTTTATTTTAGCCATTGCAAAACCTCCTGAAATCTGGTATAACAGTAGAGCCGCTGTCCATTGACAGCAGACAAGAAACCGCAACGGGGCGGATGCATCCATTGTAACGGAAGATCGCGGAAGTTACAAGCACCCATTCGCACCGGCTGCGGATGGGATTCGGAGGAATAAATATGGAACAACATCATCACAGAGGGAACTTCGGCAGCAGTATCGGCTTTCTGATGGCCGCCATCGGCTCCGCGGTGGGCCTGGGCAACCTGTGGGGCTTCCCCTACAAAATGGGTGCCAACGGCGGCGCCGCCTTTCTGATTGTATATCTGGTCCTGATTGTCGCCGTGGGCTTCCCCGTTCTGATGGGTGAAATTGCCATCGGCCGCAAGACCGGCCGCAGCGCCGTGGGGGCGTTCCGCCGGATGGACGGCCGCTTCCCCCTGGTGGGCTATATGGGCGTCATCTCCGGCACGGTTGTGGTGGCCTATTACAGCGTGCTGGGCGGCCTGTGCCTGCGGTACTGCTTCGGCTTTTTGCTGGAGTTTCTGGGGCTGAACGGCTTTTCCGCCACGGGTGCGGCATTTTTTGAATCCTTCAGCCAGAGCACCGGCGCCCTGATCGTGTGCAGCGGCCTGTTCGCGGGCATCACCGGTCTGATTCTGGCCGGCGGCGTGCAGAAGGGCATCGAGAAATTCTCCAGCGTGGTCATGCCCCTGCTGTTTGTCATGCTGGTGGCGCTGGTGGTGTACATCGCCCGGCAGCCCGGCGCGGCGGAGGGCTACAGGTTCGTGTTCTCCCCGGACTTCACTTATCTGAAAGAAAACTTCTTCTCCGTGGTCACCACCGCGGCGGGACAGATGTTCTTCTCCCTGTCCCTGGCCATGGGCGTCATGGTGGCCTACGGCTCCTATCTGAGCAAGGAAGAGAACATCGCCCGGGACGCCGCCGTGGTCTGCGGGGCGGATACGCTGATCGCCATTCTGGCGGGCAGCCTGGTCATCCCGGCGGCCATCACCTTCGTGGGACCGGACGCCCATCTGTCCGGCATGAAGCTGCTGTTCGTGACCATGCACGAGGTGTTCTATAACATCGGCGGGAAATTCGGCCTGCTGCTGGGCTTTTTCTTCTTCCTGGTGGTCATCATCGCGGCCTTCACAAGCTCTGTCTCCCTGCTGGAGGTGAGCATCTCCTGCATCGTGGACCGGCGGATCGACAGGCATCAGCCGCCCAAACGCCGCACGGTGGCTCTGGCGTGCACGGTGCTGGTGTTCGTCATGTCCCTGCCTGTGGCGCTGGACGCTGTGGGCCTGATCGAGGGGCGCACGCCCCTGGCCCTGCTGCGGCACCTGTTCGCGTCCCTGCCCGCCCAGACCTGGAACGGCAGCTTCCTGGACCTGTATGATATGCTCACGGCCAGCTGCCTGATGCCCCTGGGCGCCCTGCTCACCAGCCTGCTCATCGGCTGGCGGTACGGCACCAAGACCATCACCGACGAGTGCGGCATCCGGGAGAACCGGCTGCTCACGATCTGCTACAAGGTGATCGTCCCCATCGTCATGCTGGTGGTCCTCTATGGCCAGATCCGCTCCTTCTTCGGCTGAAAAACGGAATAAAGTTCCAACAGGGCGCACGGTTGTGCGCCCTGTTTTGCGTCTGGAGCGTACCGGAGCCTCCTCCCTTTGCGCTCAGGGGAGGAAGCAGGAATTAGAAATGATCCGGGGACGGAGGTGTCCTGTTTCAACGGGTAGGGGCCGACCTGTGTGTCGGCCCGCCGTCCGTCCCGCGCCGGGCGCACACGCAGGTGCGCCCCTACCCGTATCAGTTGGTTCCGGTGGAAAACGGGGGGGAGGTGCCCCCGCAGGGGGGCGGAGAGGGCCCTCTCAGTCACGGCCTGCGGCCGTGCCAGCTCCCCCATAGGGGGAGCCAGGATTGTGCGGCGGAGATACATAGGGTGCGCCCCGCCGTTGGCGCAAAAAAAATCAACGAAGGCGTAGCCTTCGTTGATGAAAACCCCGCCCTGCCGTGGGGCTCAATTATAACCTGCACGACTCGGCAGGTGGATCGCCTCTCCATGGCTTCGCTGCTTCCAACTTCCAACCGGATGTTGCACC
>JALFTG010000107.1 GCA_022779345.1 Oscillospiraceae bacterium | reverse complement strand
ACCAATACCCAGGTGTGGTATTTCAAGCATGCCACGGCCACCTTCAGTTCCTTCACCGCTGACCCGGAAGTCATCGAATTCTGAAAACAGACAAAACACGCCCCGCCCCAACGGTTCTTCCGTCAGGGCGGGGCGTGTTTTATCAGATATTCCGTACGGGGTTATCTGTTTGCCGCAGCAGATAGTCAATGCTCACGCCATAGTAGTCGGCCAGTTTCACCAGGAGTTCGTCCGTGAGCGGCTGGGTTCCGGTTTCAATATAACTGTATTTCCGCTGTGTGATCCCCATGCAATCTGCAATTTGCTGTTGCGTCAAGTCGTGATCCTCACGTAGGTCTCGTATTCGATTATCCATAAGGCAACTCCTGTATTGTTCAATAAAAGAATGTTACCTTAGATAGGATTTATCTATTGACTATTAGATAAAATTTATCTAAAATAAATCAAAAGGGAGGGATTGATATGTTATTTATCATTGGTTTATTTGTGATTGCTTTCGGGGTCGTGCTGATGATTGTTCGCAATGGAGACAGTGATGAAAAAGGACAACAGGTTGCGCTTGGAATCATAATGATTGGGCTCGGATTAACGTGCTTCTCATCAGGGGCAATGATCGGAATAGTTGCAGGACTATTTTTGATGCTCTATGGAGGGTGGATAATGTTTTCTAACGGCACAAAGACTGGTGCAAAAGCGAAATGTTCACTTGACAAATCAATGGAGAAGCAGGAACAGGAGTTAGCAGCTTTTAGAAAAGAAATGGAAGAAAAAGAAAAGCAGGAGATTGAGGCCGAACGAATTGCTGCTTTTAGAAGTCAAAAGGACACGACCCCGTGGGCGGTGCGGTATATGACTTCCTCGTGTCCCTATTGCGGGCACTACAAGGTTCGGTTTGAAACTTGGGACGATAAGAAAATGGATGTTTCATTTTGGGGAATTGCATCAACTGAACTTGGAAAATCCTACATATGTGACCATTGTAAGAAAACATGGTAAAAGGCACCGGCATGGAATGAACGATTCCATGCCGGTGTCTTTTATGGTGCGGTGGTGAACCTGCAAGCGGGCGCACACACAGGTGCGCCCCTACACGGAAAAACGGCCTTTCTGCACCGCATATGATGCCGCTATCCCCCCGACATCGTGTAGGGGCCGACCTGTGTGTCGGCCCGGTGTCCGTTGATAACCGCAGAAAATACAACCCCCGCACCAACGTTTCCACATCGGGAACCAGGTGCGGGGGTGTCTTTTATGGTGCGGTAGTGGATTTTCCCGATGTGCGCCCGGCACCGCAGAATGAAACCAGCGCCGGACCCAAACACTGTCATTCCGAGGAGCGCAGCGACGTGGGAATCCGTTCTCCTTTTTTGCGCACATAGACCCACAACAGGGGAAGCGGATTGCCACGTCGGGGTTTCACCCCTCCTCGCAATGACAGGGAAGAAACTGATATCTCTTATCCTTTATCTCTTATCTTCACGGCAGGGTACACAGATACCCGGTAGACCGTTCCTCCTGATGACGGGACAGATTCGGGTCCACGCCCCAGGCAGCGGCCAGACGGCGGACATCCTCCTCACCGGGGAGCAGCGCCGCCTCATCCCGGTCCGACGCCGGGAACCGGGCAAAGCCCAGGGACAGCTCCTGCTCCGTCAGCGGGCCGTCATTGCACAGCACCTGCCCGGATTCGCCCACCCAGGCGTACCGCCGGGTGCAGACCCCGCCCTCGTATCTTGCCCAGCCGTGGTACTCCGTCACCCGGTGGGCGACGAAATACTGCACCTCGGGAAATTGCCGGCCGATGGCGTCCAGCCGCCGGGTACCGGACAGCAGGTCCGTGACGCCGATGACCAGCACGAACCCGTCCAGCACCGGGGTGACGAACACCTTGCCGCTGGCGCCCGCCAGCTCCAGTCCGCTCTCCCAGTTCGCGATCACCGGGTCCTTCAGCCCCAGCGCCCGGCGGACGGCGGCGGAGTCCGTGGTGCGGACGGCCAGCCAGCCGGTCTTGTACCCGAAGGGCCGGGGCGCATCCGGGGTGGAGGAGATGACGGTGTATTCCACAGCCACGGTATCCACATCGGCGGCCTGCCGCTGGACCCATTTCCGGGCCAGATTCAGCACCGCCCGGATGGCGGCGAACAGCACTACCAGAAAGACAAGCCGGATCATGCGATACCGTACTCCTTCTCCAGTTCGGCCACCTCATCCAGCCAGATGCGGGAGGAGGCGTCGCTGGGCATCCGCCAGTCGCCCCGGGGAGACAGGGTCACCGTGCCCACCTTGGGGCCGTCGGGCAGGCAGGAGCGCTTGAACTGCTGGATGAAGAACCGGCGCACGAAGGTACGCAGCCAGTGGAGAATGGTTCTGTCATCATAATCCCCGCCGTAGGCATACCGGCACAGACGGAAGATCTTCTTCGGCCCGGCGCCAAAGCGGAGCATATGGTACAGGAAGAAGTCGTGGAGCTCGTAGGGACCCACCAGGTCCTCGGTTTTCTGGCTCATGTCGCCGCTCTTGTCCACGGGCAGCAGCTCCGGGGACACGGGGGTGTCCAGAATGTCATACAGCACCGCCGCCAGTTCGGGCGCGGCGGTCATGGCCTCGTGGCGGACAATGTACCGCACCAGGGACTTGGGCACGGAGGCGTTTACGCCGTACATGCTCATGTGGTCGCCGTTGTAGGTGGCCCAGCCCAGGGCCAGCTCGCTCAGGTCGCCGGTGCCCACCACGATGCCGCCGGTCTTGTTGGCGATGTCCATGAGCACCTGGGTCCGCTCCCGGGCCTGGGCGTTTTCAAAGGTCACATCCAGGGTGTTGGGGTCCTGGCCGATATCCTCAAAGTGCTGGAGCACGGACTTGGTGATGTTCACTTCCATGAGCGTCACGCCCAGCAGCTCGCAGAGTGTGACGGCGTTGGACTTGGTGCGCTTCGTGGTGCCGAAGCAGGGCATGGTCACGGCCACCACATCGGTCATGGGACGGTCCAGCAGCTTCATGGCCCGGACGGCCACCAGCAGCGCCAGGGTGGAGTCCAGACCGCCGGAAATGCCGATCACCGCCGTCTTTGCCCAGGCGTGGCGCATCCGCTTGGCCAGCCCCTGGGACTGAATCTGCAAAATCGCCTCGGCACGGGCGTTCAGTTCGTCATCGTCCGCGGGGACGAAGGGATTTCTGGCCACATACCGGGTGAGCGCCGTCTCCCGGATGGGCTGGGCGAAAGGCACGATGCAGGCGTCGTCCCCGTCATCAGCGATGGTGGTGTTGTGGTGCCGCTCGTTGGCCAGCTTGTTCACATCGATCTCCGTGACGGTGAACACCTTGTCCCCGAAGGGCTTGTTCTCCGCCAGAATGGCGCCGTTCTCGGCGATGAGGTTGTGCCGGGAGAACACCATGTCCTGGGTGGACTCCTCCGGCCCGGCGGCGCAGTAGATATAGCCGCAGGCCAGCCGGCCGCTGGTGGCGGAGATCAGGGTGCGGCGGTATTCCGCCTTGCCGATCACCTCATCGGAGGCGGACAGATTGGCGATAATCAGCGCCCCGTTTTCGCACAGTGTCCGGCAGGGAGGATCGGGGGCCCACATATCCTCGCAGATCTCCACGCCGAAGGTGTAGTTGTCCAGCGTCTCATGGGCGAACAGCAGGTCCGTGCCCATGGGCACCGGCTCGCCCCGGACCATCACCGCCGCGCTGGCGGGCAGGTCGGCCCCGGAGGAGAACTGGCGCTGTTCGTAAAATTCCCCGTGGTTGGGCAGATGCACCTTGGGCACGATGCCCAGGCAGTGCCCGTCGCGGAGCACGGCGGCGCAGTTGTACAGCTTGCCCCGGTACCGCACGGGCAGACCGATGACGGCCACGGGGTACAGCCCCTCCGTGGCGGCGGTGAGGGACTCCAGAGCGTCCATGGCGGAGCGCTGGAGCACATCGCTGTAAAACAGATCCCCGCAGGAGTATCCCGTGACGCACAGCTCCGGGAACACCACCAGATTCAGCCCCAGTCCATCCGCCTGGATCATCCGCTCCCGGATGATCTCCGCGTTGCCGGTCACATCGGCCACCGTCAGCGGCAGGGCCGCCGCACCTACTTTAATAAAACCGTCTTTCATGGCGTTTTTCCTCGCAATTCAATAGATATATTTAGAATAGTGCCCCTGTCTTTTTTTGTCAAGCAAATTCCCCGGTCCTTGCGTCCCCGGCGGAAATGGGCTATACTGAGCACAGAAAAGCGTACCCCGATGCCCGGCCTGTCAAACCGGGTGAGGACGGAAACGGAGGCAAATCCATGAAGATCGCAGTCATTCAGATGAACACCACCGCGGACAAGGCGGTGAATCTGGCCCATATGGCGGAGCTGATGGACCGCGCCCGGGAGACCGGGGCGGATCTGGCGGTGATGCCGGAGATGTTCCCCTGCCTGTACACGAACCGGTCCTTTCTGGCCAACGCCGAGTGCGCCGGAGAGAGCATCTGGCAGGCCCTGTCGGAGGCGGCCCGGAAAACCGGGATGTACCTGATCGGCGGCAGCTTTCCGGAGCGGGAGGGGGAGCGGATTTACAACACCAGCTTCGTGTTTGACCGCTCAGGCACCCAGATCGCCCGGCACCGGAAGGTCCACCTGTTCGATGTGAACTTTGAGGGCGGTCAGCGGTTCCAGGAGTCCCGGACCTTCACGCCGGGCGATGACATCACCGTGTTCGATACAGAATTCGGGAAGCTGGGCCTGTGCATCTGCTTTGATATGCGCTTCCCGGAGCTGGCCCGGATCATGGCGCTGGAGGGGGCGCAGGTACTGTTCGTCCCGGCGTCCTTCAATATGACCACCGGCCCGAAGCACTGGGAACTGATGTTTCGCAGCCGGGCGGTGGACAATCAGGTGTTCACCGTGGGCTGCGCCCCGGCCCGGGATGAGAACGGGCCCTATGTGTCCTACGCCAACAGCATCGTGGTGGACCCCATGGGCCAGGTGCTGGCCCGGGCGGGTGCGGAGGAGACGATCCTCACCGTGGATCTGGACCTGACGGAGATCGCCCACACCCGTGCCCAGCTGCCCCTGATGCCCGCCCGGCGGACGGACCTGTATACCATCGGGAGAAAGTGAATCAGGAACCCAGGATCATCAGAGTAAAAACCAACCCCGTCGCTCAGCCGAGCGGCGGGGTTGCGGTTTGCGATTACTTGTTGAAGCTGTCTTTCAGCGCCACGCTGCGGTTGAACACCAGATGGCCGGGGGCGGCGTCCCTGTTGTCCAGGCAGAAGTAGCCCTGGCGCAGGAACTGATAGCCCTGGGCGGTCTTACCCTTTTCCGGCATGGGGGCGTCAGCCAGACTGGCCTCCACCTTGCAGCCCGTGAGGGTGACGAGACTCTCGGGGTTCAGATAATCCATGAAGTCCTTGTCCCCGGCGTCTGGGTCGGGATCGGTGAACAGATTGTCATACACCCGCACTTCCGCGTCCACGGCGGTGGCGGCGTCTACCCAGTGGATGGTGGCGCCCTTTACTTTCCGGCCGTCGGCGGGATTGCCGCCCCGGGAGTCCGGGTCATACTCCGCCAGCACTTCCACCACATTGCCGTCGGCATCCTTCACACAGCCGGTGCAGGTGATGAGATAGGCGCCTTTCAGGCGGCATTCCAGACCGCCGGGGGTGAGGCGCTTGTACTTGGGAATGGGAGTCTCCAGAAAATCGTCCGCCTCGATGTACAGGTTCCGGGAGAAGCTGATCTCTCGGGTGCCGTCGTCGGGATTCAGGGGGTTATTTTCCACGGTGAGCAGCTCGCTCTGCCCCTCGGGATAGTTGGTGATGGTCAGCTTCACGGGGCGCAGCACCGCCATGACCCGCTGGGCGTGCTCATTCAGATCCTCCCGCAGGCAGTGCTCCAGGAAGCCGTATTCCACGGTGGAGTTCACCTTGGACACGCCGTTGCGGGCGGAGAAATTCCGGATAGCGGCGGGGGTGTATCCCCGGCGGCGGAGACCGGCCATGGTGGGCATCCGGGGATCATCCCAGCCGGAGACCTGACCTTCCTCCACCAGACGGCGGAGCTTCCGCTTGCTCATGACCGTGTAGTTGATGCCCAGCCGGGCGAACTCGATCTGCCGGGGTTTGGAGGGCAGGTCGCAGTTGGCGATGACCCAGTCATACAGGGGCCGGTGATCCTCAAACTCCAGGGAGCACAGGGAGTGGGTGATGCCCTCCATGGCGTCCTCAATGGGGTGGGCAAAGTCATACATGGGGTAGATGCACCACTTGTCCCCCTGCCGGTGGTGATGCATATGGTTGATCCGGTAGATGACCGGGTCGCGCATATTGAAGTTGCCGCTGGCCAGGTCGATTTTGGCCCGCAGGGTGTATTTGCCGTTGGGGAACTCCCCGGCGCGCATCCGGGCAAACAGGTCCAGGGATTCCTCCACGGGCCGGTCCCGCCAGGGGGAGCGGGCGGGGGTGTTCACATCGCCCCGGTACTCCCGGAACTCTTCCGGCGTCAGCTCGCATACATAGGCCAGACCTTTTTTGATCAGCTCCACGGCGCACTCATACATTTTCTCGAAGTAATCCGAGGCATAATAGAACCGGTCATCCCAGTCGAAGCCCAGCCAGTGGATGTCCTCCTGGATGGCCTCCACATATTCCACATCCTCCTTGGTGGGGTTCGTGTCGTCCATCCGCAGATTGCAGATGCCGCCGAACTTCTCCGCCGTGCCGAAGTCGATGCACAGGGCCTTGCAGTGGCCGATGTGGAGATAGCCGTTGGGTTCGGGCGGGAAGCGGGTGTGGACGGTCATGCCCTCATACTGCCCGCCGGGGGCCAGGTCCTCGACAATAAAATTCTCAATAAAATTGCTGGTGGTCTCTTCCATATCTTTTATCCTCCTGTTGGGGCTTTCATAACAGTTCTCTTGCGATAAAAATCATTATATACAGAAACCGGAAATTTTACAATGACTAATTCTCCGTTTACAAGTCAAAAATAAAATGGTACAATCATCCTGTACCGAATTTTGACGAAAAAGGGGGTGTCCGCCATGTCGGACGCTGTCATCATCGGGGGCGGCCCCGGCGGAATTTCCGCGGCGCTGACATTGCGCCAGCGGGGAAAAAGCGTGACCATCGTCAGCGCGGGAACAGCGGATTCCCTGCTGTATCAGGCGGAGCGGGTGGACAACTACCCCGGTATGCCCGGCGTGTCCGGCGGTGAAATGCTGGAGCAGATGACCCGTCAGGCGGAGGATCTGGGCGTCACTTTCCACAAGGGCCACGCCACCAGCATCCTGCCCATGGGCGAGCGCTTCGGCATCGCCGTGGAGAGCGACTATCTGGAGGCCGGGTGCGTGATCCTGACCACCGGCGTCACCCGGGGCAAGCCCTATCCCGGCGAGTCGGAACTGCTGGGCCGGGGCGTCAGCTACTGCGCCACCTGTGACGGGATGATGTACCGGAACAGGCCCGTGGCCGTCATCGGCCTGCGGGAGGACGCGCCGGAGGAGGCGGAGTTTCTGCGGAGCATCGGCTGTCAGGTGGAGTATTTTGACAGAAGCCGGGCGAGGGACTACCGGATTCTCGGAGAGCAGAAGGTGACGGGTCTTGCGGCGGACGGCACGGAGTACCCGGTGGACGGGGTGTTCATCTTGCGCCCGGGCGTAGCACCGGACATGCTGCTGTCGGGACTGGAGACGGACCGGGGCACCATCGTCACCGACCGGGAGATGCGCACGAATGTCCCCGGTGTGTTTGCCGCGGGGGACTGTACCGGAGCACCTTATCAGATCGCCAAGAGCGTCGGCGAGGGCAACATTGCGGCATTGTCCGCAGTAAAATATCTGGATTCAAAAAAGGAGTAACGAATCATGGCACACATGGATCTGACAGAAAAGAATTTTGACAGCGTCATCGGCAGCGGCATCACTCTGGTGGACTTCTGGGCTTCCTGGTGCGGCCCCTGCAAGATGCAGGCCCCGGTGATTGACCAGCTGGGGGACAAGTACGAGGGCAAGTTCAAAGTGGCGAAGGTGAATGTGGACGATGAGCCCAGTATCGCCGCCCGCTTCGGCGTCATGAGCATCCCCACCCTGATCG
>JALFTG010000096.1 GCA_022779345.1 Oscillospiraceae bacterium | reverse complement strand
TTCACCCCTGCCAGCAGTTCCTCCCGGCTGTTGTCCACGGGCAGGAACTGTCCGTCCTTTTTCACATAATGTACCGACCCGATCACGAAGTCATAGCCGTCTACCGGCTCCTCGGACCAGAGGTCCTGCTCGATGCCCAGCAGGATGCGGATCTGCCCGGCGTATTGATCCCGGAGGCGCAGGATCTCAGCCCTGTACTGCGCCGTGCCCGCCCGGGACATACAGTAGCTCTCGTCAAACCAGGTGTAGCTGTGGCCGGAGAACCCGATGGAGGGACACCCGGCGGCGATGGCGGTGCGGACCATCTCCTCAGCGGTGCTTTTCCCGTCGCAGAAAGTGGTGTGGTTGTGGAAAGTGGAAAAGGCCATCAGGTCATCTTCTCCTGCTTCACCTTTTTGTCGATCACATGGCGGGAAGCCAGCTCCGCCAGAATGTCCTGGGTGGAGATGCCCATCTCCACCATCATCACCATCACATGGTACATCAGGTCGGCTACCTCATAGATGGTCTCCCGCTTGTCCCCGGCCTTGGCGGCGATGATGACCTCCGTGGACTCCTCGCCCACCTTTTTCAGAATCTTGTCGATGCCCTTTTCGAACAGGTAGGTGGTGTAGGACCCCTCTTTCGGATTGGTCTTGCGCCCTTTGAGCAGGTCCATCAGGCCCTCCACGGTGAAGTCGTGGCGCTCGTCACTCTCCCACAGGTAGTTGTGGAAGCAGCTCTCAGCGCCGGTGTGGCAGGCGGGGCCTTCCTTATCCACGATGACCACCAGGGCGTCCTTGTCGCAGTCGGCCACGATGTCCACAATGTGCTGGACATTGCCGCTGGTTTCGCCCTTGCGCCACAGTTCCTGCCGGGACCGGGACCAGAAGCAGGTGCGGCCCTCGTCCATGCTGATCTGCAGGCTTTCCCGGTTCATGTAGGCCAGGGTCAGCACCTCCCGGGTGTACAGGTCCACCACCACCGCGGGGATGAGTCCTTTCTCGTCAAATTTCAGTTCGTCAATGGTTACCATAGTATGCTCACTTTCTGTTTCAGATTCGCACCGGGATGCCGTTCCGGTCCAGTTCGTTCTTTAAATCGGGGATGGTCACTTCGCCGAAGTGGAAGATGGAGGCGGCCAGACCGGCGTCCACCTTGGGGATGGCCCGGAACAGCTCCACGAAATCGTCGATCTTGCCCGCGCCGCCGGAGGCGATCACCGGGACGGATACGGCATTGCACACCGCGTCCAGCATTTCCAGATCGAATCCGCCCTTCACGCCGTCAGTGTCGATGGAGTTGAGCACCACCTCGCCGGCGCCCATGTCCACGCACCGGCGGATCCAGGAGATAGCCTCCATGCCGGTGTTCTCCCGGCCGCCCTTGGCGAACACCCGGAACACGCCGTCCACCCGCTTCACATCGGCGGACAGCACCACGCACTGATCGCCGTATTTCCGGGCCGCCCGGCCCACCAGGTCCGGGTCCCGGATGGCCCCGGAGTTCACGCTCACCTTGTCGGCCCCGCACTTCAGCACCCGGTCGAAGTCCTCCAGGGTGTTGATGCCGCCGCCCACGGTCAGGGGGATGAACACGGTGGCCGCCACCTGGGTGAGGATGTCCGTGAACAGTTTCCGGCCTTCTGCGGAGGCGGTGATGTCATAGAACACCAGCTCATCGGCGCCGTTGTCGCTGTAATAGGCCGCCAGCTCCACCGGGGAGTTCACATCGCTGAGTCCCTGGAAGTTGACGCCCTTGACCACTCTGCCGTCTTTTACATCCAGGCAGGGGATGATGCGTTTTGTGATCATTTGCTTGCCACCTCGATTGCCTGTTTCAGATCAATGGCCCCGGTGTAGTACGCCTTGCCGATGATGGCACCGGCCAGCCCCATGTCCCGGAGCGCGGAGATGTCCTCCAGGGTGGACACACCGCCGGAGGCGATGAAGTCCATGGGGAACCGGGCGGACAGGGTCCGGTACAGCGCCGTGTTGGTGCCGCCCAGCATCCCGTCCCGGGACACATCCGTGCAGATGACGGTTTTCACGCCCAGCTCTGCCAGCTCCCCGCAGAAGCTCTCGCAGGTCTTTTCCGACAGCTCCGTCCAGCCCTTCACGGCCACGAAGCCGTCCTTGATGTCCACGCCCACGGCGATGTGCTCGCCGTATTTCTGCACCATCTTCCCCAGAAACTCCGGGTCCGCCACAGCGGCGGTGCCCAGAATGACCCGCATCACCCCGGCGTCCAGATACCGGAGGATCGTCTCCTCGGACCGGATGCCGCCGCCGATCTCTGCTTTCAGGCCGGAGGTGCGGACGATGTCCCGGACGGTGGCAAAATTGGGGGAGGTGCCATCCTTGGCCCCGTTCAGGTCCACCAGATGAATGTACTCCGCTCCGGCATCCCTGAACTGCAGGGCCACATCGGCGGGGTGCTCGCTGTAAACGGTCTTTTGGGCGTAATCGCCCCGGACCAGCCGGACGGCGCAGCCGTCGATCAGATCGATCGCAGGAAAAATCTTCATCCGTCCACCTCACCAAATGCTTTCAGAATTTTCAGGCCCACGGTGCCGGACTTCTCCGGGTGGAACTGGGTGCCGTACACATTCCCGTTCTGGACGGCGGCGGTCAGCTCCACGCTGTACTCGGCGGTGGCAATGACGGAATCATCGCAGTCGGCGCCGTAAAAGCTGTGGACGAAGTACACATAGTCGTTTTCATTGATGTATTTGAAAATGGGGCTTTTCTCCCGCCCGGCAGGGAAGTGCAGGGCATTCCAGCCGATGTGGGGGATTTTCAGGCAGGGATCGATCACATCCCGGATGGGCTTCACGGCCCCGGGCACCAGACCCAGACCCTTGTGTTCCCCGTACTCATAGCTCTTGTCAAACAGCATCTGCATCCCCAGACAGATGCCCAGCATGGGTTTGCCCTTGGCGGCCTCGTCACAGACCACCCGGTCCAGACCGGTGGCGGCCAGCTTGGCGGCGGCGTCGGCAAAAGCGCCCACGCCCGGGAGGATGATCTTCTCCGCATCCCGGAGCGTCTGGGCGTCTCCGGTGACCACGGCTTCCAAACCGATATGGTCCAGAGAACTTTTCAGAGAGAACAGATTGCCCACCCCGTAGTCCACAAT
>JALFTG010000064.1 GCA_022779345.1 Oscillospiraceae bacterium | reverse complement strand
TCCAGATCGATGCGGCCGTGAACTCCGGCAACTCCGGCGGCCCGGTGTATAATGATGCCGGGGAAGTCATCGGCATCGTCACCGCCAAATATTCCGAGACCGGCATCGAGGGACTGGGCTTCGCCATCCCCATCAATGATGCCATGGGCATTGCCCAGGAACTGATTGCCAACGGGTATGTCTCCGGTAAAGCCTATCTGGGCGTCCACGCCAAGACCATGTCCTCCAACGCCGCCCAGTATTACAACAGCGTGGAGGGCGCCTATGTGTTCTCCGTGGTGGAGGGCTCTCCCGCCCAGGCCGCCGGCCTGAAGGCCGGGGATGTGATCTACCGGCTGGGCGATCTGGAAGTGGGCACGGAGGACGCCCTCTGCACCGCCCTGCGCAGCTATCACGCCGGGGACACGGTGGAACTGTCCGTGTTCCGGGGCGGGGAGGAGCTGCTGCTCACTGTGACGCTGGGGGAAGCCGCCCCCCCGGAGACCTCCGTTCTGGAATCGGCCAATCAGGCCTCCTGAATCTGCTAAGACACCTCTCTTTTCCATACCCCCTCTCGCCGGAGGAAACTCCGGCACCCGCCTGCAGATGTTTCCCGCATCCGCAGGCGGTTTTCTTTTTTGTCGGATGTCCGATTCGAGTTGTCGGACATATTATGCTTTTTGTATTTTCTGGGAAAAACAGATATTTTTTCGGAAGAATTTGAAAAATGCCAAAAATATTTTTCCCGGTGCCAAATCGGCCCCGGAATTCTCTGGCAATATCGCACAAGGGAAAAGCGCCGTCAGAAAGAGAATTTGTACAAAGGTCCACAAAATGTCCGACTAATTTTAAATAAATTGACAAAAGGATTTTAACAGTTTAAAATGGCATTCAAGATTTTTCTGTTGGAAACGACAGAAAAACCTGTAATAGTGAGGAGGAACAAACTATGAAAAAATGGATCAGTCTGCTTCTGGCTGTCTGCATGCTGTTCACTCTGGTGGCCTGCGGCGGCAGCGGAGACAAAGACACCGCTGACGATACCGATACCAGCGGCGAGACTGCCGATGCCGGCACCTATGTGTTCGGCGGTATCGGCCCCCTGACCGGCGAAGCTGCTATTTACGGCAACGCTGTCAAAAACGGCGCTCAGATCGCTGTTGACGAGATCAACGCTCTGGGCGGCGTGCAGATCGAACTGAAGTTCCAGGACGATGTGGCTGACGGCGAGACCGCTGTCAACGCTTACAACAAGCTGCTGGATGACGGCATGCAGGTTCTGGTCGGCCCTGTGACCACCGGCTCCGCCATTGCTGTTTCCGCAAAGCTGTATGAGGACCGCGTGTTCGGCCTGACCCCGTCCGCTTCTTCTCCCGATGTGACCAGCGGCAAGGACAATATGTTCCAGCTGTGCTTCACCGACCCCAACCAGGGCGTCGCTGCTGCTGACTACATTGCTGAGAACCGCGCTGACAGCACCGTTGCTGTTATCTACCGCAACGACGATGCTTATTCCCAGGGCATCCGCGATGCATTTGTCGCTGAGCTGAAGGCCAACGGCATGGAAGCTGCCTACGAAGGCACCTTCACCAAGGACACCGCCACCGACTTCTCCGTGCAGCTGACTGCCGCACAGTCTGCCGGTGCCGATCTGGTGTTCCTGCCCATCTACTACCAGCCCGCTTCCGTCATCCTGTCCCAGGCTGACGCCATGGGCTATGCTCCCACCTTCTTCGGTGTGGACGGCATGGACGGCATCCTGACCCTGGAAGGCTTCGACACCTCCCTGGCCGAGGGCGTGACCGTGCAGAGCCCCTTCTCCGCTGACGCCACCGACGATGCTACTGTCAGCTTTGTGGAGAAGTATGTTGCCCTGGCAGGCGAGACTCCCAACCAGTTTGCTGCTGACGGCTATGACTGCGTCTACGCGCTGTACAATGCCCTGAACGAGGCTGGCTGCACCCCCGATATGTCCGCTGAGGACATCTGCGAGGCTCTGGTTGCCACCTTCACCGGCGGATTCTCCGTGGACGGCCTGACCGGCTCCAACATGACCTGGTCCGCTAACGGCGAAGTGTCCAAGGCCCCCAACATCTATGTCATCACCGATGGCAAGTATGTTGCCGCCTGAGCTTTGTGCACCGGGTGAACCATCCATAAGCGAAACTTTGTGCAATCAGGCTGGCGGGAGTTTTTTCTCCCGCCAGCCAGACTTGCATTTCTGAGACGAATTTCCTATGGCAGAAACAGAGCCGATCAGGGCTGCTGTGCCGGGGACCGGCCGTGTTTCTGCCACAGAACACAGAGAAAATAGAGGTGCAACGAATGGAATTTCTTTCCTATCTCATCAGCGGCATCAGCCTGGGCAGCGTCTACGCCATCATCGCCCTGGGCTACACCATGGTGTACGGCATCGCGAAGATGCTGAACTTTGCCCACGGCGATGTCATCATGGTGGGCGGCTATATCTCCTTCTGCGCGATCAGCTATCTGAATCTGCCCGGATGGCTGTCCCTTCTGCTGGCGGTGCTTGTGTGTACCGTCCTGGGCGTGGTGATTGAAGGCCTGGCCTACAAGCCCCTGCGGCAGGCCACTTCCCTGGCTGTGCTGATCACCGCCATTGGCGTTTCCTATTTCCTGCAGAACTCCGCCCTGCTCATCTGGGGTGCGGCACCGAAAGTGTATCCCCCCCTGATCAGCGGCACGCTGAAGCTGTTTGACGGCCAGCTGTCCATTTCCTATGTGTCCCTGCTGACCATGGCGGCCTGCATTGTCATCATGGTGGTGCTGACGACCTTTACCAGCAAGAGCAAAATGGGCAAGGCCATGCGCGCCTGCTCCGAGGACAAGGGCGCGGCCCAGCTCATGGGCATCAATGTGAACCGCACCATCTCCCTGACCTTTGCCATCGGCTCCGGCCTGGCGGCCATCGCGGGCGTGCTGCTGTGCTCTTCCTATCCCACGCTGATGCCCACCACCGGCTCCATGCCCGGCATCAAGGCCTTCACCGCCGCCGTGTTCGGCGGTATCGGCTCCATCCCCGGCGCCTTTCTGGGCGGCATCCTGCTGGGGATCATCGAGGCTCTGGCCAAGGCGTATCTGTCCACCCAGCTGTCCAACTCCATCGTGTTTGCCGTGCTGATCGTGGTGCTGCTGGTGCGTCCCGCCGGTCTGCTGGGCAAGTATGTGCCTGAGAAAGTGTGAGGTGGCGGATATGAACAGACTGAAAAACATGAAACGCACGACAAAAGCCAATTTTGCCACCTATCTGGGTGTGATTCTGGCCTTTGTCATCGTCACCATCCTGGTGAACAACGGGATGCTCAAGCGCTCCCACATGGGCCTGCTGGTGCCCATCTGCTGCTATATCGTTATGGCCGTGTCCCTGAACCTGACCGTGGGCATCCTGGGCGAACTGAGCCTGGGCCATGCGGGCTTCATGAGCGTGGGCGCCTTCTCCGGCGTCATTGCCGCCATGAGTCTGGCGGAAGCCATTCCCTATGCCCCCGCCCGGCTGGTCATTGCCATCATCGTGGGCGCTGTGTGCGCCGCCATCGCCGGTGTGATCGTGGGCGTGCCCGTCCTGCGGCTCCGTGGCGACTATCTGGCCATCGTGACCCTGGCCTTCGGTGAGATCATCAAGGAACTGATCAACTGCCTGATCGTGGGCCACGACAGCGAGGGCCTGCACATTGTGTTCAACTACAACGGCTCCAAAAGCGTGGAGGACCTGCACCTGCTGGAGGACGGCATCGTCATCGTGAAAGGTGCCCAGGGCACGGCGAATGTGACCACCATCGCCAGCTTTACCGCCGGCTTTATCCTCATCATGATCACCCTGGTCATCGTGCTGAACCTGGTGAACAGCCGGTCCGGCCGGGCCATCATGGCCATCCGGGACAACCGGATCGCCGCCGAGAGCGTGGGCATCAATGTGACCAAGTACAAGCTCATGGCTTTCGTCACTTCTTCCGCCCTGGCCGGCGCCGCCGGTGCCCTGTACGGACTGAACTACTCCTCCATGCAGGCCACCAAGTTCGACTTCAACACCTCCATTCTGGTGCTGGTGTATGTGGTGCTGGGCGGTCTGGGCAACATCTGGGGCTCCATCATCGCCGCCACGGTGCTGTATGTGCTGCCCGAGGCCCTGCGTGAATTTGCCGACTACCGTATGCTGGTGTATGCCATCGTGCTGATCCTTGTCATGCTGGCTACCAACAGCCCCGCTGTGAAGAATGTGCTGATAAAGATCATCCCCCATCGGAAAGGAGAGGAAGACAATGGCTAAGCGTTTTGAGAAACCGAAAATGGTCCCCGTGCCCAGCCATTCCATCATCCCCGACCGCGATGTGGGCAAATCTCCCATTCTGGAATGCAGCCATCTGGGCATCGACTTCGGCGGCCTGCGGGCTGTGGACGATTTCAACCTGACCATCGGCCGGACGGAGATCGCCGGTCTGATCGGCCCCAACGGCGCGGGCAAGACCACCGTGTTCAACCTGCTGACCAAGGTGTATCAGCCCACCCGCGGCACCATCCTGCTGGACGGCATCGACACCGCGGGCAAGACCACCGTGCAGATCAACCGCATGGGCATCGCCCGTACCTTCCAGAACATCCGTCTGTTCTCCAACCTGTCCGTGGAGGACAATGTGAAAATCGGCCTGCACAATCAGGAGACCTACTCCATGGCCACCGGCGTGTTCCGGCTGCCCAAATACTGGAAAAAGGAAAAGGCCGCCCATGAGCGGGCCCTGGAACTGCTGAGCATCTTCGATATGCAGGACATGGCGGACATGAAGGCCGGCTCCCTGCCCTACGGCGCCCAGCGCCGTCTGGAGATCGTCCGGGCCCTGGCCACCAATCCCAGCCTGCTGCTGCTGGATGAGCCCGCCGCCGGCATGAACCCCTCCGAGACCGCCGAGCTGATGGAAAACATCGTGAAGATCCGGGATATGTTCCAGATCGCCGTGCTGCTCATCGAGCACGACATGAGCCTGGTCATGAGCATCTGCGAGGGCATCTGCGTGCTGAACTTCGGCCAGGTCATCGCCAAGGGCACGCCCGAGGAAATCCAGGCCAACCCGGCCGTCATCGAAGCCTATCTGGGCAAGAAAAAGGAGGGCTGAGCCATATGCTGAAGGTCAATGACATCAATGTCTATTACGGCAGTATCCACGCCATCAAGGGCGTGTCCTTTGAAGTACATCAGGGCGAGGTCGTCACGCTGATCGGCGCCAACGGCGCGGGCAAGAGCACCACCCTGCAGACCATTTCCGGCCTGCTCCGGTCCAAGACCGGCTCCATCGAGTTCCTGGGCGAAAATCTGGGCGGCGTGGCGCCTCACAAGATCGTGGCCAAGGGTCTGGCCCATGTGCCGGAAGGCCGCCGGGTGTTCCTGCAGATGACCGTGGAGGAGAACCTGGAAATGGGCGCCTTCACCCGGCCCAACAGTGAGATCGATTCCGGCATTGAGAATGTGTATGAGCGCTTCCCTCGGCTGAAGGAGCGGCGGAAACAGATTGCCGGCACCCTGTCCGGCGGCGAGCAGCAGATGCTGGCCATGGGCCGCGCGCTGATGTCCAGCCCCAAGCTGCTGATGCTGGACGAGCCGTCCATGGGTCTGGCTCCCCTGCTGGTGGAGCAGATCTTTGACATCATCCGGGAACTGCACAAGGCGGGCACCACCATTCTGCTGGTGGAGCAGAACGCCCAGATGGCTCTGTCCGTGGCGGACCGGGGCTATGTGCTGGAGACCGGCAAGATCGTGGCCACCGGCACCGGCGCCGACCTGCTCAATGACGACGCCGTGAAAAAAGCATATCTGGGAGGCTGACGCCTCCGGCAAACCCGTGGGTTTGCCGGAAAAAGCGGCCGACTGCGTGCACGCACTTCGTTCGCACACTTGCGGCCGAGAAGAGTTTTTTCGACGGCAAAGCTGCCGAAAAAACGGATATCATTTTCTTTGCGCCTGCGGCGCAAACTCTGTGAGACTTTTTACAAACTGTGACGCCCCGGATGCTGATGCATCCGGGGCGTTTGTCGCCGGTGCGTGGATTGTATTTCTGGCTGGTTCCGGTAGAATAGAGGGCGAGGTGATTGGAAATGAATCAGGAAAAGATCGGAGGGCTGATCTGTCAGCTGCGGCAGGAGCGGGGCATGACCCAGCAGCAGCTGGCGGACCGGCTGGGCATCAGCAACAAGACGGTGTCCAAATGGGAAAACGGCAAGGGCTGCCCGGATCTGGCGCTGTGGGATGACCTGTCCCGGCTGCTGGGGGCGGATGTGAGCGGGATGCTCCGGGGAGAGCTGACCGCCAACCGGCCGGATGTGGGAAATCTGAAGCGGACGAAGTTCTATGTCTGCCCCGTGTGCGGGAATATCCTCACCGCCACGGGCCCGGCGGAGCTGTCCTGCTGCGGCCGGCGGCTGTACCCCATGGTCCCGGCTGAGGCCGGGGAGGAGCACGCCGTGAAGATGGAGGAATCGGATCTGGAATACTATGTGACTCTGGACCACCCCATGGAGCGGGGCCACTACATCCGGTTTGCCGCCCTGGTTCAGGACGACCGGGTGTATCTCCAGCGGCTCTACCCGGAGCAGGACGCCGCCTTCCG
>JALFTG010000063.1 GCA_022779345.1 Oscillospiraceae bacterium | reverse complement strand
GGCGGCCACGATGTTCTTGGCGATGTGCCGGGCGGCGTAGGCCGCGGAGCGGTCCACCTTGGTGGGGTCCTTGCCGGAGAAGGCACCGCCGCCGTGGGGGGCGCTGCCGCCGTAGGTGTCCACGATGATCTTCCGGCCGGTCAGGCCGCTGTCCCCCTGGGGTCCGCCGATGACGAACCGGCCGGTGGGGTTGATGAAGTACTTGGTCTGGTCATCCAGCAGGTCTGCCGGGACGATGGGCTTCACCACCTGCTCGATCATGTCGGTGCGGATCTGCTCCAGGGTGGCCTCGGGGGCGTGCTGGGTGGATATGACGATGGTGTCCACCCGGAAGGGCTTGCCGGACTCGTCATATTCCACGGTGACCTGGGTCTTGCCGTCGGGACGCAGGTAGTCCAGCTGGCCAGATTTGCGCACATCGGTCAGGCGCTTGGCCAGCTTGTGGGCCAGGGAGATGGCCAGGGGCCTATACTCCGGGGTCTCGGTGCAGGCGTAGCCGAACATGATGCCCTGATCGCCGGCGCCGTTGCCCAGGTCGCCGCCCGCCTTGGACACCAGGGAGTTGTCCACGCCCAGGGCGATGTCGGCGGACTGCTCGTCGATGTTGGTGATAATGCCGCAGGTGTCGCAGTCGAAGCCATACTTGGCCCGGTCATAGCCGATGTCCCGGATGACGGAGCGGGCGATTTTGGGGATGTCCACATAGCACTCCGTGGAGATTTCGCCCATGATATGGACCAGCCCGGTGGAGACGGTGGTCTCGCAGGCCACACGGCCGTTGGGGTCCTGTTCCAGAATGGCGTCCAGAATGGCGTCGGAGATCTGGTCGCAGATCTTGTCCGGATGGCCTTCGGTGACGGATTCGGATGTAAAGAGATGTCTTGCCATGATATCATTTCCACCTTTTATCAGATTTGTGCGATGCACATGATTTTACAAATAAAAAATGCTCCGCCGGGACCGGCGGAGTACGGGAAAACAACCTTATCTTTCGATTCTCACCGCCGGATTTGGCACCTTGCTGTTCACAGGTTGCCGGGCTTCACAGGGCCGTTCCCTCCACCACTCTTGATAAGGCATATATGCAATTATTGTTCCAATTGCGGGAAGCAAAGCTGATTATAGTATGCGGCCGGGGGAAAGTCAATACACATTTTCTGCACCGCGTCCCATTTCTTTGCAGAAAAAGGGGCAAAAACCGGGATGCGGGGGGATATGGGTGAGGAGGTGCGCATATGAAAATCGTGGAAGAAGTCTACGACTGGGCCTGGCAGCCGGAACAGCGCCGGGCCACGAAGAAGCTGATCCTGCACCACGCCGCCGGTTCCGGACTGGACGCCCGGGCCATCCACCGGCTCCACCGGCAAAACGGCTGGGCGGGCATCGGCTATCACTACTATGTGCAAAAAGACGGAAGCATCCACCGGGGCAGGCCGGAGGACCGGGTGGGCACCCACGCCGCAGGGCACAACGCCGACAGCATCGGCGTGTGTTTTGAGGGCAATTTCGAGACGGAGGAGATGGGCCCGGAACAGTTTGCCGCCGGGGCGGAGCTGCTCTCGGACATCCGGGACCGGTATCCGGGCCTGACGGTGTGCGGCCACCGGGACCTGAACGCCACGGCCTGTCCGGGGCGGAATTTTCCCATGGAACGACTGAAGGAGGAGAGCGAAATGGCAAAACTGACGCAGGAGGAATTCAACGCCATGGCGGACGCCTGGCTGGCGGGGCTGGGGGAGCGTGCGCCCGGGGACTGGAGCCGGGAGGCCCGGGCCTGGGCGGAGGAAACCGGCATCATCCAGGGTGACGGGGACGGCAGGTTCCGGTACGGCAGCCCCCTGACCCGGGAGGAGTATGTGACCATGGAATACCGGAAGAAGGAGGGACGGGCATGATCAAGGAAAAACTGGCGGCCCTGCTGAATGTGAAATCCATCGTTACCCTGGTGCTCACCGGGGTGTTCGCCTGGCTGAGCATCAACGGCACCATCACGGGACAGGAGTTCCAGACGGTGTTCTCCGTGGTGATCGCCTTCTATTTCGGCACCCAGTACCAGAAGCGGGCGGAAGTTGTGGAAAAAAACGGCACAGAAAATTAACAGATAATTTTGTATAACCTCTTGCAATCCGGAGAACATAGTGATAGGATTACATTATCTGGTATTGAAAACCAGATTACATCATTTTGAAATTCTCTGGAGGCGCGGAATGAAAGTCCTTGATACCATTGCGAAGATCGTCCGGGTGATCACGGTTCCGGCTGTGACCACCGGCTGCGCCATGACGCTGCTGTGGCTGTCAGAGACGCCCATTTACAGCGGTGTGACGGATTATGTGATTGCCATGCTGGGGCTGACGGCGGTGCCCCTGCTGTCCTATGGGGTGACGGCGGCGGTGCCTGCCCTGCGGGCAAAGGGCCGGGAGGGCCAGCGGAAATATGCCATGTATTTCAGCGCGGCGGGGTATCTGCTGTGCTTTGTCTACGCCCTGGCGGCCCACACCACGGCGGCTTATCGGGTGATCGCCTGCACCTATATGATCTCCATCGTCCTGCTGCTGTTTTTGAACAAGGGGATGCACTTCAAGGCCAGCGGCCATGCCTGCTCCACGGCGGGACCCCTGGTGGCCATGTGCTATTTTCTGGGCGGCTGGGCCGTCCCGGCGGGGATCGCCGTGTGCGCCCTGGTGATCTGGGCGTCCATGGAGACGAAGCAGCACCGGTTCTGGGAGCTGATGACCGGCTCCGCCGTCTCCGGCGTGACCTTCCTGTGCCTGGCGGCGCTGATCTGAAGAAAATCAACAATCTGCACGGGCGGCCCTCGCGGCCGCCCTTTTCCGTTCCCCGCCGGGCGCACATACAGGTGCGCCCCTACCCATACCAATCGGTTCCGGCGGGGAAATTAAACACGGGCGGGTTTGGAGCCCGCCCCTACGGCGCAAAGCCTTCCCCTTTCAAAGGGTCGCTTACATGCTGTGCAGAAGGTGCTGAACGCAGCGAGGCGGATGAGGTTGGGTGCGTTGAATGGGACAAAATTGTTCTGGACAACTCCCCCTCATCCGTCACGGCTTACGCCGTGCCACCTTCCCCCCTCAGGGTGGAAGGCTTGGCGGGCGGGGGAATCCCGCCCCTACCCGTTGAAACGGAATCGTCCGTCCCTGGAAAATTCCTCATTTCTAATTCCTAATTCAACATTTCCCCTGCCCGGGATTTGTGGTATGATAGGCACAAAAGGAGGGGGATTTTTATGGTGGAACAACTGTTTGCGGAACTGTCCGCATTGCCGGAGGTGGAGGCCATCGCCCTGGGCGGGTCCCGGGCGGGGACGGCATTTGACGAAAAATCCGACTGGGATGTGTATCTCTACTGCACCGGACCCATTGACGAGGCGGTGCGCCGGGAGATTCTGGGCCGGTACTGCCGGTACATGGAGCCGGGCAACCATTTCTGGGAGCTGGAGGACAACTGCACCCTGAACGACGGGGTGGACATCGACATCCTCTACCGGGACCTGGACGCCTTCACGGCGGATGTGGCGTCGGTGGTGGAGGGGCATCAGGCCCGGAACGGATACACCACCTGTATGTGGCACAACCTGCGTACCTGCAAGATCCTTTACGATCGAAGCGGCCGTCTGGCGGCGGCGAAGGCCCGGTTCGATGTGCCCTATCCGGAGGCCCTCCGGGAGAACATCCTTTCCCGGAACCTGCGCCTGCTCCATGGGACCCTGCCCGCCTATGACGGCCAGATCCGCAAGGCGGCCGGCCGGGGGGATCTGGTGAGCGTGAACCACCGGACGGCGGCGTTTCTGGAGTCCTATTTCGACATCCTGTTTGCCCTGAACCGGCAGACCCATCCGGGGGAGAAGCGGCTGGTGCAGCTGTGCCGCCGGGACTGCCCGGTGCTGCCGGACCGGTTTGAGGAGAATCTGGACCGGCTGTTCCGGGACCTGTTCGCCGACAGCGCCGCCCTGTCCCGTGATCTGGCGGAGATCGTGGCGGAACTGGAAAAAATTCTATAAAGCAAACCGCCGCGGGAGCCGGATCGTCCGGTGCCCGCGGCGGTTTCTGTTTCAGGGATGTGCGGCTTTCGCTTTCAGCTTTGCTCGCAGCCCCAGTATGTGCATGAACAGGAAATAGGCGATGAGGATGCCGCCCTCGATGCCCAGCGTGGCCTGCAGGACCCGGGAGCCGTAGTCATAAAACTGCGCCATGCTGTGACTCACCAGCCCTGCGGTGGCGTAATAGAGGTAGCTGCCGGGGAGCAGGGGGATCAGGGCGGTGATCATGAAGATGTTGGCCGGGGCCTTCACCACCCGGGAGACGATCTCGGAATAGACGCAGACTGCCGCCGCGGCCACGGCGCTGGCCAGGAAAATGCTGGGACAGGCGTGCCAGACCAGGAGATAGATTCCCCAGGCCAGCCCGCCGCCCACCAGGGCCAGGGGCAGCTTGTCGGGCCTGGCCAGGAAAAACAGGGCATAGCCCACGCTGCCGCCGGCGCCGCACAGGATCTGCACCCAGTCGCTGACCCCGGGACGGTTGGAGCTGACCATGCCGCCCACGGTCAGGGAGGCGATATAAAACCCGAAGGCGATGAACAGCGTCACCATCAGCGCCTCCACCACCCGGCTGACGCCGGTGAGGTGGTCCTTGTGGAGGATGTCCTTCACCGCGTTGCACAGGGCAAGCCCCGGAATGAACAGCATGATGTCGCCGATCATGATCTTGTCCATGTGCTCGCCGAAGCCGCTCTTCACGCACAGCACCGCCAGCAATCCGGCGATGAGGGAGGAGAACAGGGTGTAGACAAACAGATTGTACTCCGTTTTCCGGAGATACCGGTCGATGCCGAAGATCACCACGGCGATGGCCGCTGCGGCAGCCCCGTCCCGGACCGTGCCCCCGAAAAACACCGCCATGGTGAACACGGCCAGCAGATAGCCCGCCAGCGTGAGCAGGGGGGTGGATTTGCGGGCGAGGATGTCCTTCAGCCGCGCTTCAATCTCCGCCGCCGTGGGACGGTTGGCACAGATCTCCCGGGCCAGCTGGTTCAGATCCTCCAGCTGCCGCAGATTCGTCCCGGTGTTCACCACCCGCCGGGCGCGGATGCACTCGCTGCCGTCGGAGAGCTTCACCGATGCCAGAATCAGCGACTGCAGGGCAAACACATCCACCTGTGCCGCTCCATAGGCGTGCAGAATGCGCTCGATGGTGTCCTCCACCCGGCTGACCTCCGCCCCGGAGGACAGCAGATATTTCCCGATCTCCACCGCCTGGGCCAGAATATCCTTGTATTCTCTCAGTTCCGCTTGTTCCATAGCCTTTCCCCGTCACAGCAGCGGCGCGAACAGCCGCAGAATGGCATAATAGATGCTGTGGAGCAGTCCGCCGCTCCGTTTGCCCCGTTCCACATCCGCGCTGGTGATCCGCTTGGACTTGCTCTGGGTGTCCAGAAAATCCGCCTTCGCTTGGGCCACCACCCGGCTTTTCAGAAACAGGCAGGCATTTTCAAAATGCAGGTACAAACTGCGGTAGTCGGTGTTGATGGTGCCCACCACGGCGGCCTCATCATCGCAGACGAACACCTTGGAGTGGAGAAATCCGGGGGTGTATTCGTAGATCCGCACCCCGGCGTCCAGCAGTTCCGGATAGTGGGAGCGGGTCAGGTCAAAAACCATTTTCTTGTCCGGGATGCCCGGGGTCAGGATGCGTACATCCACGCCCCGCTTGGCCGCCAGGGTCATGGCGGTCTGCAGGTCCTGGTCGATGACCAGATAGGGGGTCATGATGTACACATAGTCCTTTGCCCCGTTTATCATGTTCAGATACACGCTCTCCCCCAGATACTCATTGTCCAGGGGCGTATCCCCGTAGGGCACCACGAAGCCGTCCCCCTCCGTGCTCCGGGTGGGGCGGAAGGCGTCCACATCCGTGTCCGTGGGGCGCAGGGCGTTCCAGGTTTCCAGAAACAGCAGGGTCATGCCCCACACGCCGTCCCCCTCCAGCCGGACCATGTTGTCCTTCCAGTGGCCGAAGCGCTCCACGGCGTTGATATACTCATCGGCGAAGTTGGACCCGCCGGTGTAGGCCACATTTCCGTCGATGACGGTGATCTTCCGGTGGTCCCGGTTGTTCATCACCGTGGAGTACACGGGGATGAAGGGGTTGAAGGCGATGGCCTGAATGCCCTGGGCCTCCAGTTTTTTTGCGTATCCCAGGGGCAGGGTGGACACGCTGCCCACATCGTCATAGATCAGCCGCACATCCACCCCCTGGGCGGCCTTGCGGAGGAGGATATCCAGAATCGTGTCCCACATGATGCCCGGATGGATGATGAAATATTCCAGAAAGATGAAATGCTCCGCCTGCTCCAGATCCTGCACCAGGGCCTGGAAGCCGTCCTCCCCCAGGGGGAAGTATTCCGACCGGGTCCCGGTGTAGACCGGGAAGTCCTGCCGGGCCAGATACCGGCACTGCCCCTCCAGATTGGCGTCCCCGATAGCCTGGATCGTGTCCCGGCAGTCGGGCAGGGTGGGGCGCAGACGCTGGTGCTCGTTTGCCATGGCCCGGGCCAGCTTCCGTTTCGGCGCCTTGCCGCCGGAGATGAGGAACAGCACCCCGCCCAGCAGGGGAAAGATCAGAATCGGCACGATCCAGGCCAGCTTCATGGCCGGGTTGTACCGGCTGTTGATGATGTAGATCACCGCCAGAATACTCAGTACCGTGAGCAGCACATTGATGACCTTGTAGTAATTGCTCAGGGAGTAGGCCGTATACAGCAGCCAGGACACCTGCAGCACCAGGGCCAGTCCGAACAGAAACAGGCGGCTGAACATGGAATTGAGAAGTTTTTTGAGCTTGATGGCGCATTCACCTCCGTTGGGGAAAAGGGGTCAGGAGAGGTCTCCGTTGGCGTCCCGGCTGAGGAGAGCTTCATAGTCCCGGATGCAGATTACCACCTCGGGCCGGTATAATTTAATGTATTCAGTCAAAGCCATATCCGTGTCATGCCGCAGATCCAGGCTCCGCAGCTGGTCAAAACTGTAATAGGCCAGACATTCCACCGCATTGGTGAAGCTGTCCCCGAAGATCAGGCCGTCCGGCCTGTCCGGCCGGTCTGTGCTGAGCACGGTCTCGGCGATGTCCCCGCCCATATACAGGGCGTACAGCACCGGGGCATCCTCATCGGCGGGCAGGGCATACACAGTGGGGGCGGTGTCCGCTCCGTTGTCCTGCCGGGTGAAGGGGAGGGGCGCGGTGAATTCCGCCGTGAGCAGATGCTCTCCGTTCCCCCGGAGCCCCATCAGCTTCCGGGTGCGGGAACCCATATAGGGATTGGGCAGGGCGGAGAAGGTCAAATCGGTGCCCTCCTCCGGGAAGTCCAGTTCCGGGCCGCCCGCCGCTGCGATGGCATTCACCGCCGCCCGGTAGGTCTCATAGGCACCGTACAGCCCGTAGTGGTTGTCCACCCGGGAGCTGTAGGCCTCCCCGTGGCCCAGGGCGTCGAACACCGGCCCCATGTCCAGAAAGTTCACGCCCTGCCGGGTCATGGCTTCGGTCAGCGCGGAAAGCTCGGCGGCGGTGTAGTCCGCCCGGCTGTTCAGATACCAGGGGTATGTATCTGCATAATAGGCGTACTGGCAGGGCACCGCCACATACAGGTAAGTGCCGCCGTAGCCCTCGATCAGGTCCTGGAGGGCCCGGTTGTCCGCCGCCACCAGCTCAGCCTGGGCGGCGATGGCGGACGCGTCCACGGTCTCCGGCGCCCGGTAGGGCAGGAGGGTGTCCTCCGTGACCACCACATCGTTCACCACGGGCCGGTGGAACAGGTTCAGATCCGCCCAGGTCCGCAGTTTCAGCATGGAAGTGCGCCCGGCGGCGTAGTCGCAGAACATGGTCTCCAGATCATCGAACACCTGCCCGCTGAGGACAGTGTTCCGGCTGATCTCCGGGAAGTCTGCCAGATTGCGGTTTTCGTAGTAGGAGTACCGGTTTTTCGGCAGCAGGATGGTGGCGCACATCAACGCCAGCAGCCCGCCGGCAAACAGGATGGCCATGAGCCGGTCAGACAGTCGTTTCATGCCCGCACCCCCTTAAAACCGGAAGTAGATGAACGGGTTGAAGGACCCGGTCACCAGCTTCGCGTAGGACGCCACAAACAGGGCAACGGCCAGCGCCTTGGGCGCCCAGACCAGCACCGCCCCGGCAACGGGGGTGTCCCGGCGGCTGAGGGCCTGTTCCAGCCACTGCTTCACCGGCAGGCATGCCGCGCAGCACGCCAGCAGCTCCGGCAGGTACTCCAGGGCATAATACACTGCCTGGGCGTCCCAGACCGTGCCGGTGCCGCCGAACATGGCGGACAGATAGGCCGCCGCGGCGCCCAGGGTATCCGCCCGGAACAGCACCCAGCTGATCAGCACCAGCACCATGGTGTACCCGTGCTGCACCGCCCGGGGCAGCCGCTCCAGTCCCCGGCCCCACAGGAATTTTTCCCCGATGAGCAGCAGCAGGAACCACCAGCCCCAGGCCAGGAAATTCCAGCTGGCCCCGTGCCACAGGCCCGTCAGGGACCAGACCACAAACAGGTTGCGGATCTGCCGTCCCCGGGCGCACCGGCTGCCGCCCAGGGGGATGTACACATAGTCCCGGAACCAGCTGGACAGAGAGATGTGCCACCGCCGCCAGAACTCCGTGATGCTCCGGGAGATGTAGGGATAGTTGAAGTTTTCCAGAAAGTGAAAGCCAAACATCCGGCCCAGGCCGATGGCCATGTCGGAGTAGGCGGAGAAATCAAAATAGATCTGAAAGGTGTAGGCAACGGCCCCCAGCCAGGCGAAGGCCGCCGAGGGAGACGCCGCGGCAAAGGCCGCGTCCGCCACTTCCGCCACCGCGTTGGCCAGCAGCATCTTTTTCCCCAGACCGAACAGAAACCGCACCGCCCCGGCGGAAAATTCCTCCACGCTCTCCCGGCGGGCGTCGATCTCCGCCGCCACGGTGGTGTACCGCACGATGGGGCCCGCCACCAGCTGGGGGAAGAAGGAGATATACAGGGCGACCTTCAGAGGATTCTTCTGCACGGCGGCGTCGCACCGGTACACATCGATCACATAGCTCAGGCCCTGAAAGGTGAAAAAGGAGATGCCGATGGGCAGCGTCACCTGAGGCACCGGGATGACGGGGGCAAGGGCGTGGAGGATTTCGCCGAAAAATCCGGCGTATTTGAACCAGCCCAGCAGCCCCAGTCCCAGCACACATGCCAGCAGCACCCCGGCTTTCCGCACCCGGAGGGGATGTTCCGGCCCGGCCAGACGGCCGCAGGCATAGTTGATGGCGATGGACAAAAGCATGAGCAGCAGGAATTTCGGCCCGCCGCAGGTATAAAAAGCCAGGGAAAAGCCCAGCAGGATCAGATTCCGCAGGCCCCGCATCCGCCGGGGCACCACAAAATAGCACACCAGCAGACAGGGCAGGAAAAAGAGCAGAAAGCTGGCGCTGCTGAACACCATGGCAGATCCCCCCTTAAATACTTGATTTCATTAGCATAGCATTTTTTCAGGGAAAATACAACCCGGCCCGCCCTGCCTCTTTACCGGATCTTATCCGCAATGGCGCCAGACAGAAAAACCCGCCCTGCAGGAGACCCTGCGGGGCGGGTTTGTTGGTTTGCAATGCTGCTTGGGGGGAGGGATTAATACATGCCCATGCCGCCCATATCACCGCCTGCGGGAGCGGCGGCAGTGGGGGGCTGGGGGATATCGGCCACCAGGGACTCGGTGGTCAGGGTGACGGAAGCCACGGAAGCGGCGTTCTCAATGGCGCTGCGGCACACCTTGGTGGGATCCACGATGCCCATGGAGATCATGTCGCCGTACACATCGTTGGCGGCGTCATAGCCATAGTTCACGCTGCGGCTGCGTTTGACCTTATCCAGCACCACAGCGCCTTCCACACCGGCGTTGAAAGCGATCTGGCAGATGGGGGCGGTCAGGGCCTTGGCGATGATCATGGCGCCGGTCTTCTCGTCGCCGGTCAGGGTGGCGGCAGTGACCTCGGCAGCCTTGGCAGCGGACACATAAGCGCTGCCGCCGCCGGCCACGATGCCCTCTTCCACAGCGGCGCGGGTGGCGTTCAGGGCGTCCTCAATGCGCAGCTTCTTCTCCTGCATCTCGGTCTCGGTGGAGGCGCCGACCTTGATGACGGCCACACCGCCGGCCAGCTTGGCCAGACGCTCCTGGAGCTTCTCTCTGTCATAGTCGGAGGTGGTGATTTCCATCTCGGCCTTGATCTGGGAGACCCGGGCGTCGATGTCCTTCTTCTCGCCGTCGCCGTCTACGATGGTGGTGTTGTCCTTGGTGACCTTCACCTGGCGGGCATGACCCAGCTGTGCCAGGGTGGTGGTGCTCAGATCCATGCCCAGCTCCTTGGAGATCACTTCGCCCTTGGTCAGGATGGCGATATCCTGGAGCATTTCCTTGCGGCGGTCGCCGAAGCCGGGGGCCTTCACGCAGCAGATGTTCAGGGTGCCGCGCAGCTTGTTCAGGATCAGGGTGGCCAGGGCCTCGCCGTCCACATCCTCGGCGATGATGACCAGTTTCTTCTTGGTCTTCAGCACCTGCTCCAGCAGAGGCAGGATGTCCTGAATGTTGGAGATGGTCTGGTCGGTGATCAGGATGTAAGCATCGTCCATGACGGCTTCCATCTTCTCGGTGTCGGTGACCATGTAGGGGGTGATGAAGCCGCGGTCGAACTGCATGCCTTCCACGACCTCGGAGTAGGTCTCGGCGGTGCGGGATTCCTCAATGGTGATGACGCCGTTCTGGCCAACCTTCTCCATGGCCTCGGCGATCAGCTTGCCGATGACTTCGTCGCCGGAGGAGATGGTGCCCACGCGGGCGATGTCGCCGGTGCCGGTCACGGGCTGGCTGTTCTTACGGATGGCGTCCACAGCGGCCTCGGTGGCCTTGGCGATGCCACGGCGCATGACCATGGGGTTGGCGCCGGCGGCCAGGTTCTTCAGACCTTCGCCGATCATGGCCTGGGCCAGGATGGTGGCGGTGGTGGTGCCGTCGCCGGCCACATCGTTGGTCTTGGTGGAAACTTCCTTGATCAGCTGAGCGCCCATGTTCTCAAACGGATCCTCCAGCTCGATCTCCTTGGCGATGGTCACGCCGTCATTGGTGATCAGGGGAGAGCCGTACATTCTGCTCAGCACCACATTGCGGCCCTTGGGGCCCAGGGTAATTTTAACGGTATCGGCCAGCTGGTTGATACCGGATTCCAGCTTTTTCCGGGCGTCTTCCCCGTAAACGATCTGCTTTGCCATGATAAAATAGCCTCCTAAAATACTTCGTAGAATACGTGCCTGTGGACACGAAAAAATTCAATTCTCTCAATCGAAAACCCAGCGGAGCGGGTTTCCATCAAATCACTCAACGATGGCCAGAATATCGGCCTGCTTGACGATGCTGTATTCCTCACCGTCCACCTTCACATTGGTGCCGGAGTACTTGCTGGTGATGACCTTCTGGCCCTGCTTCACTTCCATCTTGACTTCCTTGCCGTCCACCATGCCGCCTGGGCCGACTTCGATGACTTCGAAAATTTCGGGCTTCTCCTGAGCCGCAGAGGAGAGGATCAGGCCACTCTTGGTCTTTTCCTCGGCCTTCACCTGTTTCAGCACAACTCTGTCTGCCAAAGGTTTCAGTTTCATAATGTATATGCCTCCTAAGAAAAATAATATACAAATCAAATAGCTGCGGTTGGCACTCTTTTTACTTGAGTGCTAATCGCAGCTATCATAATAGCGCAAGTGTATCCAATAATCAAGAGGAAATTTTAAAAT
>JALFTG010000061.1 GCA_022779345.1 Oscillospiraceae bacterium | reverse complement strand
ATCACCCATCATTCCAATTATATCCGCTTCATGGAAGAGGCCCGGACGGCCTGGATGAAGGAGATCGGCTGGAGTTACCAGAAATGCGAGGCGCTGGGCATGGTCTCCCCGGTGCTGGCGGTGCGCAGCGAGTTCAAAAAGGCCACCACCTATGACGATGTGATCGCCATTGAAGTGGGACTGCGGACCTATAACGGTATCCGCATGACCATCGGCTACCGGATGACCCGGGACAGTGAGGTGGTGTGCACCGGTGAGACGGAGCACTGCTTCCTGAACGGTCATGGCTTTCCGGTACGCCTGAAACGGGAGTACCCGGAATTCGATGCCATTCTCCGCCGGGAGCTGGAGACGGACAACTGAAAATACACCAACCGGCACCTGCCGGGACGGACCTGCTGTGAGACAGAGGACAGCGTCATTCTTCTGTCATTGCGAGGCGGCCGCAGGCCGCCTCGCAATCCGTCCTCCTTTGGAAACCAGCAAAGGGGATGCGGATTCCCACGGCCCTGTGGGCCTCGGAATGACAGATAAAAATTTGGCCTGCCCTGAATTCCCCGGCAGGTCCGTTTTTTGCCAAAAACGGTCAAAGGGTGCCGGCGGTGGGGGAAAATATCGTCGGATTATCCGGTTTTCTGCCGCCTGGTGGGTTCTGATTTGCATTTTTTTGGAAGTATGCTATAATGTGGTAATTCCAAAACAGAGACAACGGAGATGAGGATACGATGCTGGATACTGCACGGACAATCGTATGCAAGGTGGGTACCTCCACGCTGACCCATGAGACGGGCCGGACGAACCTGCGGTGTATGGAAGAGCTGGTGACGGTGCTGTCGGATCTGATGAATCAGGGACGGCAGGTGGTGCTGGTCACTTCCGGCGCCATCGGCGTGGGCGTAGGGAAGCTGGGACTGTCCCAGCGTCCGAAGGACACCGCCGGGAAGCAGGCGGCGGCCACGGTGGGCCAGTGCGAGCTCATGTTCATGTACGACAAGATGTTCTCCCAGTATGGCCACAAGGTGGGCCAGCTGCTGATCACGAAAGAGGATGTGGACGATCCCAAGCGGCGGCAGAATCTGGTGCAGACATTTGAGAAGCTCTTTGATTTCGGCGCCATCCCCATCATCAATGAAAACGACGCCGTGGCCGTGGACGAGATTGTCTACGGCGACAACGACAGCCTGTCCGCCGTGGTGGCCACGCTGATTCACGCTGACGCCCTCGTCATCCTCACGGAGACGGACGGACTGTATACCGCCAACCCCATGAAGGACCCGGATGCCAGACGCATTGCCCGGGTGGAGGAGATCACCGACGAGATCCGCTCCTTTGCCTCCGGGGACGGCACGGCCCTGGGCACCGGCGGCATGGTCACGAAGCTCCACGCCGCGGAGATCGCCACGGCGGCGGGGGTGGACACCTATGTGATCTGCGGGAAGGACCCGCGGGATATTTACCGGCTGATGGACGGGGCCGACATCGGCACCCATTTCATCGCCCGGCGCAGCGACGGACAGTAAGGAGGAATCCATGATGCTGGAACAGATCGGAAAACAGGCAAAACAGGCTGCCCGGGTCCTGGCCGGGGCGGATACGGAGACGAAAAACCGGGCGCTGCTGGCCATGGCGGACGCCATTGAACAGGGCGCGGAACAGCTCCTCGCCGCCAACGGAGAGGATATGGCCGCAGCCAGGGCTGCGGGTATGAACGATACCATGCTGGACCGGCTCCAGCTGACCGCGGAGCGCATCCGGGGCATGGCCGACGGCCTGCGGGATGTGGCGGCCCTGCCGGACCCGGTGGGCCGGGTGCTGGACGATCAGGTGCGGCCCAACGGCCTGCATCTGGTGAAGGTGGCGGTGCCCATCGGCGTTATCGCGGTGATCTATGAGGCACGGCCCAATGTGACGGCGGACTCCGCCGCCCTGTGCCTGAAAAGCGGCAACGCGGTGATTCTCCGGGGCGGCAAGGAGGCCATCCGGTCCAACATCGCCTCCGTGGAGCTGATGCGGGCGGCCCTGAAGGAAGCGGGTCTGCCGGAAAACTGCGTCCAGCTGGTCACGGACACCACCCATGCCAGCGCCAATGCGCTGATGCATCTCAACGCCTATGTGGATGTGCTCATCCCCCGGGGCAGCCAGCGGCTGATCCGGGCCACGGTGGAGCAGTCCACCGTGCCGGTGATCCAGACCGGCTCCGGCGTGTGCCACATCTATGTGGACAAAGCTGCCGACCCGGACATGGCGGCATCCATCATCGAAAATGCCAAGACCTCCCGCCCCAGCGTGTGCAATGCGGCGGAGTGTATGCTGATTCATAAGGACATTGCCCCTGTGGTGCTGCCGAAGATCGCCGACCGGCTGGAGGCGAAGCACACCCAGATCCGGGGTGACGGCCGGGTGATGGCGATCCTGGGCAGCCGGGCCGTACCCGCCACGGTGGACGACTGGGGCAGGGAATATCTGGACTATGTCATGGCCGCCCGGATCGTGGACAGTCTGGAAGAGGCCATTGACTATGTGTACCGCTACTCCACCGGCCACTCCGAGTGCATCGTCACGGAGGACCCGGCGGCTGCGGAGCAGTATCTGAACAGTGTGGACGCGGCGGCAGTGTACTGGAACGCCTCCACCCGGTTCACCGACGGCGGCGAGTTCGGCCTGGGCGCCGAGATCGGCATTTCCACCCAGAAGCTCCATGCCCGGGGTCCCCTGGGACTGAACGAGCTGACCAGCATGAAGTACAAGATTTACGGAAAGGGGCAGATCAGATGACCTACGGATTTATCGGACTGGGCAATATGGCCTCCGCCATCATCCGGGGCATGGTGAAAAGCGGAAAATTCGACCGGGACACCATTCTGGGCTTCAACCGCAGCGAGGGCAAGACCCTGGCCCTCCGGGACGAGACGGGTCTGGTTCCTGCGGAGAGCGCCCGGAAAGTGGCGGAGCAGGCGGATGTGGTGATCCTGTCGGTGAAACCCCAGATGATGGGGGATGTCCTGCCCCTGATCGCCCCAGTGATCACGCCGGAGAAGCTGGTGGTGACCATCGCCGCGGGCAAGCCCATTGCATTTTATGAGGCGGTTTTCGCCCAGGGTGTGCCCGTGGTGCGGGTGATGCCCAATATCAACGCCAAGGTCCTGGCGGCCACCACGGCGGTGTGCCCCGGCACCTGTGCCACGCCGGCACATCTGGAGATCGTAAAAGCCATGTTCGCCACGGTGGGCGGGGTCTATGAGCTGACGGAGGCCCAGTTCCCGGCGTTCTCCGCCATCGGCGGTTCCAGCGGGGCGTTCATCCACCTGTATATTGACGCGCTGGCCTCTGCAGGGGTGAAGGCGGGTCTGCCCCGCCCGCTGGCCCAGGACATCGCCGCTCAGACGGTGCTGGGCAGCGCCAAGCTGACGCTGGAGAGCGGCGAGCACCCCATCGCCCTGTGCGACCAGGTATGTTCCCCCGGCGGTACCACCATCGAGGGTATCCACACCCTGAAGCGGCTGGGCTTTGAGTCTGCCGTGCAGCAGGCCATTGACGCGATCATTGAAAAAGACCATAAACTGGCAAAATAATCTGTTTGCAGGTATCGTATGAGGAATTTGCTGAGGAAACTGTTGATCCCGGTGCTGACGCTGTGTCTGGTGCTGGCCGTCACCGGCTGCGGCGGGGAGACGGGTACAGAAGTGTCCCCCACCCCCACGGAGACGGCGGAGGTCACCCCCGCGCCCACGCCAGAGGAAAAGGCATACAGCCTGGACATCTGTCTGGGAATGGAGTGGTATACGCTGGATCCCACCTATGTGAACGATTCGGACACAGCCACCTATGTCATGCACCTGTTTGAGGGACTGATGAAATATGTGCCGTCGGACAGCGAAGGGCAGATCGGGGACACCCGGGTGGAATACGGCATGGCGGAGGGGTATACCGTCTCTGAAGACGGGCTGACCTATACCTTCACCCTCCGGCCGGACGCCTGCTGGAGCGACGGGGAACCGGTGAAGGCCGGGGACTTTGTCTACGCCTGGCAGCGTCTGCTGTCCTCCGATGAGGGAGAGCAGCTGGAGCACGCCACCGGTGCGCAGATGCTGTCCGGCATTGTGAAAAATGCCTCCGCCGTGCTGGCGGGCAAGGCGTCTCCGACGCAGCTGGGAGTCACCGCTGCGGATGACCGGACGCTGATGGTGGAGCTGGAGCAGCCCTGCAGCTACTTCCCGAAGCTGTGCGCCAGCCCCTGCCTGGTGCCGCTGCGGCAGGATGTGATTGAGCAGTACGGCGGCAACTGGACGGACGCAGACAAGATCGTGGTGAACGGTCCGTACACCATCGCTGACTGGGTCCATGACGACTATCTGTCCATGGAGCAGAACCCGTACTATTATGACCGGGAGTCCCTGGGCCCTGCCGCCATCGTGTGGCACTTCAGCGACGGGGAGGAGGACACCCTCCGGGAATTCCGGGCGGGCAGCTATGACTTCATCGGCACCTTCCCCGAGGAGGAAACCCAGACGCTGAAGGACGAGGGCGTGTGCCGGACCCTGGACGGCGCGGGCACCTACTATCTGTACTTCAACACGGATGTGATTGCCGACTGGCGGGTCCGGGCGGCCATGGTTCTGAGTGTGGACCGGGATGCCCTGGTGGAGAGCCTGCCGGGGGAGGAGACTGCCGCCACGGGCTTTGTTGCCTCCGGCATTCAGGACAGCCGGGGCCGGAATTTCTCCGGCGGTGCCTCCGGCGTCCAGGCGGCGTTGTACAGCTGGCTTCAGGGCTGGTATCCCGACTGTGATCTGACAACTTATGAGGGCCGCTGTGCCCTGGCGAAAGAACTGTATCAGGAGGCACTGGATGCCGGTGCCTGGTACCGGAGTTACACCGTCACCTATTGTTACAATGCCTCCACCACCAACCGGATGGTGGCCAAACAGTGCCAGCAGGACTGGGCGGAAGTGCTGGGCTTGCAGGTGAATCTGTCTGTGGTGGACCGGGATCAGTACGGCGCATTGCTGGAGAACGGGAATTTCGGTGTGGCCTATCTGACCTGGATGTCCGATTTTGACGATGCCCAGAACTTCCTGTCCCTCATGGACAGCAACAGTGTCTATAATTACGGCGGCTGGACCAGCGCTGCCTTTGACGATCTGCTGACGCAGATCAACACCACCCGGGATGCTCTGGAGCGGGACGAGCTGCAGTATTACGCGGAGACCCAGATGTTCTCCATGGGCGGCTTCCCGGTGTGTCCCATCTATTTCTTTGAGGACACCTGCTGCATCTCCGACACGCTCACCGGCGTGGGGTACAGCCCCTTCGGTTACTGCTGCTTCCGGTACGCACAACTGAATGACTGAAACGCAGCCCGGACATTTGCCCGGGCTGTTTTGCATGGATTTTCAGGAAAAATGAAGCGCCGTGCGATGAAATCTACGGAAAACTCTGAAAAATTGCTGAAACGGGTCAATGGGCCTTGCCTGAAAAATGGGGGTGTGTTACAATCGTGATGACCTTGTATCCCCTGCGGGGGAAAATTTTATGAAAAAGGAGAAGATCGACATGAGCATCAGAAAACGCCTGCTGGCCGTCGTGCTGACCCTGACCCTGCTGATCGCCTGCGCGCCCGCCGTCCTGGCCGCTGAGGTTCAGAATACCGCGGCGCCCGCCTTCACCGATGTGGACGCCTCCGCTTATTACAGCGAAGGTGTGACCTACATGGTGGAAAACGGTTATATGAACGGTGTCAGCGCCACGCTGTTCGCCCCGGACGGCACCATCACCCGGGGAATGGTTGTCACCATCCTGTACCGCATGGCCGGTACCCCTGCCGCTGGTTTCCAGGGCACCTTTGCCGATGTGACGGAGGATGCCTATTACGGCCTGGCTGTGGAATGGGCTGCCGCCAACGGTCTGGCCACCGGTTATGACAACGGCAAGTTCGGCCCCGATGACGCCGTGACCCGCCAGCAGCTGGCCGCTTTCCTGTGGCGCTATGCCAAATTCACCGGCGCGGATGTGTCCGTGGGTGAGGATACCAACATCCTCAGCTATACGGACGCCCTGTCCGTGGCCGAATATGCTGTGGAGCCCATGCAGTGGGCCTGCGGTGCGGGCATCCTCCAGGGCAGTGACGGCAGCCTGCTGCCGGATGTCTCTGCCACCCGCGGCCAGTTCGCCACCATGATTTTCCGCTTCACCGCACCGAAAGTGAAGGAGATCACCGTGGCTTCCACCACCCGTGACGGCGTGATCCCCGTGTATGTGACCCTGCCCTATGGCTATGACCCGGCGGAGACCTATCCCATGGTCATCCTGTGCCACGGTCACGGCGGCAACCACAACGAGTGGGGCGGCTTTGACAAGATCACCAACGGCCTGGCCCGGAAGGGCATCATCGCCGTGACGCTGGATTATCCCGGCTGCGGCATCAGCGCTGAGAGCTTCCAGCTGAACACCATGACCAACATGAAGGCCGACACGCTGGATACTCTGAACTATGTGCTGAAAAACTACAGCGCCGACAAGGACAATGTGGGCATCTTCGGCTACTCTATGGGCGGCCGCATCACGCTGGAACTGCTGGCCGAGGAACGCTTTGACTTCGCCGCTGTGGAGCTGGTGGCTCCCGCCGAGGATACCGAGGACCTGAAGGACCTGTTCGGCGGCAAGGATAACTGGCCCGTGCTGAAGGCCGAGGCTGAGGAGAAGGGCTATGCCGAGTGGACCACCATCTACGGTCAGCACCAGGAGCTGAGCAAAGCCTGGTTTGCCGACCTGGAGAAGTATGCTGACGGTCTGGCGGAAGCCGCCGCAGCCAAGTATGACGGCCCCAGCCTGGTGATCTATGCCACCAATGACGAGGCGGTCCATCCCGCCGTGTCCGCTGCCGTGGCGGAGACCATGGGCTCTCAGGTGCTGAACACCTATGCCGACGGCCACAGCTACAGCTTCTACGGTTCTGATCCCCACACCATCAGCACCGTCAATGGCGGCAGCATCAGCTTCTTTACAGAGCAGCTGCTGGGCAAATAAACCGCTGTACGGAAAATCCCCATAAAACACAGTCAGGCCCCGATTTTTCGGGGCCTGACTGAATCTGTCGGAAAACCCTTTGGGGCTTTCCGACAGAGTGTTTGCGGCCGCTCCATGCACTCCCTGCGGTCGCACACTCCGCCGACCGAGAAGAGTTTTTTGCACAGCGAAGCCGCACAAAAAACAGATGAGATTTGTTTGCGCCATTCGGCGCAAATTCTGCGAAGCTTTTTTAACAAGCAGGTTTGCGTATGTTGCATGCGGTTGCGGGAATGGAACGGCGGTGTGGTGGACTTTTTTGCCGCCGGATGGTACAATGGCGGCAATGAAAAGGAGGTGCGGCCATGACCATGGGCGAAAAGCTGCTGGAACTGCGGCGGGGACAGGGCCTGTCCCAGGAGGATGTGGCGGAACAGCTGGGTGTGTCCCGGCAGGCGGTCAGCCGCTGGGAAAAGGGGAGCGCTCTGCCGGACTCCGTGAATCTGCTGGCCCTCAGCGATCTGTTCGGCGTGTCGGCGGATTACCTGCTCCGGGATGAGCTGGAAGCGGACGGGGACTCTCCCGTGATCCGGGCTGCCCGGGAGCGGGCGGAGCGGGACAGACACCGGGCCACCGCTTTTGTGGTGCTCATCGGCTGTCAGCTTCTGGCGCTGTTCTGGGAGGTGACCGGCTGGTACTTCTGGAAACTGCGGATTGTGGTGCTGCTGGGGTTTGCCCTCCAGCTGGTGAATGTCATTGGCTTTGAATGGATCTGGCGGAGCAGCGGAACGGAGGAGATGCGCCCCTGGCGCCGGAAATATTACCGGGTGACGGCCTGGCAGATCGGCTGGTGCCCCGCCTGGCTGATTTCGCTGCTGCTGTGGCAGTGGTATCCCCGGCCGCATCCGGCCGTTCTGGAGCCGGTGAGCGCGGCGGCGCTGTATCTGCTGATCAGTATTCTGCTCAGCCGGTGGGTGCGGAAGCAGGCGCTCTGACAGATTGATCTGAAACAACCCGGACGGGCGTCATCCTGTCCGGGTTATTTTCTGAGATTTCTGTTGACAATGGTCTGATATAAGACTAAGATAGTACGAAATCGGACGATATGGGGGATGCGGCATGAATGAAATTGTGGAACGGCAGCGGTATGATTTCGATGCTGTCTGGAGTCAGGCAAATCTGCTGTACTGCCGGTGGGCGGAGCGGCTGGGCTTTTCCTATCCGGTTCTGATGACCCTTTACGCGCTGGAAGTGCACGGACCCATGACCCAGAAAGGTCTGGCGGACCGTTACGGATTTCCCAAACAGACCATCCACGGCGTTGTGCACGGGCTTGTGAAGGACGGCACCGTCGCCCTGCTCCCCGGCGAAACGGACCGGCGGGAGAAACTGGTGACCCTGACCGGTCCGGGCAGGGAACTGGTCCGGACCCGGCTGGCGCCGCTGTTTGACGCGGAACGGGAGGCACTGTCGGTTATCGGACAGGAGCGGATCGACCGGATGCTGGACACCATCGGACTGTTCAATCTGCTGATGGGCAGAAACCTGCAGGAGGCATGATGCGCTGGCGGGAATTTTCTGCCGCGGTGCTGCCGGCGGTGGCTGCGTTTGCCCTGTCCGGCATCTACTGCATTGCAGACGGATTTTTTGTGGGGCGGAGCATCGGCGATCAGGGCCTGTCCGCCATCAATATCGCCTATCCGGTGGTTTCCCTGATCCAGTCCTGCGGCACGGG
>JALFTG010000048.1 GCA_022779345.1 Oscillospiraceae bacterium | reverse complement strand
AAATTCACCAAAGGGGTTTTTATGTTTGACGAACTCTGGCCCGGGGGGCCGCGATTTTTTCAGTCTGACGGGGCGTTCCGGCTGGGGACGGACTCGGTGCTGCTGGCCCATTTTGCCAATACCGCCCGGGCGAAGCGCATTCTGGACCTGGGTTGCGGCGCCGGGGTGCTGACGGTGCTGCTGGCGGACAAGTCGCCGGGGGCCGTGTGCGAGGGTATTGAGATTCAGCCGGAGAGCGCCCGGGTCTGCCGGGAGAACATGGCCGCCAACGGTCACGACCCGGCGGGTATCCTGTGCGCCGATCTGCGGGAATACCGGAGCCTGTACGCCGCCGGGAGCTTTGATCTGGCGGTGTCCAATCCCCCCTATTTCACCCCGGACAGCGGCTATACCGCCCCGGACCCGGCCCGGGCAGCGGCCCGGGATGAGCGCAGCTGCACCATGGAGGACCTGTGCGCCGCGGCGGAGTGGGCCGTGCGGTGGGGCGGGCTGTTCGCCGTGGTCCACCGGCCGGAGCGGCTGAGCGAGCTGCTGTGCACCATGACCCGCCACGGCCTGGAGCCGAAGCGGCTGCGGCTGGTGCAGCACAAGGCGGCCAGTGCCCCCAGTCTGGTGCTGGCGGAGGCCCGCCGGGGCGGCAGGCCGGGCCTGACCATTGAGCCGCCCCTGATCCTGTGCAATGACGACGGCACGGACACCCCGGAGGTCCGGGAGATCTATCACAGAGGTGACACACAATGAGCGGAACGCTGTATCTGGTGGGCACGCCCATCGGCAATCTGGGGGACTTCTCCCCCCGGGCAGTGGAGGTGCTGCGGCAGGCGGATTTCATCGCCGCCGAGGACACCCGGGTGACGCTGAAGCTGCTGAACCATTTTGACATCCACAAGCCCCTGGTCAGCTACTATGAGCACAACAAATACGCCAGCGGAGACAAGATCCTCGCCCGGATTCTGGACGGGGAGACCTGCGCCCTGGTCACGGACGCGGGCATGCCCGCCATCTCCGACCCCGGCGAGGACATCGTGCGGATGTGCGCGGAGCATCAGGTGGATGTGTTCGTCATCCCCGGCCCCAGCGCCGTGGTGTCCGCCCTGGCGGTGTCCGGCCTGCCCACCGGGCGGTTCACCTTTGAGGGATTCCTGTCCGTGACGAAAAAGGCCCGGATGGAGCATCTGGAGAGTCTGCGGGAGGAGCGGCGGACCATGATCTTCTATGAAGCCCCCCACAAGCTGCTGCGGACGCTGGAGGACCTGCTGGCCGTGCTGGGAGACCGGCCCATCGCCGTGGTCCGGGAACTGACGAAGCTCCACGAGGAGACCCTGCGCACCACCCTGTCCGGTGCCGTGGCCCATTTCCGGGAGACGCCCCCCAAGGGGGAGTTTGTGCTGGTGGTGGGCGGCGCCCCGGAGCAAAGCGCCCCGGAGGTCACCCCCGACGCCGCTCTGGACGCCGTGCGCCGGTACCGCGCCGAAGGCCGGGCCCTGAAGGAATCCTGCAAACTGGCCGCCGCCGACACCGGCTTTTCCAAAAACGAGCTCTACCAGATGGCCCTGGATGCGGGAATCTGAAGGAAAACGCGGTCAGCCAAAAGTTTTTTGCGCCGCTTTTTACAAAAAAGCGACCGGGGTCAAGGGCTTCTGGCGAAAGCGCAAAAGAGGGAGGACCCTCGCCGGGGGTCCTCCCTGAATATTTATTTCATGAAAAAAGCCTGCCCGATGGGCAGGCTTTTTACATAACCGGTTACGCCCGGTCCACGGCGGTGGCGGTTCGCAGTTCGCCCTCGCCTTCATAGACGGTGACGGTGACCCGGTCGCCCACATTCAGGATGGCGCACACGGGAGCGTCAGACACATTCACGGTGTAATACCAGTTCTCCCCTTCCAGACGGAGGAAGTAGTGAGTGTTCCCCTCCATGACGGCGGAGCGGATGTCCGCAATCACGCCGGTGACCTGATCGGTGGCGCTGGAGTTGACCTGGATGTTGTTCCCGCCCAGCAGTGCGATATAGTTCTTCTCGCACTGGGCCAGGGTGCTGCCCGTGGCCACGATCTGGTATTGCTGCACATTCACCATGGCGTACATCTTCACCAGCTGGGAGGCGTCCTTCAGGGCCATGAAGTAGGTGGGCTGGCCGGACACATTCAGCAGCAGGGGGAAGGTGGCCTTATAGCTGTACTGCTGCACGGCGCCCTGGGCGGAGGCCATGGCGGAGTATTCCTCGGCACCGGCGATGGGATAATATTTGGCTTCCTTGGTCCGCTGGTTCACCAGCAAAAAGCCCACATTGGACTCATCCCCGGTGACGGAGGTGACGCCGGTGTACATCCAGACATCGTCGTTCAGGGCGATGTAGTTATAGCCCCGGGTGGTCTGGGTCACTTCCCGCTGGCCGAAGATGGAGTTCAGGAAGCCATTGTGGTAGTGGCCGTAGTAGTCATACTGCTGCACCAGCAGATCGGCGGTGTACACCCGGTCCACCCAGCTGGGCACATCCGCCACATCGTAATAGGTGCTCTCACCGGTGACGGCATCCACCAGCACGGCGCCGGTCACATCCTCGCCGCCGAACAGGCCGATGGTCTTGGTGATCACCGATGCCACCCACCAGGGATGCCCTTCCTCATCGATCTCGAAGTTCACATCCGAGAACATCTTGGTGGGGTACTGGAACCGGAGGTGCCGGGAGATGTCCCGGAAGAAATACTCCGAGGGGGAGTACCGGATGCCCTCGTCCAGGCGCTGGACCGTGACCTCCTGGGTCACCATATCGATGACGATGTAGGCCGGGATGCCGCTGCGGAAGTTGTTCAGCCACTTGAATGCATCGCCATAGTTCAGGTAGGTCACCCGAACCGGACGGTTCTGGTAGTTGATCTGGGTAGTGCCGCTGGTCACCTCGAACTGGCTGACCAGATCGCTCAGCTCGCCAAGCTTCCGGTCCGCCAGCACCTGGGCAGCGTCCTTGTCCAGCATGGGGATCTGATTGAAAGAAATCTCAGCAATATCCTCTGTGAAGTCGCTGGTCTCCGTGATCAGCAGCGCGCTGTACGCTTTTGCCCGGAAAACGGGCAGGCCGATCACCGTGCCCACGATGGCCACTGCCAGCAGGATCAGCAACATGGCCATGGGCACCTTCATGCTGAACACGGCCAGCTTTTTCCCGCTCCGGGAATAGCGCTTGCGCACCACATTGCCGTCTTCGTCCACATCCAGATAATCCTTGGGCATCTTTTCCCCGTCATCATCCCCGCCCCGGGTCACGGAGTGGGAGAACATGGCATACAGGCTGCACCATGCAATGATCAGCACCGCCAGGAACACATAGGCATCCAGATTGTGGATGTTCAGCGCCGGCAGGGCAAAATAGAAGTGCAGAAATCCGCCCAGCAGGGTGATCACCGTGGCGATGACGGCGCCCCGGACGGGCTTGCGTTCCAGTTTCATACCATTCTCCTCATCATTCAGTAAGATAGTTCTATCATAACATATTCTGCCCCATATGGGAAAACAATTTGTGAATTTTTATAAAGGTCATATAAAGATCATTGCCGAAACCGGGATTTCAGAGTACAATAAAACAACTATGACATACAGGAAGATCTGACATGAACCATTCACACGAATATTCCATCCGTCCCATCGCTTATATCCACACGGACCTGCCCACCAAGTTCGGTCTGCCCCGGCAGAGCGGGCTGGTGCCCCAGCTCCGCTCCACCATCGTCATGGAGCCGCTGTACCGGGACCCGGTGGCCTTCCGGGGCATCGAGGGCTTTTCCCACCTTTGGCTGATCTGGGGCTTTTCCGAAAACAAGCGTGACTCCTGGGCCGCCACGGTGAAGCCGCCCCGGCTGGGGGGCAACAAGCGCATGGGCGTGTTCGCCACCCGCTCCCCCTACCGGCCCAACGCCCTGGGCCTGTCCTCCGTGAAGCTGGAATCCATCGACTTTGACGAAAAGCTGGGACCGGTGCTCACCGTGTCCGGCGCCGATCTCATGGACGGCACGCCCATCTATGACATCAAGCCCTATCTCCCCCACACGGACTGCCACCCGGACGCTCTGGGCGGCTTTGCCGACCAGTTCGTGGACTACGCCCTGGAGGTGGTGTTCCCGGAGGAGTGGCTGGCCATGATCCCGGAGGACAAACGGGAGGCGCTGTCCGGCATCCTTGCCCAGGACCCCCGGCCGTCCTACATCGACGACCCGGAGCGGGTGTACGGGTTCAACTATCTGGACATGGATGTGCGTTTCCGGGTTCGGGACGGGGTGCTCACCGTGTGCGAGATCGAGAAACTGAGGTGACGGTATGATTGCGAGAAAAATTGGAAAATGGGTACTGATCCTGCTGGGGATCATTCTGCTGGCGGCCGTGGCCCTGGTGCTGTGGCTGACGGTGCGGGAGTATAAACCCGC
>JALFTG010000047.1 GCA_022779345.1 Oscillospiraceae bacterium | reverse complement strand
CAGTAAATAGGTGAGCGCCGGCAGAGATTCTCTCAGCACGCTTTCCCGGATGGTGGGATAAGCATATCCTGCCGACTCCGTCTGGCCCCAGATCCCGTTGGGACCGCGATCCCGGATGACCAGCGCCCGTCCCACGGCGATGCGGTTGGGGTCCTCGATCTGGTTGTCATAGACGATCCCGTCCACACCCACGCCGAAGCGATGGGCAATGGCATATAAACTGTCCCCCGGCCGTACAATATACAGTTTCAAGCAAAGACCTCCTTCTGTTTCCCATGGTATGCGAAACAAAAGGAGGCTGTTCCGTCAATGGAGGTAATAGCGGGCGCTTTGCAGGTCCCAGGCCTGCCAGCTGACGGTATATTGACCCAGCGGCTGGGTCATGTAGTAGTCGTAGGTCTGCCAGTCCACGCCCGGTTCCCCGTAGGCGGCGGCCAGTCGGTTCAGTGCCGGGGCGGCGCCGTATCCCAGACTGCCCAGATAGCCGGCGTCCAGCTCTGCCATCCGGCCGTCCAGATAGGCGTCCACATTGTAGTCCGCCACCACCGCGTGGATGTTCATGGCGCTGAGGGCCAGCCACAGGATCAGTCCCGCCAGAAACAGCCACCGGTACAGCCGGAAGGGCCGGACCACCAGCTTCACCGCCGCCAGCACCATGCTCACGGCGATCACCGCCATGGCCCACAGGGTCAGAAGCCGCTTGACAGACAATCCGTACACGGAGATATACAGCCCCATCCGGTAAGCCGCCGACACCAGCAGCACCCCGGTGAACACCACCAGCACGATCCCCAGCCCCCGGGCCACGGCGCCGCCTTTCTCCGGCAGCAGCCGCACCGCCAGCAGGAGGGTGATGAGATTCACGGCGCTGACCTTCACCAGCTGGAAAAACCCGGACCGGGCATATTCCGCGAAGCCCCCGGCCATGGCCGCCGTCTCCACTCCGCCGAACAGATAGGCGAACTGGATGAACACGAACACGGCGTAGACGGCGTTCAGCGCCGCGAGCACCATGGTGACGGGCACTGCCGCCCCGGGCACCGCCTCCGGGAAGCGGAATTTGCTCTCCGCCCGGTCGGCGTCCCGCAGGCTTCGCAGCAGGGAGAACAGCACCAGCCCCAGCACCGCCCACCGGAGCACCCGCCAGAGGGCGCCGGGCAGGGTGGAGAACCGGAAGGTCTCCCGCAGCCAGCCCGCCAGGCCGTTGATGGCATGCTCCGTCAGCTGATTGAAAATGGCGTCCGCCGACGCCAGCAGGGGCACCACGATCACCAGCAGCACCACCGCCGCCAGAACGCCCAGCACAATCCCCTGCGCCCGCCGGGACCGGGGCGTCTCCCGGTGTTTCCGCCGGGGGATGGACCGGAAGGGCAGGGTGAAGTACCGGAACAGTCCCCGCATGGTGAGCCGGAAGCTCTCCCCCACGGCGGAAATGGTGTCCCAGGGGGCCGTCCGCCCCGTCAGGGCAAACAGACCCATCAGCCCCAGGACCATGGAGATCACCGCGTTCAGCAGATTCAGCCACCACACGCTGTGAAGTGCGCAGGTCAGGGCCGTCAGCGCCGCCGCTGTCAGCAGGAGCTTTACCCCCGGCGGAACGGGCCGGTGCGCCCGCAGACACAGCGCCCCGCCCAGAAGAAACAGCCATTCAAACACCGTCACGCCCAGGGCGGGCATCCCGGCATTCAGCCCTTCCCAATAGACCTGAAACCACACCCACGACAGCCCCAGCGCCCACACCAGCGCCAGCGTTTCCCGGCGTGTCCAGAGGACAGGCGGCTTTTGTTCGGGGGCGTGCGGGGTCACTTTGCGCTCATCCATTGCTCTCCCCCTCCCGGTATTCCAGAATGTCCCCGGGCTGGCAGTCCAGGGCTTTGCAGATGGCGTCCAGGGTGGAAAAACGGATCGCCCTGGCCTTCCCGGTTTTCAGCACCGACAGGTTCGCCAGCGTCAGGCCCACCGCCTCGCTCAGCTCCGTCAGGCTCATCTTCCGCTTCGCCAGCATCACATCCAGATTCACAATGATCATGCCGCCACCTCAGATCGTCAGGTCGTTTTCCTGCTTCAGCTCCGCGGCCTTCCGGGTCAGGTGGGACAGCGCCGCACAGCACACCGCCATGGCCAGCCCCACCGCCACGATCAGCACCACCGCCGCCAGCGTCCGGCCGGGGAGCTGCCCCGTGAGGGTCAGCACCGGGCCCGCCACGGCGTACAGCACCGTGTCCGTCAGGGCCAGGGCGGCGCAGGTTTTCAGCCGCCGGGCGTTTTCCATGCAGAAGCTGTTGTCCCGGCCGATCTCCCCGGCCATCTGCCACACCAGCGCCAGAAACCACGCCACCGGGATCGCCGAAATCCACAGGGGAATTGCCACCCACCGGGCGGGCTGCACCTCCCCGGCCCAGGCCCCGGCGTCCAGCCACAGATGGGCCGTGATGCCCGCGCCCAGGGCCAGCACGCACACCGCCCCCAGAATCACAATGGCCCGCAGCCACAGGGATAGTTCTTTCTGTTTCATGAGCAATCGCTCCTTTCGCCCACAGGATAGCACAGAGTTTTCTGAATTGCAAGAAAAATTTATCGAAAAACGATAAATTCCAGTGCGAAGCAAAGGGGAACGCCGGAAGCGTTCCCCCCTGTTTCAGGATGTTCTGTTCGTCACATTCAGCGAGTCGTAATGCTTCTGCTTGGCCTGCCGCATATTCCGGTCGGCGGCCTTGAACTGCTCTTCGGGATTGATGCCCGTGTCCCGCCATTCGCAGCCCAGGCTCAGCCCGATGTTCTGCTCCCGGCAGGCGGCGGAGATCCGGGCCATGAGGGTTTCCGTGGCCTCCCGGGTCCTGTTCCGGAGCACGACGGTGAACTCATCCCCGCCTGTGCGGAAGCAGGTGTCCCCGGCGAAACGGCGGATCACCTCCGCCGTGCGCTCCAGCAGTTCATCCCCGGCGTCCTGGCCGTAGATGCTGATGTACTGGTGCATACTGTTCACATTCATGACGATCACGCCCAGCCCGGTCAGCCGGGAGTGGGACAGCTCCCGCATATATTCCGTGTACAGCCGCCGGTTGTACATTCCCGTCTGCTGGTCCACGATCCCCAGCTCCACCGCCTTCACCGCCAGGGAGAAGCAGCTTTGCAGGGCGGCATAGAGCACGATGTCCTGATTGGACAGGGCGGCGTTTTCGATGGACAGATAGGCCCGTTCCTCCCGGACCCCGTCCAGCTTCACCCACTGCATGGTGCGCACGCCGTATTCCCGGTAATAGGCGCTGAACTGCTTCTGATTGCCGTACTCCGGGCCCACATACAGCAGCCATTCCTCGGGGTCGGACATCCCGGCGCACCAGTCGTTGTCCAGCATCCACCGGTAGGTGGGCAGATAGGAGTCGGCCGCGCCCTCCCGCCGCCACTGGAAGGCCGGGGACTGGAAGGGCTTGATATACAGGCTCACCCGGTCGGCCCCCAGATAGGCGCCCACGATTTCCAGCGCGGTGTGGAAGGCGTCCTTGTCCGCATAGCACCGGTTCAGCACGGCCATCAGCCGTCCCAGCATGGCCATATTGTCATATTCCGAATGGGCCGGTTCCCGGCTGCGGGCCTGCTCCACGGCGCTGTGCACCACCCGGCGCACATGGTCGGTGTTGAAGGGTTTGGTGATATAGTTCTCCGCCCCCAGATGATAGGACCGGATGACGCTGCTCTCCCGCTCGTCCCCGGAGATGCAGATGACGGGCACGGTGCACGCCGGGTCCAGCTGCCGCATCTGCTCCAGAAAGTACATCCCGTCGTATTCCGGCATGAGCAGGTCCAGCAGGACTGCCGCCACGGCGCCGGCCTGTTCCCGGAACAGGTCGAAGGCCTCTTTCCCGTCGGCGGCCTGGAGGACGGTGTATTCTTTTTCAAACAGCCGCTTGAGAATGCTCCGGCTCAGGGCATTGTCATCGGCGATGAGAATCGTTTTCTGTTCCATAGATCGCTCCGTTTTCCTGGATTCTGTTGACAGGATTGTACCATTCTTCCGCCCTGCCGTCAATGGGACGGGCCGGGGAACCCCGGGGACGGGAAAAATTTCCCCGAATGTTTTCAGGGAAAGAATTGAAAACTGTCCGGCGACCTGTTATCATGGGGAGAACTGAACGGAAAGGGGCAGAAACCGCTTTCCGTTGCGGCGGGGAACAAAATGTGTTACAATGAGTCCAATCTTGCGTACCGGCTCTGACCGGACACGATATTGTACTTTTTTATGGAGACAACGATCATGGCAAGAACGGAACGACAGAGAAAAAAACATCATTTTTTCCGGAAGCTGCTGGTGAGTGCGCTGGTGGTGCTGGTGCTGTTCACGGCGGTGTGCTGCGTCATCGGCCAGCCGAAGGCGGATGCGCCGGATACCGCCCTGCTGCGGCAGGAGGGCAAATGCGCCATCCTCCTGGCGGGCACGGACGAGGAGGGTTACCGGACGGACACCATCATCCTTGTGACCATCGACGACAGCGAACACACGGTGAGCCTGCTGAGCATCCCGAGGGACACCTACACTTCCGGCTATTCCGTGCCCAAAATCAACTCCGCCTGCGGGGCCGCCGGGGGCGGTGCCGGGGGCATGGAGGAGCTGATGGACGCGGTGGAGAATCTGCTGGGCTTCCGGCCCGATGGCTACGCCATGGTGAACTTCGATGTGTTCGCCAGGGTGGTGGACCTGTTCGGGGGCGTGGACTTCGATGTGCCCGTGGACATGGACTATGAGGACCCGTATCAGGATCTGTATATCCACCTGAAGGCCGGGGAACAGCACCTGAACGGGGAAGAGGCCCTGCAGGTCATGCGCTTCCGGTCGGGGTACGCCATGGCGGACCTGGAGCGGGTGAATGTCCAGCGGAATTTTGTCCAGGCGGCCATGGACCAGTGGCTGAACTGGACGGTCATCTTCCGCGCCCCCATCGCCGGAGCGGCGGTGCTGAGGGAAGTCACCACGGACCTCAGCCCCGGCAACTGCATCTGGCTGCTGAAGGCCCTGCTCCTGTGCGACACGGACAGCATCGTCACCCAGACCCTGCCGGGCACGCCCCAGTATATCAACGGCGGCTCCTATTTTGTGCCGGACGCCTACGCCGTGGCACAGCTGATGGAGGAATATTACAGCCCCTATTGTTCTATTGAGTAAATTATTGCCGGGACCAGCGGTGCCCGGCCGGAAATAAGGAGGAATCCCCATGCCGGATTTCAATATCAACATCAAAAAAATGAACCCCCGCGCCGTCATCCCTGCCCAGGGCACCCAGGGCGCCGCGGGCTATGACCTGTGCGCCTGCGTGGAAGCGCCGGTGACCATCTATCCCGGGGAGACCGTGATGATCCCCACGGGCCTGGCCATGGAGATTCCCCTGGGCATCGCGGGCCTGATTTTTGCCCGGTCCGGACTGGCTACCCAGCGGGGTCTGGCCCCCGCCAACAAGGTGGCGGTGATCGACCCGGATTACCGGGGGGAGATTTTCGTCTCCCTGCTGAACCACGGTAAGGTCCAGCAGACCATCCAGCCCGGCGACCGGATCGCCCAGATGGTGTTCACCCCCTATTTTGCCCCGGCGTTCACTGAGGCGGAGAATCTGTCCGACACCCTGCGGGGCGCCGGCGGCTTCGGCTCCACCGGCACGGCGGCTCCCGCCACCGCACCTGCCCCGGCTCCTGCCCCTGCACCGAAAGCGGCCCCCGCTCCTGTGCCTGCCCCGGCCCCGGTCCCTGCGGAACCGGAAATGCCTGCAGAGTCCGACCCGGACGATGACCGGAGTGATGATGAGCGGAAAGCAGACGCGGCCTTTGAACTGGGTATGCGCTACAAGCAGGGCGACGGCGTGGAGCAGAGCAATGAGAAAGCCCTGGAGCAGTTCAAGATCGCTGCGGAACTGGGCCATGTCCATGCCCAGCTGGTGGTGGCCGGGTACTACTACTCCAAAAATGACTGCGCCGAGGCGGCAAAATGGCTGGAGATGGCCGTGGCGCTGGGCAATGCCGAGGCCATGTTCCAGCTGGGTGTGTTCTACACCGAGGGAATGGGCGTGGACCAGGATCTGGAAAAGGCGGCGGACCTGTTCTACCGCGCCGCCCGGCGGCATCATGCCGAGGCCCGGTTTGCCTATGCCGACTGCTGCAGCCAGGGCAACGGCGTGCCCCAGGACCTGGAAAAGGCGTTCAAGTGGTTCTCCGCCGCGGCGGAGCAGGGCCATGTGGAGTCCATGTTCCGGCTGGCTCAGTGCTACGAGAAGGGCGAGGGCACGAAAAAGGATCTGACCGAGGCGAAGAAGTGGTATAACGAAGCCGCCCGGAAGGGCCACCGGGGCGCCCCCCAGGCCATGGTCATGCTCCAGCTGGCAGAGATGGAGGAGCAAACCGACCTGTCCCCCTCCGTGAAATAAAAAACCGCACAAAATCCCCGCTCGGCCGAGCGGGGATTTCTATGTCCCCGGCCGCCGGGGCGTATTGACAACGGACCAGGATGATGTATAATGTTAGCAGAATCTAATTAGTGAACCCTAACGCCTGAAATCGGAGTGAACAGATATGACATTGGATGAACTGAAGCCCGGACAGGACGCGTACATCGAGTCCGTGGGCGCCAGCGACATCTCGCTGAAAAAACACATCCTGGACATGGGCCTGACCCCGGGCACGGAGGTGACCCTGGTCAAGACCGCCCCCATGGGCGACCCCCTGCAGCTGACCGTCCGCGGCTATGAGCTGACATTGCGGAAGGCGGACGCGGCCCAGATCATCATTCATCAGGTCCACGACGCCCACGCCCCCAGGGCCGGGCAGGTGACCCCGGATATCCCCCATCCCCACACCGGCGAGATGGGCGTGTTCCATGTGCGCACCGGCGAGACCCCCATCCCCGACGGCAAGCCCATCACCTTCGCCCTGGCGGGGAACCAGAACTGCGGCAAGACCACATTGTTCAACCAGCTCACCGGCTCCAACCAGCATGTGGGCAACTTCCCCGGCGTCACCGTGGACCGGAAGGACGGCGTCATCCGGGGCTACCCGGAAACGGTGATCACCGACCTGCCGGGCATCTATTCCCTGTCCCCCTACACCAGCGAGGAGGTGGTCACCCGCCAGTTCCTGCTGGATGACAAGCCCGCCGGGATCATCAATATCGTGGACGCCACGAACATCGAGCGGAACCTGTATCTGACCATGCAGCTCATGGAGCTGGACATCCCCATGGTGCTGGCCCTGAACATGATGGACGAGGTCATGAACAACGGCGGCACCATTCAGGTGAACCGGCTGGAGGATATGCTGGGCATCCCGGTGGTGCCCATCTCCGCGGCGAAGAACGAGGGCATCGAGGAGCTGGTGCGCCACGCGGTCCATGTGGCGAAATACCGGGAGCGCCCCGGCCGCCGGGACTTCTGCGAGCCTTACGGGCCGGACAACGGCGCCGTCCACCGGTGCATCCACGGCATCGAGCACCTGATTGCCGACCACGCCGCCGCGGCGGACATCCCCCTGCGCTTTGCCGCCACCAAACTGGTGGAGGGCGACCCGCTGGTGCGCAAGGCGCTGCATCTGGACCAGAATGAGCTGGACGCCATCGAGCACATCGTCAGCCAGATGGAGCAGGAGTGCGGCAAGGAGCGCAACGCCGCCCTGGCGGATATGCGCTTCACCTTCATCGAAAAGGTCTGCTCTCTGACGGTGGTGAAGCCCCACGAGAGCAGGGAGCACGCCCGCAGCGCAAAGATTGACGAGATCCTCACCGGCCGGTTCACCGCCATCCCCGCCTTTGTGGGCATTATGGCTCTGGTGTTCTGGCTCACCTTCGGCGTCATCGGTGCGGCGCTGTCGGACGCGCTGGCCCTGGGCATCGACTGGTTCACTGTCCGGTGCGACGCCGCTCTCATCGCCTACGGACTGAACCCGGTGGTCCGGTCCCTGATCATTGACGGCGTGTTTGCCGGTGTGGGCAGCGTTTTGAGTTTCATGCCCATCATCGTGGTGCTGTTCTTCTTCCTGTCCATTCTGGAGGACAGCGGCTATATGGCCCGGGTGGCCTTCGTCATGGATAAGCTGCTGCGGAAGATCGGCCTGTCCGGCCGGAGCTTCGTGCCCATGCTCATCGGCTTCGGCTGCTCCGTGCCCGCCATCATGGCCACCCGGACCCTGCCCTCGGACCGGGACCGGAAAATGACCATCCTGCTCACGCCCTTCATGTCCTGCTCGGCGAAGCTGCCCATTTACGCCACCTTTTCCGCCTTTTTCTTCCCGGACCACGCGGCGCTGTGCATGATTGCCCTGTACTTCACCGGCATCATCGTGGGGATTCTATTTGCCCTGCTGCTGAAAACGGTGGCATTCAAGGGCGAGCCGGTGCCCTTTGTGATGGAGCTGCCCAACTACCGCCTGCCCGGCTGGAAGAATGTGGGCAAGCTCATGTACGACAAGGCCAAAGACTTCGTCACCCGGGCGTTTACGGTGATCTTCGTGGCATCCATCGTGATCTGGTTCCTCCAGACCTTCGACACCCGGCTGAATGTGGTGACGGACTCCTCCCGGAGTCTGCTGGCCCTGCTGGGCGGCGTCATCGCCCCCCTGTTCCGGCCCCTGGGCTTCGGGGACTGGCGGCTGTCCACGGCGCTGATCACCGGCTTCATGGCCAAGGAGAGCGTCATCAGCACCCTGACCGTCCTGCTGGGCGGCACCACCGCCGCCCTGGGTACCCTGCTCACCCCGGTCACCGCCGTGTCCTTCCTGGTGTTCTGCCTGCTGTACACCCCCTGCGTGGCGGCCATCGCCTCCGTGAAGCGGGAGCTGGGCGGCAGATGGGCGGCGGGCGTCTGCGTGATGCAGTGTGTGGTGGCCTGGATCGTGGCCTTTGTGGTCCATCTGGCCTGTGCGGCCATCTTCTGAGGTGATGATATGGTGACGGCGCTGATTCTCATCGGACTGGCGGTGTGGCTGGTCCTGGCCCTCCGGGCGATCCGGAAGGGCAAAACCGGCGGCTGCTCCGGCGACTGCGCCCACTGCGGCAGCAGCTGCGGCCGCGACGGCTGCGGAAAATAGGACGCGAACCGGGACCGGCCCAGCCGGCCCCGGTTTTTGTTTGGGGGGCGGTGCGCCATGGCTCCCCCTCTGGGGGAGCTGGCACGGCCGCAGGCCGTGACTGAGAGGGCCCTCTCCGCCTCGCTGTGCTCGGCACCTCCCCCAAAGGGGGAGGCTTTGCTTCGGTGCAGAACCACCTGTCCGGTGGAATGGTGCGGCGCACCGGGCGGGTTTGGAACCCGCCCCTACGAGGTCCGTATTGGCGCGGCGGTCGTCCGGCAAGGGCCGGGGAACGCGGCCCCTGCCCGGTGGAACGGGATTGTCCGTCACCGGAAAATGCCTCATTCCTCATTTCCAATTCCTAAATTTCTCCCGCCGGGCATAGACTGCGTATTGGCAAAGGACTGGTAAAGTGTGGATTTGTTCATAGTTTTTCCATTGCATTCTGACAGGCGGCGGACTATAATGTTGTGTAATGTTAACTGATGCGGCAGGATCTGACACCTGCCGACGGAAGGGAAGCCAAGAGATAACAGGATATGAAGATTCTCAATGCACCGAAACTGGATCATACGCTGACCCTGGGCATCGATATCGGCTCCACCACGGCCAAACTGGTGCTGATCGATGACGGGGAAGTGGTCTATGAAAAATATGAGCGCCATTTCTCACAGGTCCGGCAGAAAACCATCGAGATGATCCAGGCCATCCGGCCCATGTTGGAAGGCCGGAATTTTTATGCCGCCATCTCCGGCTCTGCGGGTCTGGGTCTGGCGGAAGCGGCCCACCTGCCCTTCGTGCAGGAGGTGTACGCCACCGGCGAGGTGGTGCGGGTCCTGGAGCCGGACACCAGCGTGGTCATCGAGCTGGGCGGCGAGGACGCCAAGGTCATCTTCTTCAAGGGCGGCACGGATGAGCGCATGAACGGCACCTGCGCCGGCGGCACCGGCGCCTTCATCGACCAGATGGCCGTGCTTCTGAATATGAGCGTGGAGGAAATGGACGCGGCCAGCCTGGAGCACACCCGGCTGTACCCCATCGCTTCCCGGTGCGGCGTGTTCGCCAAGACGGATATCCAGCCCCTGCTGAACCAGGGCGCCAGCAAGGCGGATGTGGCCGCCAGCATCTATCAGGCCGTGGTGAACCAGACCATCGCCGGTCTGGCCCAGGGCCGGAAGATCGAGGGCAAGGTCATGTTCCTGGGCGGCCCCCTGTATTACTGCCAGGGCCTGCGGGAGCGGTTCCGGGAGACATTGCATCTCACGGACGAGACCGCCGTGTTCCCGGAATACGGCCGCTTTGCCGTGGCCATGGGCGCCGCCCTGTTCTGCGCCGGGGACACGGAGACCTTTACATATGACAAACTGATCAACTGCCTGATCGACTCCGCCGCCAACGCGGGGCAGACCAGCGTGCGGATGCCGCCCCTGTTTGCCGACGAGGCGGAATATGAAGCCTTCCGCGCCCGCCACGCCAGAGCCGTGGTGGAGAGCCGGGATATGGACAGCTACGAAGGCGACGCCTGGCTGGGCATCGACTGCGGGTCCACCACCACGAAGCTGGCCCTCATCTCCGAGGACAGGAAGCTGCTGTACACCTATTACAGCTCCAACCAGGGCAACCCGGTGGAGATCGTCCGCGCCCAGCTGGAAGAAATCCTGACACGCTGCGGCGACCGCATCCACATCCGGGGCAGCGCCGCCACGGGCTACGGCGAGGAGCTGATCTGCCATGCCTTCAAGATCGACGAGGGCGTGGTGGAGACCATCGCCCACTACACCGCCGCCAGGTATTTCCAGCCGGATGTGGACTTCATTCTGGACATCGGCGGCCAGGACATCAAGTGCTTCAAAATCCGCAACGGCGCCATCGACTCCATTATGCTCAACGAGGCCTGCTCCTCCGGCTGCGGGTCTTTCATCGAGACCTTCGCCAAGAGCATGGGCTACGATGTCCAGACCTTTGCGGAAAAGGGCCTGCACGCGAAAGCCCCCGTGAATCTGGGCAGCCGGTGCACGGTGTTCATGAACTCCTCCGTGAAGCAGAGCCAGAAGGACGGCGCCACGGTGGAGGACATCTCCGCGGGCCTGAGCGTATCCGTGGTGAAAAACGCCCTGTATAAGGTCATCCGGGCCAACTCCGCCCAGGAGCTGGGCAAAAACATCGTGGTCCAGGGCGGCACTTTCCTGAACGACGCGGTGCTCCGGGCCTTTGAGCTGGAGCTGGGCGCCCCGGTCATCCGCCCCGCCATTGCGGGACTGATGGGGGCCTACGGCGCGGCCCTGCACGCCATGCGGTTTCATGAGAGCAGCATCATCTCCCTGGACGAGCTGCGCAATTTTACCCATAAATCCACCCAGAGCGTGTGCCAGGGCTGCGGCAACCACTGCCACCTGACCATCAATGCCTTTGCCGACGGCCGGAAGTTCATCTCCGGCAACCAGTGCCAGAAAATGGTGGGCGGCAAGAGCGAGGATCTGCCGAACCTCCACCAGTTCAAGCGGGACGCCCTCATGAGCCTGAAGCCCGTCCAAGGGGAGCGGGGCAGACTGGGCCTGCCCATGGCCCTGGGGATGTATGAGCTGGCCCCGCTGTGGCATGCCATCTTCACGGAGCTGGGCTATGAGGTGGTCACCTCCGGCCTGTCCACCCGGCAGACCTATGAGAAGGGCCAGTTCTCCATCCCCTCCGACACCGCCTGCTATCCCGCCAAGATCATGCACGGCCACATCGACCAGCTGATCGAGATGGGCTGCGACACGATTTTCTACCCCTGCCTGAGCTACAATGTGGATGAGCACGCGGGGGACAACCACTATAACTGCCCGGTGGTGGCCTATTATGCGGAGCTGCTGGCCGGGAACATGGACGAGCTGAGCCAGGTGCAGTTTCTGTACCCCTATCTCAGCGTGAACAACACGAAAGAGCTGACCCATACCCTGTACCGCGCCCTGTCCCAGGTGGACCGGACCATCACGAAGCGGGAAGTGAAGCGGGCCGTGGACAAGGGCTGGGCCGCCTATGAGACCCACATGGCCTCCGTCCGCCGGGCGGGGGAGGACGCCCTGGCCTATGCCCGGGCCAACGGCAAGCGGATCATGATTCTTGCCGGCCGGCCCTACCACATCGACCCGGAGATCGGCCACGGCATCGACAAGCTGGCCAACCAGCTGGGCTTCGTGGTGGTCAGCGAGGACAGCGTCTGCCATCTGGTCCAGCCCCAGAAGGTCCATGTGCTGAACCAGTGGACCTACCACGCCCGGTTGTACCGGGCCGCCCGGTACGCGGCGGAGCATGACGACACGGAGCTGGTGCAGCTGGTGAGCTTCGGCTGCGGCGTGGACGCCATCACCACCGACGAGGTGCGCTCCATTCTGGAGGAACATGGAAAGTTCTACACCCAGATCAAGATCGACGAGATCACCAATCTGGGCGCGGTGAAAATCCGGCTGCGCAGCCTGCTGGGTGCGCTGGAGGAAAAGGAGGCACGGAAATGAGCGCGCAGGCAAATAAGGACTATGTCCCCTTTACAAAAGACATGATCGCCACCCACACCATTCTGGTGCCCACCATGCTGCCCATGCACTTCAAGATGATCATCTCCTATATGGAGACCTTCGGCTATCATCTGGAGCTGCTGGAGACCAATGGGCCTCAGATTCCGGAGACGGGCCTGAAATATGTCCACAATGATGCCTGCTATCCTGCCATTCTGGTTATCGGCCAGCTGATGGATGCGGTGAATTCCGGCAAGTATGACAAGGACAAGATCGCTCTGATCTATTTCCAGACCGGCGGCGGCTGCCGGGCCTCCAACTATATGTCCCTGATCCGCAAGGCTCTGAAGCGGGCGGGATGCGAGAACATCCCGGTGATCTCCTTCTCCTTCGCGGGGATCGAGAAACATCCGGGCTTCAAGGTCACGCCTGCCATGCTGTACGGGATGCTCTACGGCGTGCTCTACGGCGATCTGCTCATGACGCTGGTGAACCAGGTCCGGCCCTATGAGGTGGAGAAGGGTGCCGCCCAGCGTCTGGCGGACGAATGGACCACCCGGCTGGGCAGGGAACTGGGGCAGGGCCATATCCGCTATCAAAAGGTGAAGGAAAACTACCGCCGGATCATCGACGGCTTTGCCGGAATTCCCGTGGAAAAGCGGGATGCGGTGAAAGTGGGCGTCGTGGGCGAGATCTTCGTAAAATACTCCCCCCTGGGCAACAACAATCTGGAGCAGTTCCTGGTGGACGAGGGCGCGGAAGTGGTGGTTCCCGGCCTGCTGGACTTTCTGCTGTACTGCGTGTATAACTCCGTGCTGGACTATGAGCTGTACGGCCGGAATTACTGGACGCATGTGGGGGCGAAGATCGCCTTCAAATTCCTGTGCCGCAAGAAGAACGACATGATCGAAATCCTGCAGGAGGACGGCCGCTTCCAGGCACCCACGCCCTTTGAGCATACCACCACCCTGGCCAAGGGTATCCTGGGCATCGGGGCGAAAATGGGCGAGGGCTGGCTGCTCACCAGCGAGATGCTGGAGCTGATCGAGTCCGGGTGCAAGAACATCGTGTGCACCCAGCCCTTCGGCTGCCTGCCCAACCACATCTGCGGCAAGGGCATGATGAAGCCCATCAAGGAGCGCCACCCGGATGTGAACATCGTGGCCATCGACTACGACGCCAGCAGCCCCAGGGTGAACCAGGAGAACCGCCTGAAGCTGATGCTCTCCAACGCCCGGGCCAACCTGGCCGCCGAGCGGGAAGCCGAACGGAAAGCCGCGGAAACCGACCCCGTGCCCGTGAAGTAAAAGATATTCGGACGAAAAAAGCCGCCGCATGGATCTCCATGCGGCGGCTTTTGCAGTGAGCTCTGTTCAGAAGTCCTTCCGGTTTTTCCCGGCCAGGTCCAGGTCGAAGTTGATGACGGTGAAATACTGGTGGGTGTCGGAGTGGATGGCGTCCTGGGAGGCCTGTTTGATCTCCGCCTGACGGCCCACCATGTCGAAGGGCAGAAGCACATCAAAGATCAGGTTCGTGTGCCGCTCCCCCTTCACCATGCGCACATCGTGCATCTCCAGCCGGGGATCGATGGCTTTCAGGGCGTCATGGACCTTGCTGCGCAGTCCGTTCATCTCCGGGTCGTCGGTGACGATGGGGTCATAGTGGATGGTGACCTCCAGATGGTCCTCCCGGCGGAACTGGGCCTCCAGCTCGTCGATGACCTCGTGGCTCTCCATCACATCCGCCCGGCTGTCCATTTCCGCGTGGGCGGTGGCAAAGATCCGGCCGGGGCCGTAGTCGTGGACCACCAGATCGTGGACGCCCAGCACCTCCGGCCGGGCCATCATGGTGTCATGGATATGGTGGATCAGCTCCGGGTCCGGCACCTCGCCCAGCAGGGGGGAGATGGTGTCCCGGGCGATGCCGATGCCGCTGCAGAGGATGAACACCGCCACGGCCAGACCCATCCAACCGTCCGCGATGATGCCGGTGCTCTTTGCAAGGATGCAGGCGCACAGCACGGTGCCGGTGGAAATCACATCGTTCCGGCTGTCGGCGGCGGTGGCCAGCAGAGTGGTGGAGTGGATGTGGTTGCCCAGAATGGTGTTGAACCGGCTCATCCACAGCTTCATCAGGATGGACCCCACCAGAATGGCGATGGACAGTGCGGAGAACTCAATGGTCTCCGGGTGGCGGATCTTCTCAATGGAGGTCTGGGCCAGGGAGTAGCCGATGATGAGGATGATACCCGCCACGATCAGGCCCGCCATGTACTCGATGCGGGCGTAGCCGTAGGGGTGCTTCTCATCCGCGGGCTTGGAGGCCAGCTTGAAGCCCAGCAGCGTCACCACGGAGGAGGACGCGTCGGACAGGTTGTTGATGGCGTCGGCGGTGATGGCCACGCTGCCGGTGAGGGTGCCGGCCAGGAACTTGGCGGCAAACAGCAGCACATTGCACAGGATGCCCACGATGCCGCTGAGGCGGCCCACCGCGTCCCGGACGGCGGGATCGCCGGTATTTTCATAGTTTCTGACAAATTTGCGGAGCAGTAATCCGGTCATGGAAAACCCTTCCTTTTCTTTCGTATTTCCATGGAAATATAGCACGATTTTCCTGAATTAGCAAGGTCGAACACAAAAAAGTCTTTGCTTTCCAAGTCCGGCGGGGTGTGATACAATATAAAATAATTGCCTCCCGTGCGGGAGGGACAAAGTGAGGGAACCATCATGGCAAAACTGGATTTTCTGGAGGGTATGAAGGTGGTGGACCTGTCCACCTTCGTGGCAGGCCCCACCTGTGCCAAAATTCTGGGGGAGTACGGCGCGTCCGTCATCCGCATTGAGCCCCACATCGGGGACAATGTGCGGTATGTGGCCAGCCAGCTTCAGGGCGTACGCAACGGGGACAACCCGTTTTATGACAATATCAACGGCAACAAGCGGCAGATCTGTCTGGAGACCCGGTCCCCGGAGGGACTGGCGGTGCTCCACCGGCTGCTGGAGCAGGCGGATGTGTTCGTGTGCAATATGCGGGCGCATCAGGCGAAAAAGTCCGGGCTGGACTGGGAGACCCTCCACGCCAGATATCCGAAGCTCATCTACGCCAATGTGACCGGATACGGGGACAAAGGCCCCCTGGCGGGCCGGGCGGGCTTTGACAACACCGCCTATCACTCCCGCACGGGCCTGAACAGCGCCACCCTCGCCCCGGAGGACACCCCCACCCCGGCCTACACCGGCATCGGCGACATCCCCACGGGCACCTATCTGGCCATGGGCGTGGTCACGGCCTATGTGAAGGCCCAGCGCACCGGCGTGGGCGAGTTCGTCACCGCCAGCCTGTACGGCGCGGGGCTGTGGGCGGAGGTGTACCCGGTGGTGTTCGCCCAGGAACCGTACAACGATGTGTATCCCAAGGACCGGCGGGACCGCCTCCTGCTGACCCAGAATTACCGCACCGCCGACGGCCGGTGGTTCACCCTGAATACCGGCAACTGGGAAAAGGACTGGCCCCGGCTGGCCCGGGGTCTGGGCATCGATGAGGACCTGATCGCCCGCACCGCCCGGCTGAATGACGCCATGCCTGTCCACCGGCAGCTGTACGCCCTGGTGGCGGACGCCTTTGCCGCGGGACCCTATGAACAGTGGGATGCCCTGCTCACGGAACTGGACCTGGCCCACGATCTGTGCCAGACCTTCCGGGAAGTGGTGAACGACCCGGCGGCGGTGGAGGCGGATCTGCTCCAGAGCGTCCACTATGATTACAGCGGCACGGATGTGCGCCTGGTGCGCAGCCCGGTGCAGTTTGGGTCCGGCGCGCCGGACACGGAACCGGCCCGGGGCGTGGGCGCCGACACGGAAGCGGTGCTGGCGGAGTACGGCTATACCCCCGAAGAGATCGCCACCCTGAAGGCGAAAAAGGTCATCGGCATGGACGGCGACCCGGATGTGTTCAGCCGCTCCTGGAGCAGCAAATTCGACGGGAAATGAAACTTCAATCAGGAATTGATAGTTCCTCTCTGTCATTCCGAGGAGGGGCGCAGCCCCGACGTGGGAATCCGTTCTCTTTCTCTGCGATGCATGACGCACCGGAAGGAGATGCGGATTGCCGCGTCGCTTCGCTCCTCGCAATGACAGGACCGGGGGCAGGTTCCAGACCTCTCCGTCCATCCCCGACACGAACCTGCCTGTCCATGTGCTGCGGACGCGTTTGTGATATGCGTGCAGAGCGGGCGGGAATACGCAAAACTTTTTATAAAATAACCACAAAAACCTATTGACAAACGCATAACGATGTGTTAGACTACAATCGAACAG
>JALFTG010000046.1 GCA_022779345.1 Oscillospiraceae bacterium | reverse complement strand
GATCTTTGCCTTCACCTCCACCTCCTCCGTGGCCACCCTGCCCCTGACCAAGGAGTGCTCCGAGAACCTGGGCGCTGACAAGGATGTGTCCTCCTTCGTCCTGCCCCTGGGCGCCACCATCAACATGGACGGCACCGCCATTTACATGGGCGTTACCTCCCTGTTCATCGCCACCTGCTACGGCATTGACCTGACCCTGGCCCAGATGGCCACCATCGTCATCACCGCCACCCTGGCCTCCATCGGCACCGCCGGCGTCTCCGGCGCGGGCATGATCATGCTGGCCATGGTGCTCCAGAGCGTGGGCATCCCCGTGGAAGGCATCGCGCTGATCGTCGGCGTGGACAAGCTGTTCGACATGGGCCGTACCACTTTGAACATCGTGGGCGACGCATCCTGCGCCATCGTGGTCTCCAACTGGCAGAAGAAGAAAGAAGCCAAGCTGGCCGGAAAAGAATAAACCATCCCAGACAACCGCCGCATCCCGGGTCCAACGGACCCGGGATGCTTTTTTGCGGGGAAGGGCAGTTAATCAGGAATTAGAAATGAGGAATTATCCGGGGACGGACAATGCGCCATTCCCCCGATTCTGTCATTCCGAGGCGGCCGCAGGCCGCCGTGGGAATCCGTTCTCTCTTTCCCGGTTCCGCATCGCACACAAGGGGACGCGGATTGCCGCGTCGCTTCGCTCCTCGCAATGACAGATTCTGAACTGCGCCGCACCCGTTTCACCGGGCAGGGGCCGACCTGCGTGTCGGCCCGCTGTGGGTCCGCCGCCGGGCGCACACACAGGTGCGCCCCTACCTGTGGTAATCGGTTCCGGAGGAAAAACCCACACGGGCGGGGGAACCCCGACCCTACCGCTGTGGATGGGTGCTGTGATATAACCCACGCCGGGCGTCGGACAATACGCCATTCCCCCGATCCTGTCATTCTGAGGCGGCCATAGGCCGCCGTGGGAATCCGTTCCCCTTTTCTCCGTTCCGCATCGCACACAAGGGGATGCGGATTGCCGCGTCGCTTCGCTCCTCGCAATGACAGATTCTGAACTGCGCCGCACCCATTTCACCGGGCAGGGGCCGACCTGTGTGTCGGCCCGCTTGTAGGTTCACCGTCGGGGGTGGAGCGGGCCGTAAACCGACAGCCCTCTCAGCCACGGCCCGCAGCCGTCACAGATCGTTCAATAATTCTTTACAAATCGGTTGCACATCTCTATTGACAAAAAGCCCAAAAGGGGGTATATTAGCACTCGGAAATCGGGAGTGCCAGCACTACCAACCGGGTGAGTGCCAAACGCCCCCGCATGAACCGGAAGAAACTGCAGATACTGAGAACAGTTGAGGGATCACAATGGAGATCAGCGAGCGAAAAAAGAAAATACTGGCCGCTGTGATCGAGGAGTATATCGAGACGGCGGAGCCCGTGGGCAGCAAGGTGCTGGCGGCCAAGGCCGGACTGGGCTGCTCCTCCGCCACCATCCGCAACGAGCTGGCGGAACTGTCCGCCATGGGGTATCTGGAACAGCCCCACACCAGCGCCGGCCGGGTCCCCACGGTCCACGGCTACCGGCTGTATGTGAACGAACTGATGGAACAGCAGCGGCTGAGCGCCGAGGAGACGGACCGCCTCCAGGAGGAGCTGAGTCAGCGGCTGACCGCCCTGGACGATATGATGGCCGACATCGGCCAGTTCGCCGCCCAGGAGATGGACCTGCCCGCCGTGGCGTTCACGGTTCCGGCGGCGGTGACCATCAGCCGGTTCGACTTCATCTATGTGGATGTGAACACCTTCATCATGGTGCTGCTTCTGTCGGACAACACGGTGAAAACCAAGCTGGTGCATCTGCCGGTGTCCGTGGAGCGGGCCAGGATTGAAAAACTGGCCACCCTGGCCAACACGAACTTCACCGGGGTGGATGCCTCGGAGATCACGCCCCTGCGGATTTCCGCCGCGGAGCGGGCCCTGGACGACACCATGGGGCTGACGGCAGTGGCCGCTTCCTTCGCCATCGAGACGCTGGAGCAGGCCGCAAAGCCCGACGGCTTCGTGGTGGGCCAGAACCGGCTGCTCCACCATCCGGAATTCCAGAATCCGGAGAAGGCCCAGTCCCTGATGACCTATCTCACCCAGCTCCCCCACGAAATGCCGCTGCTGGAGACGGACGCTACGGGCGTTCGGGTCTATGTAGGGCCGGAGAGCGCATCGGCGGCGCTGAAAGATTCCAGCGTGGTGCTGGCCACCTATGACGCCGGCGGCGGCGTCCGGGGCGTGGTCGGCGTGGTGGGACCCACCAGAATGGATTACGCCCTGGTGGCATCCAAAATGCAGTATATTGCACAGACCCTTTCCCAGGTCCTGACGGGCGGCCGCCGGCCGCCGCTGGGCATGGACACGAAACTGATGATACGAGGAGATGACGCAAATGAGCAAGAAAAACCGTGAGGCCGCGGCCGGACAGGAGCTTCCCGAACAGGAAGAAGTGAAGGCGGAGACCTCCCAGACCCCGGAAACGGAACAGGCGGCACCGTCCTCTCAGCCGGAACCGGAAGCAAAGAAGCCGGAGGAGCCGGCAAAGCCCACGCCGGAGCAGGCGCTGAAAGCGGCAGAGGACCGCTACCTGCGGCTGGCGGCGGAATACGACAACTTCCGCAAGCGCACCGCCAGGGAGCGGGACGCTATTTACGCGGATGTCCGGGCAGACACGGTGGTGAAATTCCTGCCGGTGTATGACAATCTGCTCCGGGCCATCGCCATGACCCCCGAGGGCGACCCGGGCCGGAAAGGCGTGGAAATGACCCTGGCACAGTTTGAAACGGTGCTCACCAAGCTGGGGGTCACCGCCATCGACGCCCTGGGCCAGACCTTTGATCCCGCTCTCCACAACGCCGTGATGCACACGGAGGACCCGGCCGTGGGCGAGAACATCGTGGTGGAAGAGTTCGAAAAGGGCTTCAGGCTGGGAGACAAAGTCATCCGCTTCAGCATGGTGAAAGTCGCCAACTAAGTCATTGGAACCCCTTTCAGGTGTTCCAATGAGAAGGCTGCGGCCGACTGCGCGCACTCGCTGCGCTCGCACACTCCGCTGGCCGATAAGTGTTTTTTGGCACAGCGGAGCCGCACCAAAAAACAGATCAGATTTTATTTGCGCCTGCGGGCGCAAACTCTGCGAGGCTATTGAAATTCCAAGTTGTGTAAAAGGAGATGACCCATGAAAGGAATCGTTCTGGCAGGCGGGAAAGGCACCCGGCTGTATCCCATCACCAGACCCTGCCCCAAACCCCTGCTGCCCGTCTACGACAAGCCCATGATCTACTACCCCATCGCCACGCTCAT
>JALFTG010000031.1 GCA_022779345.1 Oscillospiraceae bacterium | reverse complement strand
GCCAATCTGGAAGCCTGTATCGGCTGCGGAATCTGTGCAACGATGTGCCCGGATGCGGCGCTGGAAATCAGAGAGGAGGAAGACCATGCCTAAGAAACTTGTGAAAGGCTGTAACGCCATTGCGGAGGCCGCAATTCTGGGCGGATGCCGGTTCTTTGCCGGTTACCCGATCACTCCCCAGAGCGAAATTCCGGAATATCTGGCAGAGCATCTGCCCGAGGTGGGCGGCACCTTTATTCAGGGCGAGAGCGAAGTGGCATCCATCAACATGGTGTATGGTGCCGCAGCCTGCGGTGTGCGGGCCATGACCTCTTCCTCCGGCCCGGGCATCAGCCTGAAGGCTGAGGGCATCTCCTACCTGGCCGGCGCCATGCTGCCCGCGGTGATCGTGGATGTCACCAGAGGCGGCCCTGGTCTGGGCTGCATCCAGCCCGCCCAGCAGGACTACCTGCAGGCCACCAAGGCACTGGGCCACGGCGGCTTCCGGACCATGGTATTTGCTCCCCACACCGTTCAGGAAGCGGTTGATCTGATGTACGACACCTTCGAGTATGCCGAGCGTGACCGCAACCCGGTGGTTCTGCTGCTGGACGGCTGCCTGGCATCCGTAATGGAAGAAGTGGAGTTCCCCGCAGCCAAGGAACTGCCGGCGAAGCATCCGGAATGGGCAGTGGGCAACTTTGACGGCACGCCCAGAGCCCGCCGCACCGTGTCCTCCCTGGCAGGCAAAGAGGCTATGGAACAGCGCAACATCCGCAGCGGCGAGCTGTTTGACAGCTGGGAAAAGAACGATGTGCGCGTTGAGAAATACATGCTGGAGGACGCAGAGTATGTGATCGTCGCCTATGGTATGTCTGCCAGAGTGTGCAAGTACGCCATTCAGCAGCTGCGTGCCGAGGGCATCAAGATCGGCATGATCCGTCCCATCACCCTGGTTCCGTTCCCGAAGGCCGCTCTGGACGAGCTGGATTACAACCAGGTCAAGGCGATCATCGATGTGGAGATGTCTCTGCCCGCACAGATGCGTGACGACATCGCCCTGCAGGTCAAAGACCGTGTTCCCATTCTCACTTACGGCCGTTCCGGCGGTGTGACGCTGATGAACGAAGAGACCACTGAGGCTCTGAAAAACATGATCGGAGGGATGAACAAATGAGTAAGGAAATGCTCCGAACAACTGCAATCAAGCCCGTGCCCAACACTTTCTGCCCCGGCTGTCTCCACGCGATGGCTTCCAAGCTGATCGGTGAGTGCCTGGAGGAACTGGGCCTGGTGGACAAGACTGTCATGGTCATCCCCGTCGGCTGCTCCACGATGGGTCTGAACTTCTGGGATCTGGACATGGTCAGCGCCGCCCATGGCCGCGCACCCGCTGTGGCAACCGCCATCAAGCGCGTCCAGCCGGAATCTTTCGTGTTCTCCTATCAGGGCGACGGCGACCTGGCCTCCATCGGTCTGTCCGAGATTCTGTGTGCCGCAAACCGCGGCGAGAAGATCACCGTGATCTTTGCCAACAACTCCACTTACGGCATGACCGGCGGCCAGATGGCCCCCACCACGCTGATCGGCCAGAAAGCCACCACGGCTCCTGCCGGCCGCAACGCAGAAGTTGACGGCTATCCCACGGATATGTGTGCCCTCCTGAGCACCTTCCAGGCGCCCTCTTACATTGCCCGCTGCGCGCTGAACAGCGTCAGTGGCGTCAAAGCCGCCAAGGCAGCGATCAAGACCGCTTTCCAGCATCAGATCGACGGAGATGCCTTCTCCTTCGTGGAACTGATGACCAACTGCCCCACCAACTGGGGGATGCAGCCTCTGGAAACCTTTGAGTTCATGAATGAGTGTACGCTGAAACAGTTCCCTGTCGGTGTGATGCGTGACAGAAAGGAGGAACATTGATGAAAAATGCAATTATCTTCTCCGGCTCCGGCGGCCAGGGCATTATGAGTATGGGCATTATGCTGGCCCAGAGTGCTGTGGAGAGCGGCAAGCACGCCGTTTACCTGCCCAGCTACGGCGCTGAGCAGCGCGGCGGCAGCGCCAAGTGCGTTGTCATTATCGATGACGAGGAGATCGTCTCCCCCATGACCAAGTATGCCGGCACCTTCGTCGCTCTGAGCGATACCGGATACAACAAGTTCATTGATGAACTGGAGCCGGGCGGACTGCTGATTTACGACAGCGCCCTGGTGACCAGCAAGATCGAGCGTGACGACATCACCGCCCTTGGCATTCCCGCCGGTGACATCGCTCTGGAAGTCGGTTCCCCCAAGGTGGCCAATGTCATCATCAACGGTGTCATCATCGGCCTGATGGGAATCGTCAGCCAGGAGACCTTCCAGCAGAGCCTGGATCTGAAGTTTGCCAAGAAGTCCGAAGAGGTCAGAGCACTGAACAGAAAGGCACTTCAGGCCGGCATCGATTACGCAAATTCCCATCGCTGAAAAACAATAGAAAACAGAAAATAAGAGAGGAGAAACCGACCATGCAAAGCAAAAAGTTTACCTACCACTGGGTAATCGTGATTGCCTGCTTCCTGCTGATGGCATCGTCAATCGGTATTACCACCAACTGCTTCAACCTGTTCACCGTTGAAATTATGAACGATCTGGGCTATACTGCCAGCCAGGTGCAGCTCATGGCTTCCATCGCCACGATCATGATGCTCGTCGGCTCCCTGATCATCGGACCTCTGATGAAAAAGTTCTCCATGCGGGTTATCATGCCCATCTTCGGCGTGATCATCTCCCTGAGCTTCTTCCTGTACTCCCGCTGCAACTCCCTGACCACCCTTTACATTCTCTCCTTCTTCGTCGGTCTCGGCAGAAGCGGCGTGTCCGTGATCCCCTGCGGCGTTCTGATGAACAACTGGTTCCAGGAGAAGCGCGGTCTGGCAACCGGCATTGCCCTGGCAGGCAGCACCGGCGGCGGCTTCGTCTTCGTCCGCATCGCAAAAGTGATCATCGCTTCCGTGGGCTGGCGCAGCGCCTATATGATTCTGGGTGCCACCGCTGCCATCATTATCATCCCCGTGTCCCTGTTCCTGATCCGTGAGAATCCCTCTGACAAGGGCCTGCTGCCCCTGGGCGCCGATTCCGCCCTGCAGGCGGCTCCCACAGCCAAGGAAGAGCCCAAGCCCGTTGCCACCGGCATCAGCAGAAACAAGTTCCTGAAAACTCCCGCTTTCTGGATGCTGGGCATCCTGTTCTTCATGATCTCCGTGGTCAACATGGGCGTGCAGAGCAATATCAGCATTTATCTGTCCAGCTAGGGGCATGAGCGTGCATTCATCGCTGATGTGGTCTCCATCGTTCTGCTGGCCCAGGTGCCCGGCAAGATCATCCTCGGCCAGGTCTACGACAAGAAAGGCATCAAGTTCGGTGCCGTGTACTGCTGCGTGGTCTACATCGTGTCGATTGTCGCGCTGCTGTTGTCTGCCAA
>JALFTG010000029.1 GCA_022779345.1 Oscillospiraceae bacterium | reverse complement strand
TCGGCGATCCCCCGGACGAAGGGATGGGTGTGGTATTCCGCCCAGATATCTTCCGTGGCTGCAAGCAGCCTCTGTGTCGTTGTCATATCCGCCACCTCACCGGGAGAATTCCCCGGCCACGGCAAAGGCGTGGTTCATGGGGCCGGAGCCGCTGCCCAGGTCCAGCATGGCCGCCAGGGCGCCGGAGATATAGGCCTTCGCCCGCTCCACGGCGGTGTCCAGATCCAGGCCCTTGGCCAGATTGGACGCGATGGCGCTGGAGAGGGTGCAGCCGGTGCCGTGGGTGTTGGGATTGTCGATGCGCTTGCCGTTGAACCAGCGGTAGCCACCGTCCCGGTACAGCAGGTCGTTGGCGTCATTGAGCTGGTGACCGCCCTTGCACAGCACAGCGCAGTGGTAGGTCTCGCTGATGGCCCTGGCCGCCGTGACCATGTCCTCCGCCGTGCGGATGGCCATACCGGACAACACTTCCGCCTCCGGGATGTTGGGGGTGAGAACCGTGGCCAGAGGCAGGAGCCGGGCCTTCAGGGCGTCGATGGCGTCATCACTGATGAGCTTCGCCCCGGAGGTGGCCACCATCACCGGGTCCACCACGATGTTTTGCGCCCCGTACGCCGTCAGCTTGTCCGCAATGACCTCAATGAGGCCCACGGAGGAGACCATGCCGATCTTCACCGCGTCGGGACGGATGTCCGTGAACACGCTGTCGATCTGCTGGGCCAGGAAGTCCGGGGTGACTTCAAAAATTCCCTGTACGCCGGTCGTATTCTGGGCGGTCAGAGCCGTGATCGCGCTCATGGCGTAAACGCCGTTGACGGTCATGGTCTTGATATCTGCCTGGATGCCGGCGCCTCCGCTGGAATCGCTTCCAGCGATCGTCAATGCTGTTTTCATTTCATTACTCCTTTCAGCATTTACCTTTTCTTGAGCGACGGAAAGTGGTGCCCCCGATCCGCCGCTGAAACACACGGCTATGCCGTGGAATTTCCTCAGTTGTGATATTTGGAGAGTTTCCGGTCGATGGTGAGGATCTCCCCGTCCGGCTCGTACTCCACCTTGATATAGGCGCACACCTTGGGGGCGCCCGCCCGGATGGCCACCTTCTGGCATTCCTTCACGATGTCCATGAGCTGGTCATAATCCGTGCCCTCGATGGTGGTCTCATAGGCCCCCACCTCGTAGCGCAGGCCGGTGCCCGCGATGTAGGCGATCACCTCGTCCACGATCCGGCACAGTTCCTCGTCGCTGTCCGTTTTGGGCAGCACCTGAATGGCAACGCTTGCGGTCATATTCCAATCCTCCGTAAAACTCAAAGTCTGTTCAGCGCGTCCGCCCAGTCCGTGACGGTCTCGTCCGCCAGGAGCTGCACCTGCGCCCAGTGTGCGGCGCCGGAGGGGTCATAGATGCCCACGGTGTAAAATCCCGCCTCTTTCGCGGTTCTCACCGCGAACAGGGCGTCCTCAAACACCGCCGTGGCCGCCGGGGCCGTGCCCAGCCGCCGGGCGGCCTCCAGAAACACATCCGGCCGGTCCTTCCCCGCCGCCACGGCGTCGCAGCTGAGAATCAGCTGAAAATAATCCGCCACGCCCAGCCGGGTCAGACAGGCCCGGGCCAGAGGCTCCGCCGTGGCCGTGGCCACGCACAGCTTCACGCCCCGGTCCGCCAAAGCGGCCAGATAGTCCGCCGCGCCGGGCTTCAGGGGGATGTCCCGGCGGTAATGTCCGTCCATGACGGCGTTCATCTCCGCCGCCGCGCTCTCCGGCGTGCCGGACAGGCCGAAGGTGCGCAGAAACAGCTCCGACGATTCCAGCATGGTCATGGGCGCCGTCAGCGCCAGCACCTCGTCAATGCCCTCCGTGACGCCCCGGCTCTCCAGATACTCCCGGCCCAGCCGGTCCCAGTACCCCATGGAGTCCACCAGGGTGCCGTCCATGTCAAAAATACAGGCCCGCTTATCCACGGTTTTCCACCAGCGGCCGGACCTTCTCCACCAGATCCCGGGTGGCCTGCTCGATGTCCGGCTGGGCAAAGATGGCGCTGACCACGGCCACGCCGTCGATGCCGGACCCGGCCAGCTGCTCCACATTGGCGGTCTTGATGCCGCCGATGGCCACCACCGGGATGTCCACCGCGGCGCAGATTTCCTTCAGCCGGTCAAAGCTGACCTCGGAGGCGTCCAGCTTCGTGTCCGTGGGGAACACAGCGCCCACACCCAGATAGTCCGCGCCCCGGGCCTGGGCCTTCAGGGCCTCCTCCACCGTCTTGCAGGACACGCCGATGATCTTGTCCGGCCCCAGCTTGGAGCGGACATCCCCGGCTTCCATATCGCTCTGACCCACATGGACGCCGTCAGCATCCATCCGCAGGGCAATGTCCACATTGTCGTTGATGACGAAGGGCACATGGTAGCGGGCGCACAGTGCCTTCAGCTCCACGGCCTCCTGGTAAAAGGTTTCATCGTCCAGATTCTTCTCCCGCAGCTGCATGAAGGTGGCGCCGCCCTTCAGGCTCTTCTCCACCTGGCTGTACAGGCTCTCCCCGTTCAGCCAGCTCCGGTCCGTGATGGCATAGACCAGCAGGTCTTCCCGTTTGCAGTTCATATGATGATCTCCTTCCAGATAAAACAAAATGCAGCGACCCCGTAGGTCCGCTGCTCCATGATGCGTCATGCGTATTTCCCTACGTTGGCATTATCCAAATCAGGTTATGGGTAACGGCGATCCAGCCGATTCTCAGCCCACTCCGGTGAGCTCCCCGATGTCAGTCATTGGACCCCCTTCGGGGGTTCCAATGAGAAAGTTGCGAGGCTGTGAAACGCCTCACTTCAATTTTAATCAACTCTAATTAATTATCTTATTCCCTCTTTCTGCGTTTGTCAACCCGGTCACAGGGATTTTCTCCCGGACGGGGTATTCCTGTCCGGAACTTTACCGGAATTTTACAAATTCCTTGCATTTTCCCCGGCCCTGTGATAGACTTTTTGTCGGTTTACGGAATGCGGTGAAAGGGGGAGCTCCCTGGCGCCGCGCTCACATTGGGGAAAATCCGCAGGTTTTTTCTCAAAGTAAAAAGATGACGGAACCAGATTGCGAGGGAGCCCGTGTTCCGGGTTGAGAGGATCCCAGAGAGGATCGACCGCACCCTGTCCGCCCGGTGGGCGGATTGTCAGCGTCTGCTTGAAGTCGGATTCCGGTATGTGCTGGCGGGCACATACCGTTTTTTCGTTTTTTCGGGCAGAAAATCAAATCTGGGAGGAAGATACCATGAAAAAAACCATTGCACTGCTCCTGACCCTGGCACTGTGCCTGGGTCTGCTGGCCGGCTGCGGCAGCACCGCCAAAGACACTGGCACCGATGACACCGCCGGGGACGGCGTCCAGACCGTGGAAAGTCTGAAGATCGCCTTCTCCCCCTATGCCGACGCGGACGAGATCATCACCTCCACCCAGCCTCTGGAGGACCTGCTGAAGGCCAAACTTCTGGAAAAGGGCTATGATGTGCAGGAGATCGACATGACCGTGGGCACCAGCTACACCGCCGTGGGCGAGGCCCTCAGCGCCGGCAGCGCCGACATCGGCTTCATCTCCGGCGGCAACTATGTGCTGTTCTCCGATGACTGCGATGTGCTGCTCACCGCCCTGCGGTACGCCATCAACAAGGACTCCGAGAACCCCGCCGACTGGAACGACGGCACCATCGAGGAGAACACCGACGACATGAGCACCTATTACCGCTGCATCATTCTGGCCGGTCCCACGGACAAGGGCCGGGAACTGCAGGAGAAGGTGAACAACGGTGAGGAGCTGACCTGGGACGATCTGAACAGCGCCACCTGGTCCGTGCTCAGCCCCACCTCCGCCTCCGGCTACATCTACCCCTGCCTGTGGCTCCAGGAGAATTACGGCAAGGGCATCAGCGATCTGGACCATGTGGTCCAGTCCGATTCCCACAGCACCTCCGTGGCCCGTCTGGCCGCCGGTCAGGTGGATGTGATGGTGTCCTACGGCCACATCCGCATCAAGAATGCCCCCATCTGGGAGTCTGATCTGGGCGGCACCGCCCCCATGGTGGAGCAGACCGGCATCATCGGTGTCACCGACGGCATCTACAACGACATGATCGCCTACAGCAAGACCTCCGACCTGATGGCCGACGAGGGCTTCCGGCAGGCTCTGGGCGAGGCGTTCATCGAGATCGCTGAGACCGACGAGGGCCGGGACATCATCAGCGTGTTCAGCCAGGTGGGCTACACCTGGGGTCAGGACTCCGACTATGACGGCGAGCGCGCCGCCCAGGAGCTGCTGAAAACCCTGGAACAGTAAAAATTATCCGCCGGACCCCCCATCGGGGGGTTCGGCAGTTTGGAGTTATCGATGTTATTAGAGGTTCGACACATCCGAAAACGGTTCGATGACCGCACCGACGCCCTCACCGATGTGAGCTTCTCTCTGGAACAGGGGGAGTTCGTGTCTGTGATCGGCCCCTCCGGTGCGGGCAAGACCACCCTGTTCCGCATCCTGAACGGCGCCATCCCCTGCGACGGCGGGGAGCTGTTCGTGGACGGCGCGCCCATGCATACCCTGAAGGGCCGGGCAAAGCGGGAGGTCCAGAAGCGGATCGGCACCATCTATCAGGACTTCGCCCTGGTGGAGAACGCCACCTGCCGGCAGAATGTGCTCAATGCCTGCCTGCCGGACATGACCTTTCTCCCGGCGGTGTGCGGCCTGTTCGGTGCAGAGCGCACTGCAGAGGCCGACCGGCTGCTGGACCGGGTGGGACTGGCGGACAAGGCGGAGGAACCGGTGAAGAACCTCTCCGGCGGACAGAAGCAGCGGGTGGCCATTGCCCGGGCCCTCATGCGGCACCCCGCCATTCTGCTGGCGGACGAGCCGGTGGCCTCCCTGGACCCGGTGACCGGCCGGCAGATCCTGGAGCTGCTCCGGGACATCCGGGAGACGGACGGGCTGACCATCCTGATGAACAGCCACAATCTGGCGCTGTCCCTGGAATTCTGCCCCAGGCTCATCGGCCTGAGCGCCGGAAGTGTGGTGTATGACGGGCCGGCGGAAGCGGTCACGGACGCCACCCTTGCCGCCATTTATGGCGACGGACAGGACGATGCCCCATGACCGCCCGCCGCCGGAAGGTCTGGGCCAAAGCCCTGACCGTCATCGTTCTGTTTTGCCTGGCCGCCTGGTTCACGGACTGCGACATTTCCCAATTCTGGGCTAGAAAAGGCCATCTCACCGACATCATCGTCCGGATGATTCCCCCCAGCTGGGGGTATCTGGGCAGCATTCTCTCCCCCCTGCTGGCCACTTTGCAGATGTCCGTCACCGGCACGGGGCTGGGGGCCTTTCTGGCGTTGCTGCTGGCGCCCCTGTGCGCCCGGAACCTGCCCGCCCCCGCCCCGGTGCGGGTGGTGCTGCGGTTTCTGGTGCAGGTGCTCCGGTCCTTCCCTGCCCTGATCCTGGCCCTGCTGGCCACATTCCTGTTCGGGCTTGGCACCTTTGCGGGCACTGTGGCTATCACGGTGTACACCATGGCCATCATGACCCGGCTGACCTATGAGGACATCGAGACCCTGCCCCTCGGCCCCTATCACGCCCTGACCGCCATGGGCGTGTCCCCGGCCCGGGCCTGTTTCCGGGCCGTCGTGCCGGACATCGCCCCGGGGTATCTCACCAATGCCCTGTATCTGATGGAGACCAATGTGCGCCACAGCGCCATTCTGGGCTATGTGGGCGCCGGGGGCATCGGCCTGCTGCTGAACGAGAAGATCTCCTGGCTGGAATACGACAAGGTGGGCATGATCCTGCTGTGCCTGTTCGCCACCGTGTGTGTCATCGAGACGGTGAGCCACGCCCTGGGCCGGATCGTCCGGGGCGAGGTCCGGGTGAGCCGCCGGAGCAAGCGCATCCTGATCGCCGGGGCCGTGGTGTGCTTTGTGTGGTGCACCGTGACCCTCAGCGGGCCGGACTTCTCCCATGTGAGCCTCACCGCCGTGAAGAGAATGCTGTCCGGTTTCATCCATCCGGACTGGGCGTTCTTCTTCCGCACGGATTCCGGCGGGCTGGGCTATCTCCTGCTGGAGACGGTATGCATCGCCCTGGTGGGCACGGTACTGGGCGCCGTGCTGGCCATTCCCCTGGCCTTTCTGGGCACGCCCAAACTGGTGCCCGCTCCCGTGGCGCTGGTGTTCCGGGTGCTGGTCATGGCCATCCGGTCCGTCCCCTTTCTCATCTACGGACTGATCTTCATCCGGGTGTCCGGCCCGGGGGCCTTCACGGGGGTGCTGACCCTGTCCCTGTGCAGCGTGGGTCTGCTCACCAAGCGGTTCACCGAGGCCATCGAGGCCCTGGATTTCCGGGCATACAACGCCCTGGCCGCCATGGGGGTGTCCCCGGTGCTGCGGGTGCGGTACGCCATCCTGCCCCAGCTGGCCCCGGCCTTCGCGTCGGCGGTGCTGTACCGGTTCGATGTGAACATCCGGGAGGCCTCCGTGCTGGGTCTGGTGGGTGCCGGCGGCATCGGCGCGCCGCTGATCTTCGCCATGAACCAGTACAACTGGTCCACCGCCGGAGCCATCTGTCTGGGACTGATCCTGCTGGTGTGGGTGATCGACCTGCTCTCGGCCAGAATCCGCAAAAGCGCATAAAAAAGGCTGACACATCGGTGTCAGCCTTTTTCTTCTGTTTCCGGCAGGAACCACCAGGAGTGGAAGCCGTCCAGATAGGTCTTTGCCCCTTTGGGCATCTGGGTCAGGGCGTTGAACACATTGTAGTAATCCCCCGTGCCCATGGACAGGCACACCGCCCCCATGGTGCCCAGCACCGTCCACGCCGGATGGATCAGGAACAGCACATAGGGCACGGCGCCGAACACCAGATTCGGCAGCAGGGACATGAACACGAACCGGGCCCGGGACATCTCCTCCGGCCCCACCACGAACAGCATCCCCTGCTTCCAGTTGGTGTACAGCCACACCCGCTCCCGGAAGCACACCGCGTGGAGCAGCTCATGGGGGAACAGCGTCAGCAGGGACAGAACGCAGCCCAACATACTCAGCCCCCGCAGTCCCGCCCGGAGAAAGATCCCGGCAAACAGGACGAGGAGCACCAGAATGCACACCCCGTTGGCAAAGACCGCCAGTTTCTTCGGGTCATCGAACTCCCGGAACTGCACGGCGTTTGCATGAGGCGGCGCCTTGGGCAGATCGTTCACATCGCCGCTGAATTTGCCCGCATAGGTCAGTTTCACAGCACTTCTCCTTTCAGCTGGCCCATGACCCGGTACAGCGGCCGGAACAGCACCAGCGTGATGACAAAATTGGATGCGCAGTGGATCAGGTCAAAGGGGATGCCCGCAATCCAGTAGGACACCGCGGCGGCCCAGCCCCCGGCGAACAGGTACGGCAGAGCGCACAGGGCGCCGAAGCACAGCCCGAAGATCCCGGCGATCACCGCCCAGAACAGGGGCGATTCGCTCCGGCCCAGCAGAACCGTCACCGCCGCCAGCACCGGCCAGGTGTACAGATAGCTCACCCACCAGATGCCGAAGCCGTAGATCATCCCCTCCAGCAGGGCAAACACGAACACCGCATACAGCGCCCGCCACCGGAAATACAGCGCCGTGACGATGATGAGCACCGCCACAATGTGGATGTTGGGCAGGGACGCCATGACCACCTGACTGGCAAACATGAGACTGCCCAGCAGGGCCAGGAGCACCAGATCCCGGAGGGGCAGCTTACCAGCCGGTGGTGAGGGTGATCTCATAGCGCTCTCCGTCAGCGATAGGTGTGGAGTCCACACCGGTCTCCAGCGTCCCGCCGTCCCGGGTGAAGCACCACCACTGCTGCTGGCTCTCATCGGCGGTGACGCCGTTCACCGTGGTCACATACAGACCGTATTCGCTCTCGGTGCCCTCCACCAGGCCCGCCTGTTCCAGCGCGCCCCGGAGAAATTCCGCATCCGTTTCGATCACGAAGTCCGAAGTCTCCGTATCCACCACCACGGACACCAGAATGGTCTTGTCCCCGGTCTGGCCCTGGGGGGCGTTCACTTTCCACACGGCGAAGGCGCCGATGACCAGCACCACCAGCACGATCAGGGCAATCAGTGTCTTTTTGTTTTTCATGTCAGGTCTCCTCCTGTCCGGGATGGATGGG
>JALFTG010000018.1 GCA_022779345.1 Oscillospiraceae bacterium | reverse complement strand
GGCAACACCGCATAATGGGGCAAGGAGATTCGGCGCGAGATTTTGGCACAAGCGAAAGTATGAAAAATGCGGGAATACTGGATGTATTCCCCATTTTTCATACTGCACGATTGGGGCAAAAGATCCGCCGAAGCCCGCAGTCCTCATTGTGCGGTGTTGCCTTAACTCTTATATAGTTTATCCTTTTTTTCACCGTATGTCAATGCTTTTTCCACAGTCAAAACGGTTCCCCGGCGCATAGGATGCTCTGGAGGTATCCGTTTATGAAAAGCGCACTGTTTACGGGCGTCTGCACCGCCCTTGTTACGCCGTTCTTAGGCAAAAACGTCAACTACCCCATGATGGATCTGCTGCTGCGGCGGCAGGTACAGGCCGGGATTGAAGCTGTGGTACTCTGCGGCACCACCGGCGAATCCCCCACCCTGTCCGATCTGGAAAAGCTGGAAATGTTCCGCAGAGGAAAACGCTATGTGGGAGGCTCCTGCACGATCATCGCCGGAACCGGTTCCAATGACACAGCCCACGCCATCGCTCTGAGTAAGGCCGCGGAGGAGGCCGGGGTAGATGCCCTGCTGGTGGTCAGCCCCTACTACAATAAGGCCACACCGGACGGATTGCTGACCCACTACGCGGCCATCGCCGACGCGGTACATATCCCGGTGATTGTGTACAATGTTCCCTCCCGCACGGGCGTGGATATTCCCGTCAGCGTCTACCAAAGTCTTGCCCGGATTCCCAATATCGCCGGCGTGAAGGAAGCCAGCGGGGAAATCACGAAAATCGCAAGGATTCGCGCTCAGTGTCCCGAGGAATTCGCCGTCTGGAGCGGAAATGACGATCAGGCTGCCGCCGTCATGGCGCTGGGGGGCAGCGGGGTGATCTCCGTGGTGTCCAACGTTCTTCCGGAGCAGACGCTCTCCATGGCCCGGGCGGCGCTGGATGGAGATTTTGACACCGCCGCGGATTTGCAGATTCGTCTGCTGCCGCTAATTGAGGCCCTGTTCAGCGAGGTCAATCCCATCCCTGTGAAAGCTGCAATGAAGCTCATTGGCTACGACTGCGGCGAGTGCCGCCTGCCCCTGACCCCCATTTCTCAGGAGAATCTGAAAAAGCTGAAAACAATTCTGCTTCCCAGCTAAAAGCAACGCGCTCTCCCGATTGGGAGAGCGCATTTGCATGATTTACACCAGAACAGCCTTGTGGAAGACCTTTTTTCCCTTGCGGATTTTCACGCCTTCCTTCAGCATATCCTCCGTCACAGCAAACTGGGCGGAGGGCACCTTCTCATCGTTGACCAGCACGCCGCCCTGCTCTACCAGTTGACGGGCCTGCTTGTTGGAGGGAGCCAGACCGCAGGCGACCATCAGGTTCAGAATGCCGATCTTGCCGTCGGTGAGCTTGTCGGCGGGAATCTCGGTGGTAGGCATATTGGTGTCGTCGCCGCCGCCAACAAACAGAGCCTTGGCAGCGGCCTTGGCCTTGTCCGCCTCTTCCTCACCGTGGACCAGCTTGGTCAGCTCGTAGGCAAGGATTTCCTTGGCTTCATTGAGCTTGGCGTCCTTCCAATCGGACATGGCGTCGATTTCTTCCAGCGGCAGGAAGGTCAGCATCCGGATGCACTTGAGCACGTCCGCGTCCTCCACGTTGCGCCAGTACTGGTAGAATTCGAAGGGAGAGGTCTTGTTGGGATCCAGCCATACCGCACCCTTGGCGGTCTTTCCCATCTTTTTGCCCTCGGAGTTGAGAAGCAGGGTGATGGTCATGGCGTGGGCATCCTTGCCCAATTTGCGGCGAATCAGCTCGGTGCCGCCCAGCATATTGCTCCACTGGTCATTGCCGCCGAACTGCATATTGCAGCCGTAGTCCAGGAACAGGCGGTAAAAATCATAGCTCTGCATGATCATGTAGTTGAATTCCAGGAAGCTCAGGCCTTTCTCCATGCGCTGCTTGTAGCACTCAGCCCGGAGCATATTGTTCACGGAGAAGCAGGGACCCACATCCCGGATGAAGTCCACATAGTTCAGGTTCAGCAGCCAGTCGGCGTTGTTCACCATCAGGGCCTTGCCGTCGGAAAAATCGATGAACTTGGACATCTGGGCCTTGAAGCAGTCACAGTTGTGCTGGATGGTCTCTTTGGTCATCATCTGACGCATATCCGTCCGGCCGGAGGGGTCGCCGATCATGGCGGTGCCGCCGCCGATCAGTGCGATGGGCTTATTGCCGTTTTTCTGAAGCCGGCGCATGAGCATCAGTGCCATGAAGTGGCCCACATGGAGGGAATCCGCTGTGGGGTCGAAGCCGATATAAAAGGTAGCTTTTCCGTTATTGATCAGATCTGCGACCTGCTCCTCATCGGTCACCTGGGCGATCAGTCCCCGGGCTACCAGCTCTTCATAAAGTGTCATGTTTCTCTTTCTCCTTGCTGTTTCTTGATTAAAGGGAGGGCACAATTTTCAGCCCTTGTTTTCTTTCAGAAGTTCTTCCGCCAGACCGGCGCAGACACCGATGAACTCATTGCACCGCTGCTGCTTGGCATCCCGCAGCAGGTCGGAGCAACGCAGATACCCGTACTTTTCCCGGAAAGCGGCGGTGAGTTTTTTCACCTGGGCTGACACTTCTCCGGCGGGCTTTCCGTTCCCGTCGCTGGCGGCACCCAGTGCCATGATGGCTCCGGACACGGCGCCGCACATCTCACCGCAGCGCATCCCGGCGCCAAATCCGGCGGCAATATGCCGGGCAACAGTTTCATCCAGTCCTGTATATTCCCCGCAGGCGCACAGCACGCTCTGGGCACAGTTGCAGCCGCAGGCGTGGTTTTCCTGGGCTTTTTCAGAAATCGTCATATCAGTTCTCCTTCTGGTTTGATCGTTTCTTTATACCGGTCGGCGGTTCCGATCAGTTCCGCGGCTCCGGCGAGGGCCGTTTCCGTAATGCGTTCTCCGCCCTGAAGCCGGGCGATCTCCCGCAATTTGTCATTATAATCCAAAGGTATGACCGATGTAAAGGTTCTACCGCTTTTTTCCTGTTTTTCAATGCGGAAATTGTGGTCACCCATCGCGGCAATCTGGGGCAGATGGGTCACGCAGATGATCTGCACCTGCCGGGAAAGACCGGCGATCTTCTCAGCCACCCGCTGGGCAGCAATGCCGGAAATGCCCGTGTCAATCTCATCAAACACCAGACTGGGGATTCCATCCTTTTCCGCGAATACGGATTTCATGGCCAGCATGATCCGGGACAGCTCGCCGCCGGAGGCGATCCGGCTGATCCGGCCCGGCGCTTCTCCCGCGTTGGCGGAAATCAGAAAACGCACCACATCCGCTCCGGTGGAAACAAAGCCCGCTTCATTTTCCACAGGGACAATTTCCGTCACAAACCGGACGGAGGGCATACTCAGATAAGCCAGCTCTTTCTGGATACGCTCTGCCAGCCGTTCTCCGGCCTCCCGGCGCTTTTCCGTCAGGGCTTTTGCCTTCTTCACGGCGAAAACCCGCTTCTGCTCGGCCTCTTTCTTCAACAGTCCCAGCAGTTCATCCGAGGACTGAATCTCTGCCAGCCGTTGTCTGCTGGTTTCCAGCAGATCGATCAGGCCGGCCTCATCAGTGCCGAATTTCCGCTCCAGTTTCTTCAGCTGGGCAAGTCTTGTTTCGATCTGGTCGAACTCTTCCGGGGAAAAATCCAGGGAATCCAGCACATCCCGCACCTGCTCGGACACATCGTCCACCAGCAGCCGGGCCTGTTCCAGCGTGTCTGCCGTTCCGGCCAGAGCCGGGGCACACTCCGCAATCCGCCGCAGACCGTACTGAGCATCGGAAATGAGCCCCAATACATTCAGGTCACCGGCATACAGGGCGTTGAAAGCCATGCCCAGATTTTCCGACAGCTTTTCGGAATTGCGCATGATCTCCGCCCGGGCCTCAAGCTGGGCTTCTTCCCCGGCCTCAAGCCGGGCTTTTTCCAGCTCGGACACCCGGTATTCCAGCGATTCCGTCAGGCGGCGTTTTTCCTCTTCGTCCAGTATCAGCCGGTCCATCTTTTTCACGGCTTCCCGGTACTCCGCATAGGCGGCATGGAAATCTGCCAGCTCCGCCTCATAGCCGCCAAAAGCGTCCAGATATGCCAGATGCCGATTCTCGTCCATGAGCTGCCGGCCGTCATTTTGCCCGTGGATATTCAGCAGCAGTCCGCCCAGCTCCCGCAGCTGCGCCACGGCGACAGGCATACCGTTCACCCGGCAGGTGCTTTTCCCATCGGCGCTGATCTTCCTCTGAAGAATCAGCTCGTCCTCCGGCTCCAGATCATTCTCCCGGAGCCAGGCGTCCCCGGCGTCTCCGTCAAACACGGCTGTAACCGTGGCCCGGTCCGCACCGCGGCGCACCAGATCCCGGCTGGTTCTGCCGCCCAGAACGGCATCCAGGGAGTCAATCACGATGGATTTGCCTGCACCGGTCTCACCGGTCATCACATTGAATCCGCCGTTGAATTCAATATCGGCCTTTTCGATAATCGCAATATTCTCAATGTGGAGTTCTCTCAGCATCTTCCCCCACCCCTGTTTCTGTCATTTCAGCATCTCTTCGATGAGCTTGCAGAATTCCACCGCCGAATCCTTGTCAGACATGGCGAGAAATGCCGTGTCGTCTCCGGCCAGGGAACCCACCAGATGGGGCAGCTTCATGGAATCCAGCGCCGAGCAGGCGGCAGAGGCCAGACCGGGCAGCGTCTTCAGCACCACAATATTCTGGGCCACCTCATAGGAGGTGATGCTCTCCCGGAAAATCTTCCGGAGCTTCAGGTCAAATTCCGGGGTGATGTCCTTACTGGGCAGCTGATACCGATACCGTCCGTCCGGGCCCAGATCTTTTACCAGACGCATCTCCCGGATATCCCGGGACACGGTGGCCTGGGTGCTGCGAACGCCCCGGGCTGCCAGGGCTTCCATCAGCTGATTCTGCGTTTCAATGGTCTGGGAGGAAATGATCTCCCGGATCACAGCCTGTCTGTCGGGTTTCATTTACTTCACCTCTCATTTATCTTGACAGGATATCCAGCATCCGCTCATAAAAGGGGCGCAGCTGCATATCCGCGATGATGGTTTCATGCTGGGATTTCCGGACGATCAGTTCGTCGCCACTGAGGAAATCAATGGCGTCATTGCCGTCCACGGAGATCACCGTGGGCCGTCCACGCACCCGGTCGGCGGTGATTTCCACTTCCCGGTTGCCGGAAACCACAAAGGCTTTGGCGGACAGCAGATGGGCCGCCAAGGGCGTGATAACCATATTCTCTGCCTCCGGCTCCACAATGGGGCCGCCGGCGGAGAGAGAGTAGCCGGTAGATCCGGTAGGAGTTGCCACGATGATGCCGTCGCCGCAGAAGCGGTTGGTCACTTCGTTGCGGATTTTGGTGGTCACGGCGATGCAGTTGTGGACGCTTTTGAGCACCACATCGTTCAGTGCCGTATCCTCATATACGACCTCTCCATTGCGTACGAGCTGCACATCCAGCATCATCCGGTGGCTCTCCCGGAAGTCGCCCCGGGCGGCAGCGATCAGCGGGGCCATATCCGTGCCGTCCAGTTCCGCCAGGAACCCTTTATCCCCCAGATTCACGCCGATCACGGGAATCTGGTATTCCATGCTTCTCCGGGCCAGAAACAGCACCGTCCCGTCACCGCCGATGGCGATCAGCAGCCGGGCTGACTCCAGAGACTGCGCCAGGGGAACCCGTTCCAGAAGCCTCTGTACCTCCGGGGTGTTCAGAGAGATGAACAGCGGATAAACCGCGCTTGGGATGCCCTCCGCCTGGAGGACATCGTGAATCAATAACGCCTCCTTAAATCCGTCGTCCCGGTAAAAATTGGGACAGATCACAACCTGTTCATTCATACCTGTTTCCTTTCAAAGCACACTGTGAGATTCCCGGACCAGCTGTTCCGGTTCCGGGAGCCGGGCCTCATACCGGCCCTTTTTCAGCCATGCCAGATATTCAATATTTCCTTCAGGCCCTTTAATGGGGGAAAAATCCAGCCCCATCAGCGTGAATTCGCTGGTTTCAACGAATTCCATGAAAGAGCGGATCACGGCCAGGTGTACCGCCGGATCCCGGACCACACCTTTTTTCCCTACTTCGTCTTTTCCCGCCTCAAACTGGGGCTTGATCAGGCAGATATAATCCGCCCCGTCCTTCAGCAGCTTTCCCACCGCCGGAATAACCAGCTTGATGGAGATAAAGGACACATCCATTACCGCCAGATCCAGTGGTTCGGGAATCTGTTCTTCTGTGATGTACCGCACATTGGTGCGCTCCAGGTTTATCACCCGCTCATCAGTCCGCAGACTCCAGGCCAGCTGGCCGTATCCAACATCCACGGCATAGACCTTTGCGGCACCGTTTTTTAAAAGCACATCCGTAAATCCCCCGGTGGAAGCGCCGCAGTCAATGCAAACCTTTCCTGCCGGATCTACGGGAAACACTTTCAATGCCTTTTCCAGCTTGAATCCGCCCCGGCTCACATATGGCAGAGCGTTGCCCCGAACCTCAATGTCCGCTTCCGGGTCCACCGGCGTGCCGGGCTTGTCCACCTTTTGACCATTCACATAGACAATGCCGCTCATGATCGTGGTCTTTGCCCGTTCCCGGCTCTCGGTCAGGCCCCGTTCAAAAACCAGTTGATCCAATCGTTGTTTCTTCATATTGTCTCATCCTCCATCCGGTCCAGCAGGGACAGCACGCCGTAGGCAATGCCGTTTCCGTCCAGCGCGTACAGCGCCTTCAGTTCCTCCACCGTGCCGTGGGGCACGATTCCACCGCCCAGATTCAGCAGCAGCGCACCGTCCAATGTCAGTCCCTGCCGGGCACACTCTGCCAGCAGGCGGGTGCCCACGCAGCCGGCGGCGCAGACCTCCTCTGCAACCAGCAACCGTTTCGTTTTTTCCAAAGATGCCCCGATTACGGAAAAATCCAGTGTGTCAATCCGGGACAGCTTGACGATCTCCGGGGAAATGCCACGGGCTTCCAGCTGCCGCGCCGCATCCAGAACATTGTTGATCATAGTGCCGTAGCAAACGATGGTCACATCCCTTCCCGGGGCGACCACGGCGGCATCCGCCGTTTCACAGCCTTTCCAGGAACCCTCTCCCCCTCTGGGATAACGGACAGCCACCGGACCGTCCAGTTCCTCCAGCGCAGTTTTCAGCATGACTTGCACTTCCGCGAAGCTGGCAGGGCACAGGACGGTCATATTCGGCACGGAACAGAGATAGTTTACATCAAACACACCGTGATGGGTCTCACCGTCAGCACCAACCAGGCCAGCCCGGTCCACGCCGAACACCACATGTGCCCCGGACAGGGAAACATCGTGAATAAGCATATCATAGCCGCGCTGCAGAAAGCTGGAGTAAACACATATCACCGGCTTCAGACCCTGACTGGCCATGCCGGCAGCCATGGTGACGGCGTGTTCCTCACAGATCCCCACATCGAACAGACGGTCAGGGTGTTGCCGCTGGAACAGATTCAACCCGGTACCGTCCAGCATGGCGGCGGTAATGGCAGTGATGCGCTGGTCTGTTTCCGCCAGTTCTGTCAGCGTCCTGCCGAACACGGAGGAAAAGTCATCTTTCGTTTTGGGGACGATGCCCGTCAAGGGATTGAACCCGGACACACCGTGGTACTTGTCCGGCTGCTCCTCCGCATAGGGATAGCCCTTCCCTTTTACGGTGATTATATGCAACAGCACCGGAATCCGCATCTCCCGGGCATAGACAATGGCCTGCTCCAGTGTCTCCTCATCGTGCCCGTCAATGGGGCCGAGATAATAAAATCCCATATCCACAAACATATTGCCGGGCAGAACCCGGGATTTCACCCATTCCTTGATCCTGTGGATGAACCGGTAGACCGGTCCGATCTGGCCGATGGTTTTGTGGTACAGGCGCTTGAAATTGAAATAAGCCGGTTTTGTCCGCATCTGAGACAGGATGCTTGCCATGCCGCCCACACTCTGACTGATGCTCATGGCGTTGTCATTGAGGATGACCACCAGCGGTTCCCCGCTCTGTCCGGCGTCAGCGATTGCCTCATAGGCTAGGCCGCCGGTCATGGAGCCGTCCCCGATGACGGCACAGACATCGTAGTGCTGCCCCTGGAGCGTGCGGGCCCGGGCCATGCCCAGCGCCACGGAGACAGAAGTGGATGCGTGCCCGGTGATGAATGCGTCGCAGCTGCTCTCCCTGGGTTTCGGGAAGCCGGACAATCCGCCGAATTGCCGCAGGGTGGAAAAATCATCCCGCCGGCCGGTCAGAATCTTGTGAGCATAGCTCTGGTGTCCCACATCGAACACAATCCGGTCCTTTTCCGGGTCATAGACCCGGTCCAACGCCACGGTCAGCTCCACAGTTCCCAGGTTGGAGGCAAAGTGGCCGCCGGTCTTTGAAACATTCTCTATTAAAAATTCCCTGAGTTCCCCGCACAGGGCGGGAATCTCTTCGGCTGGTACTTTTTTCAGATCGGCCGGGGAGTTGATGGTATTCAGTATCTTCAAATCATTACCCCGTTGTAATCATGTTTTTTGAATATATTGCAGATTATTATATCAATTCCCTGTAAAATTTACAAGCAGTCACGGCCACTTTTATCCCGGAAAAGTCTTTTTTCACGAAAAGTTCAGAGTTTGTTTGGAATTGCAAACCCTGCGGGATTATGATAAAATCCGTTTGAGGTGAAAAAAGATGCGGACACCGGAACAAGTGGAAGAGATCGTGCGATGCCTGGAGCGGGAGTACCCGCTGGCGGAGTGCACGCTGGATTACCGGAAAGATTACGAGCTGCTGTTTTCCGTGCGGCTGGCCGCCCAGTGCACGGATGAGCGGGTGAATCAGATCACCCCGGCGCTGTTTGAGCGCTTCCCCACCCTGGAGGCCTTCGCGGAGGCGGATGTGGAGGAAGTGGAAAAATATGTCCATTCCTGCGGGTTTTACCGGGCCAAGGCCCGGGATATCGTGGCATGTGCCAGAATTCTTGTGGACAAATATAACGGAAAGGTTCCCGGAACCATGGAAGAACTGGTGGCTCTGCCCGGCGTGGGCAGAAAAACGGCAAACCTGATTCTGGGCGATGTGTTCCATGTACCCGGCTCTGTAGTTGTGGACACCCATATGATCCGTCTGAGCAACCGGATGGGGCTGGTGGACAATCTGAAAGACCCACCCAAGATCGAGGCGGCGCTGCGGAAGATCCTCCCACCGGAGGGGTCCTCCGATTTCTGTCACCGGATTGTGCTCCACGGCCGGGCAGTATGCGACGCACGGAAGCCGGACTGCGGCCGGTGCTGCGTCCGCCATGTGTGCCAGACCTTCTCCGGCTGAGAGCAAAACAGCAGATAAAACGCACCCTGCCAGATCACTGGCAGGGTGCGTTTTATCTCATACTTCAGAGAAGAGGCATGATGTCGGAGACAAAAGCAACATTCTGTTCCATTCTGGTTTTCACAACAAAGGATGCCGCATTTTCCGGGGTTACTTCAACAGGAATTTCCAGGAACCAGGAATCCCTGAAGGTTTCCGGCTGCACCTGGGCGAGAAGGTCCATCAGCTGACCGATGGTGACATCCGTCGGTATTTCCGGCCGTTCAATTTTCATGTCTTCGTCAAACCATTTATGAAAATCTACGATAACCGTCCGGGGCATGAGCGCGCCTTTTCCATATCGGGTAACAAATCCAAATCTGAAAAATAGGCTTTCAGATGCGTGTTCTGAACCTGAATAATTTCCAGCAGCGTCATGGCGAATCTCCTTTTTTGAAAATCGGGAATTTACCGCAACTGT
>JALFTG010000017.1 GCA_022779345.1 Oscillospiraceae bacterium | reverse complement strand
GCAATCGGAGCACTCCGGGAAAAAAACAGAAAATAATGGAACCAAACCGTCTCTATTTCCGACTAACCGGATAAAGGGGGCGGTTTTCCATGAAAAAATGGCCGATGTTTTTCGCAATTTATTTCTGTGTCTGTCTGCTGGAGGCTTGCGGGGCCTCCGGGAGCGGTGCGCCCGTCCCCGGCGGTGCGCCCTCCAGCGAGGAGCAGTCCGGCGGCGAGGCCACCCAGCCTGCGGCTGTCACAACGGTCTGCCGGGTGGTCTCCAACGACGGCTCCCTCCTGCTGGCGGGCATGGACGGTGACCCGAACATCTATACCCTGACCCCGGAGGACGATACGAACCTGGCTGCCGGCGCACTGGTGGAGGTCACCTATGACGGCACTGTCCTGGAGTCCTGGCCCGCCCAGTTCAGCGGTGTTTCCGCCGTGGAGACCGCGGAGGGCGGCTTCGATGACCGCTGCGCCCTGTATCTGCAAGTTCTGGAGGATCTGTGGGAAGTGGATTCCGGGCTGAACGGCGATGTGACCTACATCGGCGTGGACCTGTCCGCCACCAGCCTGACCGACAGCGAGCGGGCGGCGGTGGCCTGGGCCTTCGCAGGAAAGCACGGCGGCGAGCTGGTCACCGGCACCTGGGAGGAGCTGGCGGAGCAGGGCTACATCGACCGGGAGAACCTGTACTGGGAGGACGGCATTCTGTTCTCCATCGCGGAAAAAGAGATGGGGGGCGTGTACAGCCTGACGCCCGTCACCTTTGACGCGGAAAAGTGGCGCAGCGGCCTGGGAGCCTATTTCTTCTTTGACTGTACCTCTGTCCAGACCTCCGGCGGCCACTGGGACGGCTACACCATCGGCGGCGAGGCGATTTCGTGACGCTTTTCCCGAAAAAGTCCCGTTTCCTCTTGTAAAACGGTTTGGAATGGAGTACACTATTCCATTATTGTGCGTATATCCCACCAAAAACAAGAAAACGGGTGAATTTCAATGAGCTATACAAAAATCGCTGCAATTTTTGCCGACAGTGAACAGCTGGGCGGCAAGGAAGTCACCGTGGGCGGCTGGGCCCGCACCATCCGGGACATGAAGAACTTCGGCTTTGTAGAGCTGAACGACGGCTCCTGCTTCAAGAACCTGCAGGTGGTCATGGAAGCCGGAACCCTGGCCAACTATGCCGAGATCGCGTCCCAGAACGTGGGCGCCGCCCTCATCGTCACCGGCACTGTGGTGCTGACTCCCGAGGCCAAGCAGCCCCTGGAGCTGAAGGCCAGCAAAATCGAGGTGGAGGGCACCTCCACTCCCGACTATCCCCTGCAGAAGAAGCGCCACAGTGTGGAGTTCCTGCGGACCATCCAGCACCTGCGTCCCCGGACCAACCTGTTCTCCGCCACCTTCCGGGTGCGCTCTGTGGCGGCCTACGCCATCCACCAGTTCTTCCAGGACCGGGGCTTCGTCTATGTCCACACCCCCATCATCACCGCCAGCGACTGCGAAGGCGCCGGTGAGATGTTCCGGGTCACCACCCTGGATATGGAGAACCCGCCCCGCAACGAGGACGGCACCATCGACTACACCCAGGATTTCTTCGGCAAGAGCGCCAACCTGACGGTCTCCGGCCAGCTGAATGCCGAAAACTTCGCCATGGCTTTCGGCGACGTGTACACCTTCGGCCCCACCTTCCGGGCGGAGAACTCCAACACCCAGCGCCACGCCGCCGAGTTCTGGATGATCGAGCCGGAGATGGCCTTCACCGACCTGAAGGGCGACATGGACGTGGCCGAGGCCATGATCAAGTTCGTCATCAAGGAGGTCATGCGGAAGTGCCCCGATGAGCTGAACTTCTTCAACAGCTTCGTGGACAAGGGCCTTCTGGAGCGGCTGGAGCACGTGGCCTCCTCCGACTTCGGCCGGGTGACCTACACCGAGGCCGTCTCTATTCTGGAAAAGAACAACGACAAGTTCGACTACAAGGTGTTCTGGGGCTGCGACCTGCAGACTGAGCATGAGCGGTTCCTCACAGAGCAGGTGTACAAGAAGCCGGTGTTTGTCACCGACTATCCCAAGGAGATCAAGGCCTTCTACATGCGGATGAACGACGACGGCAAGACCGTGGCCGCCGCAGACTGCCTGGTACCCGGTATCGGCGAGATCATCGGCGGCAGCCAGCGCGAGGAGCGGCTGGAGCTGCTGGAGGGCCGCATCGCGGAGCTGGGGATGAACCCCAAGGACTACGGGTGGTACTGCGACCTGCGGCGGTACGGCAGCTGCAAGCACGCGGGCTTCGGCCTGGGCTTCGAGCGGCTGGTGATGTACCTCACCGGCGTGGCGAACATTCGGGACGTGCTGCCCCATCCCCGCACGGTGGGCAACGCGGAGTTCTAAAAGAAGATGGAAAAAGGACGGCTGTTCAGCCGTCCTTTTTTTCGTATTTTTTGAGAAGGTCCTCGATGGCCTCGTCAATTAAACGGGACTTTGGAATTCGGGTATCCGCAGCCAATTTGTTAAAACCATCCATCAATTCATTTTTCATGGAGGAAGTAAAACGCGTTCGATTTACCAAAATTACATCAGCCATAACTAGCACCACCTTATGCAATATAGTATACACATGATGCAATTCATAAAACAAGTGGTTGCAAATTACTTATAATAGTGTATAATGATGCAATTAAGGAGGCGGTTATTATGAACGATACACTGCGAATGCTGGAAAAACTGCTGATGGTGATCCATGGGGAGCTGAGGAACAGGGACCCTGTGTGGACAGATCTGGCGTATTCGCGGGAAATGGCCCATGAGCGGTTTTTGCGGGCATATCAGGATGACAAGGTGCTGATCAGCGCGGTCATTGAGCTGATCGACGCCCATGACCGGGTGACCGCGCACGAGGCGGAGGTGGATTTCCTACTGGGACTGCAGATGGGGCTGGAGCTGGGACAGTTGGATTTCCTGAGGGGAATCGACGCATTTCCGTAAGCGCCCGCTTACCGGGGGGAATGCGCCCCCATTTCTCTCTTAAAGAGAGAAACGGCCGCGCCCGGTCAAAGAGAGACATTGGAGGGGGATTTCGATTCTGGCCCACCGTTGCGGCAATACGATTCCCGGCCCCTGGCGGGGCCGCCAATCGTGCCGCTTTTGCTCACCGTCGGGCCAGCCGATCG
>JALFTG010000016.1 GCA_022779345.1 Oscillospiraceae bacterium | reverse complement strand
CCCGGTCATCCGTGGCGGCGATGACCATGGCGGGCGGGGGACACAGGTCCTCCCGCTGAAAGGCCCGGTGCCGCACCGTCACATCCGGGGCCGCTTCGATTTCCGGCGAAATCTCCGGGGCAACCACCGTGAGCGCCGGGCTGTAGGGCCGCAGCTTTTCCAGCTTCCGCAATGCCACGGCCCCGCCCCCCACGATGAGGACGGGTTTGTCTTTCAGATCAATGAACATGGGAAAATAGGGCATGGTCAATCCTCCCTTGGGGTACAGTAATATTGGGGCCCGTGGGGGGTGTCCGTCCGGTGGACGGTCACGCCGAACACCTGATCCAGCACCCCGGCGGCATACACCGCCTCTGGCGTGTCCCAGGCCAGCAGCTGCCCGTCCGCCAGCACCGCCGCCCGGTCCGCTTCCCGCAGGGCCAGGGGCAGGTCATGGAGCACCAGCACCACCGCTTTCCCCGCCCGGGCCAGTTCCCGGGCCGTTTCCATAATGGCCAGCTGGTGCCGGATGTCCAGATAGGTGGTGGGCTCGTCCATGAACACGGTGGGGGTGTCCTGGGCCAGGGTCATGGCCAGATAGACCCCCTGCCGCTGACCGCCGCTGAGCTGGCTCACATTGGCGTGCTCATAGGCCCGGGCGCCGGTGGCGTCCATGGCGGCGCGGGCAATGGCGTAGTCCTCCTTCCGGTACTGCCGGGGATAGGACAGATAGGGGAACCGGCCGTGGAGCACCATCCGCAATGCCTGAATGGACGGGGTGTTCCGGCTCTGGGTCAGAAAGGCCGCCTGCCGGGCGATCTCCTTCCGCTTCATCTGCCGGATGTCCCTGCCGTCATAGAGCACCTGCCCGTCCATGGCCGGGAGGAGCCCCAGCGCCGCTTTCAGCAAAGTGGATTTCCCGCAGCCGTTGGGGCCCAGCAGAGCCAGCACCTCTCCGGGGCGGAAGTCCAGAGAAATCCCCCGGATGACCGGGGTGCCGCCGTATCCGGCGGTGAGGTTTTCCAGCCGGATCATGTGCGCCCTCCCCTCTGATGGAACAGGAGCCACAGGAAAAACGGTGCCCCGGCAAAGGCCAGCACGATGCCCACCGGCAGCTCGAAGGGGGCAAACAGCACCCGGGCGATCAGATCGCACACCGTCACGAACAGCGCCCCGCCCAGTGCGGAGCCGATCAGCAGGGGCAGACTCTCCTCTCCCACCAGACGGCGGAGGATGTGGGGCACAATCAGACCCACAAAGCTGAGCAGGCCGGAAAAACTCACCGCCGCCCCGGCCAGGGCCGCCGCCAGCGCCAGCAGCGCAAACCGCACCGGCCGCACCGCCAGTCCCAGACTTTCCGCGATGTCGCCTCCCAGGGCCAGCACCTCCATCTGCTTTGCCAAAGAGCACACCAGCAGCAGGCTCACCAGAATCATCCCCGCCGCCGGGGCGATTTTCGCCATGGTCACCCCGGTGAAGCCGCCGATGCGGAAATCCGTCACGCCGTTCAGCGCCTCCGGCGCCAGCGTCACCACCGCGTCGATCCCGGCACTGAACAGGTTGGAGATGGCCACGCCCGCCAGCACCACGGTGATCCGGGCGGCGCCGGTGGCCCGGGCCAGAATCATAATCAGGCCCACCCCGGCCAGCGCGCCCGCAAAGGCCGCCAGCGGGGCATACTGCTGGGCCGCCGGAGCCATGGCGCACAGCAGCGCCACCGCCAGCCCCGCCCCGGAGTTCACGCCGATGATGCCCGGAGAGGCCAGAGGATTGTTCAGCACCGTCTGGATCACGGCGCCGGACACCGCCAGAGCCGCTCCCGCCAGCATGGCCGCGCAGGTCCGGGGCAGGCGGGTGTACCGCACGATCCGGGCTGCAGTGGAGGCGGTGTCTGCTCCGGTCAGGGCGTCCAGCACCGCCCGGGGGGACAACTCCACGGACCCCGCCAGCAGGCTCACCGCCCCGGCGCACACCGTCAGCAGGCACAGCGCCGTCCAGAACGCCGCCTTACCCCGCCGGGTAGAGTATATCCGCCAGCTGCTCATAGGCTTCCCCCCATCGCGCGTCAGGTTTCAGGTTGTATAAAGTCTGGTCCATCACATAATACCGCCCCTCTTTCACAGCGGTGAGGGTGGACCAGGCGGGATTGCTCAGCAGGGTGGATTCCAGCACCGCCTGGGCGTCCGCCGGGTCGGCACTCTGGAGCACCACGAAGATGTACTCCGGGTCGTCCCGGATGATGGCCTCCATACTCAGCTGCTCCAGCAGCGCCCCGTCCCGGTCGGCGATGTTCTCGCAGTCCAGCGCCGCCAGCATCTCCCCCAGCACGGTGCCCTCGCTGTTTTTCACCTTGCAGCTGCTGCCCGTGGCCCGGATGTACAGCACCGAGGGCCGGGAGCCGTCGGGCCGGGCCAGGGCCGCGTCCACCTGCTCCGCCACGGCGGTGCCGTAGGCGACATAGTTCTCCGGACAGCCGGTGAGGTCCGTGCAGACCCGCAGCATCCGGAGATACTCCTCAAAGCTGTTCACAGAGAAGTAGGCCACCGTCAGGCCCATGTCCTCCAGCACGCCCTCCAGCTCCACATTCCGGTCCGTGCCGCAGCTGGCCAGGATCAGGTCCGGCTCACAGGCGATGAGCTGCTCCACATTCAGCTCCTTGGATGCCCCCAGATTCACCACATTCGCCCCCATGGGCAGGTCGAAATAGGTCCAGGTGGCATTCGTGGCGGCCACGATGGTGTCCCCGCCCCCGGCGGTGCACCAGATGTCCGCAAAGCTGGCGGTCAGGCACGCCACCCGCTCCGGGGCATCCACGCAGATCTCCCGGCCCAGATCGTCCGTGAAGGTCACGGCAGTCTCCGCCGGGGCCGTCTCCGCCGCCGTTTCCCCGCCGCAGGCGGGCAGGGCCAGCAGGATGGCGCATACAAGCAGCAGGCACAGGGCCTTTTTCATACTTCCACACTCCGTTCAGGCAAAAATAAAAACCGGCCGCCCGGGCGTTCAGGGCAGACTGCTCCCTTTCCCGGCGGAAAGAGAGATCATTTCAAAGCCCTGCATCGTCCTGTGCGATCCGGCAGATCTCATGGTTTTTTGTCATTATACCAGACAGGAAACCATCCTGTCAACGGCTGCAAAGGTTCTGTGGGAACGCCCAAAAGGGGGGTTCCACAGAAATAAGGGAACAGCTTCGCAGAATTTGCGCCGAATGGCGCAAAACAAATCCAATCCGTTTTTTGTGCGGCTTTGCTGTGCAAAAAACTCTTCTCGGCTGGCGGAGTGTGCGAGCGCAGCGAGTGCATGGAGCGGCCGCAAACGCTCTGTGGGAAAACCCAAAAGGGGTTTTCCCACAGAATAGAAGAACACCCCGCTCAGATGGGCGGGGCGTCCTCGGTAGGGAAAATAGAAAAAGGAAAAAGGGAAATGAAAGTAAGCAATCAGATTTATCTCAGCATACTGATGGCGTCGGAGATGTTCTTTTCCATGGCCTCCCGGCCGTATTTGTCCACCTCGCTCTTGTTCTTCGCCCCGTGGGTCACGCAGCCGGCGCCGTTGATGCAGCCGTTGACGCAGGCCATGCCCT
>JALFTG010000173.1 GCA_022779345.1 Oscillospiraceae bacterium | reverse complement strand
ACGAGTGGAGCTACATTGTATCACATTCAGTTCAGCTTGTCAAGAACTTTTTTCGCAGGATTTTTCAAAGATCGTCCTCTTTGTTCCTGTCTTTCGTTCTTTCCAGCCGTCCCTCACGCGACAGCTTGATTAATATACTACCAAGTTCGGCAAATGTCAAGAGGTTTCTTCAAAAAAATTAAGATTTTGCAGCCCGCCTTTCACGCGGGAAAAAGCGGGCTGCAAACAGGTCTTCCGGTTCAGCGGACCGTGTTCTCCAGCACGCCGATGCCCTCGATCTCACAGCGGACCACATCGCCGCTGTTCAGGCATCTGGGGGGATCAAAGGCCATGCCTACGCCGGAGGGGGTGCCCATGGCGATGATGGTGCCGGCCTTCAGGGTCATGCCCTGGGTCAGCTCACAGATCACCGCATCGATATCCGTGATGTGCATTCTGGTATTGCTGTTCTGGCGTAGTTCCCCGTTCACATAGGAACGGATGGGCAGCTCCGGCAGCCATCCAATCTCATCCCGGGTGACGATCCAGGGGCCGATGGGGGTGAAGCCGTCCAGGCTCTTGCCGAAATACCACTGCTGGTGAATGGTCTGGAGATTCCGGGCGCTCACATCGTTGAGGATGGTGTATCCCAGCACATAGTCCTGCGCCTGCTCGATGGGGACATTTTTGGCGTCCTTGCCGATGATGACGGCCAGCTCCACCTCATAGTCCAGGCGCTCCACAATATCAAAGTGTCCTTCTATGTAGCCAAAGGGATCCACGGCCTCCGCCACGCGCTTGCCGAAATAAATGGTGTCGGTCTTGGACGCGTCATAGACCACGGTGGACTTGGCGGTCTCATCCCTGTGCTCCTGATAGTTGGTGCCCAGGCACATCACATCCTGCGCGGGATATTTGATGGGTGCCAGGAGTTTGCAGTCGGCAAAGGCATCGCCGGCGGCGGCATCCACTTTCTCCAGCAGGGACACGGGCACTTCCCCGCCCACTTCCCGGATGAAACCCACCATGTCCTGTGCCTGGAAGCCCAGCGTACTGACGGGAACCACTTTCTCGGGATCGGTGCCGATGATACCCACCTTTTCCTGTCCGTTGCAGATATAAGACAGCAGTTTCATTTTTTACCTCCAATTTTTCCCAGTATATTGATATCGCCGATCAGCGGCAGTTTTTCTTTCTTTCCCTGTATGGCATTGGACATGCCCTTGATCAGTCCGTAAATGGTATAGATCCCACCGAAGGCGCTGGCGATCCAGCCCACAGCAGGTACAACGCCGGCGATGGAACACAGGATGGAAAAAATCATCAGCACCAGGGACTGGTTGGCATGGAACCGGGCAAATTCCGAGTTCGGCCGGGCCATCAGCGGCAGAAGTACCAGAGGGCCCAGATAGCCCAGTGCACTGATCATCCGGTCTTCGCCGGCGGCATCCGTGTCATCATCAGAGCCGAAATCCCGGTAGGCTTCCTCGTCGGCGGTGCTCCGGGGAGTGGAATCGTCATACTTATAATGGTAGCTGTAATCATACTGGCTGGTACCGGTGGATTCATCCCGTCCGGGACGATCCCGGCGGGCGGAACGGCTGTCCTCCCGGGCCTGTTTTTCCTGGGCCTGTGCCGACCCGGAGGCGCCGAATTTCGGTTTGCCGCAGGCGGGGCATACCAGGGCGGAGTCCGGAATATAGGAGCCGCATTTGGAGCAATAGCTCACGGGGCACACCTTCTCTCTTTCGTAAATCCCCTTCCAAAAGCAGGGTCAGAGAAAGTATAGCATCATCCCGCTGGTTTTGCAACAGAATTCCCGGCCGGTCCTGCCCGCTTCAGGAGCAGAACCGGTGCTTCCCGATGGTCATGATCAGCGGCCGGGACCAGATCCATTTGCTGGTGGCCGTGGCTGGATTGAAATAATAGATCGCGCCGCCGGTGGGGTCGGACCCGGCCAGAGCCTCCCGGGCCGCCTGATAGGCACTGTCTGCCACCGGCTCATAGAACTGCCCGTCCTGAAGGCAGGAGAAGGCCCCCGCCTGATAGATCACCCCGGAGATCGTGTTCGGAAACGACGGATGGCGAACCCGGTTCAGCACCACGGCGCCCACGGCCACCTGGCCGATATAGGGCTCACCCCGGGCTTCGGCGGAGATCAGCCGGGCCAGTAGCTGCACATCACCGGACTCGGCGCCGGAGGTGTCGGACAGCCCCAGTGCAGACAGGGTCGCCGGGCCCACCTTGCCGTCAGCGGTGAGGCCGTTGCTCTGCTGGAATTTCTTTACGGCTTCTTCCGTACCGCTGCCGAACACCCCGTCCACGCTGCCGGAATAATAGCCCCAGTTTTTCAGCTTTGTCTGAATCTCCGTGACCTTCTGGCCGCTGGATCCCTTCTTATAGGTGGCCGCGTCCACGGTCTGGGCGGCGGCGATCACCAGGATGTTCACGGCAAACAGGATTACAAGGCTCAGACACAGCCGGCGCTCCCGATCAGAAAACATAAAAAGACTCCCTCTCTCACATCGTTACCGATAGTGTTTGAGGGAGCCGTTTTCAATATGCCGGACAGATTCTGTCAGAACCTGCGGCAAGTGGAAAAATTAGATTTTTTTGGTATCGATCTCTTCCTGCAGCTGGGCCATGAAGTCATCCAGGCTCATGACGCCCATATCGCCGCCGGAACGGGTACGCACGGAGATATTGCCGGCCTCGGCCTCCTTGTCGCCCACCACCAGCATATAGGGAATCTTCTGCATCTGAGCCTCACGGATCTTGTAGCCGATTTTCTCATTACGCAGGTCGGTCTCCACCCGGATGCCGGCGGCATCCAGCTTTTCGGCCACGGATTTGGCATAGTCGGCGGTGCGGTCGGTGATGGGCAGAACTTTCACCTGCACGGGTGCCAGCCAGGTGGGGAAAGCACCGCCAAAGTGCTCGGTGATGACGCCGATGAAGCGCTCGATGGAGCCCAGGACCACACGGTGGATCATGACGGGGCGGTGCTTCTGGCCATCCTCGCCCACATATTCCAGCTCAAAGCGCTCGGGCATCTGGAAGTCCAGCTGGATGGTGCCGCACTGCCAGGTCCGGCCCAGGGAGTCGGCCAGATGGAAGTCCAGCTTCGGGCCATAGAAAGCGCCGTCGCCTTCGTTGATGGTGAATTCCTTGCCCATCTCGATGATGGCGTTTTTCAGGGTCTCGGTGGCAAAATCCCAGTCCGCCTTATCGCCGATGTGGTCCTCAGGCATGGTGGAAACCTCGATCTGATAG
>JALFTG010000003.1 GCA_022779345.1 Oscillospiraceae bacterium | reverse complement strand
AAAACACGCCCCGCCCTGACGGAAGAACCGTTGGGGCGGGGCGTGTTTTGTCTGTTTTCAGAATTCGATGACTTCCGGGTCAGCGGTGAAGGAACTGAAGGTGGCCGTGGCATGCTTGAAATACCACACCTGGGTATTGGTGTCGTTCTCATCGTACATCCCCCGCAGTTCGGGGTAGTCGTCCAGCATGGACTTCCGGGCCGCCACCCGGTCATCTTCCGCCAGCTCCCCGGCGATCCGGAGCCACTCGCCGTCCTTCAAAGCGCAGATTTCCACCTTCGGGTTGGCGGCCAGCTGGGCGGACACGGACTTGGCTTTGCCCGTCTGGATGTACAGCCGTCCCTCAAAGAGATGGGCCGTGCCGAAAGGCCGCACCCGGGGCTGATTCCCCTCCGCCGTGGCCAGGAAATAGGTCCCGGCGTCCTTCAGAAACTGACATACTTTTTCGATCCCCATAAAAGATTCCTCCGATCTGATTGATTACGCGTATTCCGCTGCCTGGCGCTTTGCCCGGATCTGCCGGACCTGGGAATTGTCCGGACCGAAGTCCTGCTCCAGATACAGCCCAGCCCAGATAATAATACACATCGTAGCTGGGGATGAAGTTATCGATTTGGAAGGGCAGGAGCGTGATGTCCTCGCGGTTCCGGAGCCGGTCAAAGGCACAGTTGATCTCGTTGAGTTCATGGGCAGACAGGTTGGATTTCTCATTCAGGATCAGCTGAAACACCCGGCAGTTCCGGATGCCCGCAACAATGGACCCGGCATACTGCTCATCACAGTCCCGGGGCACATACCAGCAGGAGACGCCCGCGCCCTCCAGTGCGGCGCTCACTTTCCGGACCGTCTCCCCCGCGCTCTCCGCACGGTAGCTGATAAAGACTTCCTTTTGTTGCATCTATTATAAAAAGAGCCTGAGAAAAAAGCAAGGCGCAAACCGAAGATTCGGTCTGCGCCCTGTCATTTTGTCTTACGCCTGCCGGCTGAGCACCATGGGCCGCCCATCGCACAGCATCCTTCCGCCGGAAACAGCCACTGTCTCGCCGGTGAGATGATCCACATATGCCCCGTCCGGGAAAGGCACCGCCACAGCGGCGGACTTCCCTTTCAGGCTGAAGATGCCCAGCTTCACGGTATGGTTATCATCCCGGGTCAGGATGGCGATGTCGTTGGCGTCATCCGCCTCGCCCCGGAAATAGTCCTCACTGGACAGAACCGTCTTTTTCAGGTCATACAGCTTCCGGAGCAGTCCGCTGATATCCCGGCTGGTGTCCCGTGGGAACACATCCCTGTCAAACAGGCTGGGGGTGTGCTCACACCGGTATTCCTGCCCGCCGTAAATCAGGGTGGTGCCCTTCAGAAAATACAGCATGGCGGTGAAGTTCTCCAGGGCTCTCTCATCGTGGACAAAGGAAGCAATGCGGGGCTGGTCATGGTTTTCCAGACAGCGCATTTTGATGTGGTTGTCCGGGTAGACGCACTCCTGGAAGTTCAGCAGGTCGATGTAGTGGGACAGGGCGATCTCTCCCCGGAGGTACTTGTCGAAGGCCTCCCGGATGTCGTAGTCATACTCCATATCGAAAGCGGAGAACATCTCATAGTCGTTGGCGGAGTACATGCCGCTCTTCCGGCTCATGAGGCCGAAGCCGCTGTGTACCGTCTCCGCCAGCCAGATGCACCCCGGACGGACTTTCTCTACCGCCGCCCTTGCCTTCCGCCAGAAGGGGATGGGCACAAAGGATGCCACATCGCACCGGAAGCCGTCCACGATCTCCGCCCACATACACAGGCTCTCGATCTGGTAGTCCCACAAAGCATCGCAGCTGTAGTCCAGATCCACCACATCCGTCCAGTCCCCTACCCGGTTGCCCATGCTGCCGTCCGGCTTCCGGTAGAAGAACTCCGGGTGCTCCAGGGTGAGGGTGGAGTCCGGGGAGGTGTGGTTATACACCACATCGATGATGCACTTCATGCCCCGGGCGTGGATCTCGTCCACCAGGTGCCGGAAATCCTCCATGGTGCCGTAGGCGGGATTCACGGTGCGGTAATCCCGGTTGGCGTAGGGGCAGCCCAGACTCCCCTTCTTGCCGTAGACCCCGATGGGATGGATGGGCATGAACCAGATGATGTCGGTGCCCAGCGCCCGGATCCGGTCCAGATCCGGGATGATGGCGTTGAATGTGCCCTCGGGAGTGTGGTTGCGGACATAAATGGAATAGATCACATCGCCCCGCAGGCGGATGTCAGTCTCATTTGCCATAGAAATTCCTCTCCATTCTGGAAAATTCATGATTCCAGCATAGCAGGTTCCGGAAAAATGTCAACGGGGTCTTGGGTGAAAGTGTGAAAAAATATCAGGGTGTCTACCGGAGAATTGTATATTCTGAGAATGGAATTCTTGTGAAAAACCGCTAAAATGATAGAGCAAAATTTTCGACAGACAGGGATGATTTTATGGAGAAAGATCTGACACAGGGCAGTCCCGCCCGTACCATCGTTTCCTTTGCCCTGCCGGTGATGGGCGGCAACCTGTTCCAGCTGTTTTACACCCTGGCGGACACCATTATCGTGGGCCGGACCCTGGGGGCGGACGCCCTGGCCGCCGTGGGCGCCACGGGCACGGTGGTGACGCTGGTGCTGCTGTTCGTGCAGGGGCTCACCGGCGGCTTCGGCATCTGTCTGGGCCAGCGGTACGGCGCCAGGGACCGGGAGGGCCTGCAGCGGTCCCTGGCGGCGGCCTGGATCCTGTCGGTGGTCTTTCTGGCACTGATCACCGTCAGCACCTGCACCATGATCCGGCCCATTCTGGTGCTGCTGAAAACCCCGGCGCGGATCGAACAGATGGCATACGATTACCTGTTCGTCATCCTGCTGGGCACCGGCGCCACGGTGCTGTACAACATGATCTCCAACATTCTCCGGGCATTGGGCGACAGCCGGACGCCCATGTTCCTGCTGGTGTTCTCCGCCCTGCTGAACATCGTGCTGGACATTGTGTTCATTGTGCCCCTGGGCATGGGCGTGGCCGGGGCGGCCTGGGCCACGGTGCTGGCCCAGCTTCTATCTGCCGTGCTGTGCATGGTCATCGGCCTGCGCCGGTTTCCGGTGCTCCGCCCGGACCCGGTGTGGCGGGACTGGCACAAGAGCGCCAGGGGGCTTCTGGCTCTGGGCTTCCCCATGGGCTTTCAGATGGCGGTCATGTGCATCGGCCAGCTGGCCATGCAGGCGGCCATTAACAACATGGGGCCAGAGGCCATTGCCGGCTTCACCGCCGCACTCAAGGCGGAGAATCTGGCCATCCAGATCAACAGCGCCTACGCCACCGCCGTGTCCGCTTTCGTGGCCCAGAATTACGGGGCCGAGCGCACCACCCGCATCCGGGAAGGCGTGAAGGCCAGCCTGCTCCAGCTGGAGATCGCCAATGTGGTCACGGCCGTGGTCATGGTGCTGGCCCGGACCTGGATCGTGGCGCTGTTTATCGATGCCCCTACCGCCGAGGTGACGGCCTATGCCGCCCGGTACACGATGGTGGTGGCCCCGCTGTATTTCCTGCTGGGGGCGCTGATGATCTGCCGGGCCGCCGCCCAGAGTATGGGCAGCGCGCTGGTGCCGTTTCTGGCCTGCATCGTCGAGCTGTTCATGCGTACCGCCGCCTCTCTGGGGCTGTCGAAAGTGTGGGGCTATGAGGGCGTCTGTCTGGCCACGCCCCTGGCATGGCTGGGTGCCGTAATCATTCTGGTCCCTGCCTATTTCCTGGTACTGCGCCGGGTGGAACGCCACCAGCAGGCAGCACACTCATCTGAATCATCGAAAAGCTGTTCTGCCTGAAGCAGAACAGCTTTTTTGTCAAATATTTCCTGGAATAACCAGATAAAACTTTCCTGCCATGAATGCCGCCGGATTGCAGACAATGACTGTGAGGAGGCAGACGATTGAAAAAACGCATTTTAACGCTGCTGCTGGCAGCGGTTTGGCTCCTGCCCGGCGGAGCGTCGGCCTCCGGAGAGGGCCTGAAAGCGGGAACGGTGTCCCTGCCCATTCTGATGTACCATCATATCCGTACGGACTCCGGCGCCTGCAATGACTACACGATCCTGCCGGAGACTTTCGAGGGAGACCTGCGGTATCTCCGGGATCACGGGTATGAGACGGTGAGCGTGGCCGATCTGCTGGCCTATGAGACAGGCGAGGCGGAGTTGCCGGAAAAGCCGGTGATGATTACCTTTGACGACGGCCAGTCCAGCTTCGCCGCCTATGCCCTGCCCCTGCTGGAGCAGTATGATATGTGCGCAGTGCTGGCGGTGGTGGGGGTCTTTGCGGACGAGTACACGGAATCAGATGACCGGGATGTGACCTACGCCTATCTGTCCTGGCCGGAACTGGCGGAGCTGGAGCAGTCCCCCTATGTGGAGCTGGCGGGGCACAGCTATGATATGCACCAGCTCAGTGCCCGCCGGGGATGCTC
>JALFTG010000170.1 GCA_022779345.1 Oscillospiraceae bacterium | reverse complement strand
CCGGTCTTGCTGTAAATGCCGCCGAAGGAGATGGCGCAGAAGATCAGCAGGATGGTGCTCATCATGCCCATCAGACCGCCGCGGTTCAGCAGGGTGTTGATGGTGGCGGGCACAGCTTCCACATCCACGCCGGGGACATAGGCGACCTTGAAGCCGCCGTAGAAGGCAGTGGCCGCGTTGGACCAGGTGAAGCCCTGGCAGACCACGCCGATGATCAGCGCCACGAAGGAGGCAATCAGCATGGTGGGCACGGTGGGCTTTTTCAGAATGGCGCCGCCCAGCACAATGACCACGGGCAGGAGCAGCAGGATGTTGAAGTTGTACATGCTCTCCAGGGAGGTCAGCATGGCCTGCACATCCTCGGGAGTCGCCAGGCTGCTGGGGTTCAGCCGCATACCGGCGATGGCGTACACGATCAGGGCTACGATGCTGGCGCAGCCGGTGGTGAAGAACATATGCTTGATGTGGTCATACAGGTCGCAGTCGGCGGCAATAGGGGCCAGGATGGTGGTGTCGGAGAAGGGGGACAGCTTGTCGCCGAACACGGCGCCGGAGATGACCGCACCGGCGGCGATGGGCAGGGGCGCACCGGTGGCAATGGCCACGCCCATGACAGCGATGCCTGCGGTACCGGCGGAGCCAAAGGATGTACCCGTCACCGTGGAGATCACGGCGCAGACCAGAAAGCCCGTCACAAACAGCCAGCGGGGATCAATGATCTTGATGCCGAAATAGATCAGCATGGGGATCGTGCCGGACACCATCCAGCTGGCGATCATGCCGCCCACGCAGATCATGACGAAAATGGAGGGCAGGGACGCGGAGATCTTTTCCCGGATGCCGTCCATCATGTCATCCCAGCTCAGGCCGCAGACCCAGGCCACCACAGCGGCCACAGCGGCGGCGCACAGCATGCACACCTGGGTGGGGAAGCGGAACTTGCCGTAGCCCACGCCCAGGAAGAAGATCAGACCGATCAGCGGCACCAGGGACAGTGCCAGACTGGGAACCTTCCGTTCCCGTGTTTTCTTTTCACTTTTTGCCATAATGATTCACTCTCTTTCCAATTTTTCAGAACGCCTCGCAGAGTTCGGCTCCGCAGAGCCGAATCAATGAAATCTGTTTTCAGCAGCTCCACCGCTGAAAAAACACTTCTCAGGCTGTGCATGTGCGAGCGCAGCGAGTGCGCGAACAGCTTGCAGCCTTCTCAAGTGAAAGCGGATGCTTTCATTTGACTCTTGTGATGGTCATAGCACAGGGCTGACCTTCACCATCTGCCACCGTTGTGGGGAAGTCAATGTCCACATTGGGAAACGGCTCACAGATGGCGTAGTCGCAGTGGCCCAGCATCTCCCGGCAGAACATCCGGATCGTCTCCGGACTCTCTCCCAGCTCCGCCAGGGCTTCCGCATGAGGACAGGCGTGGAACAGCTTCACAGCCCTGTCGTCATCCAGCTGGGTGATCTCCTGCTCAAAGGTCATCCAGCCCCCCTTGGAGGTCTGGCCCAGAACGGCTTCGGCGGGGCCGATATTCTCCGCGCCATATTTTTCGGCAATCTTCTTCCCCTGCCACAGGCCAAAGTCCCAGGACCCCTCCCGGATCACCCGGTTGGCGTCCACCTCGGGGTACAGCTCCTTCAGTTTTTTCCAGATGAAATAGATCTGCGTGGAACGGTCCTTGTAAGCGCTTTTCACAGCCGCCTTGAACACTTCCGGACTCACCGGTTCATCCAGCTTGAGACTGTCCACAAATTCATTGATTCTCTCCTGACTCATCCAATCTCCTCCCTTCCCCCGCCTTTGGAGCGGGATGATTCCCTACATTATCAATAGGTTTTACGCATTAAAGATAGCACGGGCTGTTTACTTTGTCAACCGGAAAACGGGGCTCATCGGGATCAACGGGACATTGTGCACGATTTCACTTTTATCGTATTGACATTCCCTTGAAAATATGATATCTTCTCTTCATGTCAATTCGCTATTTAGCTATCACGCTATCGAACTAAAGTGAGGAACAGAATGGAACACATCTTTGAACAGGCCAATCCCCAGCTGCTGATCCGGGCCATCCTTGCCCTGGAGACGGCCGAGGAGTGTCAGGCCTTTCTGGAGGATATCATGACCACCCGGGAAGTGCTGGACATCTCCCAGCGCATGGCGGTGGCCTGGCAGCTGGACGACAAGGTGAGCACGGCGAAGATCGCCGAAGCCACCGGGGCCAGTCCCGCCACCATCAGCCGGGTGAACCGGTGCTATCAGTACGGCGCCGGGGGCTACACGGCTGTACTGAAAAAGCTGAAAGAGGAGGAAACCTGACCATGTATCTGCGGAAAGACGAGCAGGTGCTCTACTCCCTGCGTGACCTGTACCGCCAGTACGGCTACCAGCAGTATCAGGTCACGAAATTCGAGGAATACGACCTGTATGTGCGGAACAAGAATTTTCTGGTCAGTGAGAATATGCTGACCTTTACGGACACCAACGGCAAGCTCATGGCCCTGAAGCCGGACATCACCCTGTCCATCGTGAAAAATGCCCGTCCCACCCGGGAGACCACGGAAAAGGTGTATTACTCCGAGAATGTGTACCGGGCGGCCAGCGACTGCAACGGGTTCCAGGAGATCACCCAGACCGGTCTGGAATGTCTGGGCCGGGTGGACGACTACACGGTGTGCGAGGTGCTGATGCTGGCCTGCCGCTCTCTGGCGGCGGTGACGGACCGGTATCTGCTCCAGGTGTCCCATCTGGGCTTCGCGGACAGTCTCCTCCGGGATACGGCGGAGCAGGACCGCTCGGAGATCCTCCGGCTGATCTGTGCCAAGAACACCCCGGCGCTGAAGCAGTACTGTGCCGAGGCCGGGCTGGACGGGGCGCTGACGGAAAAGCTGCTCCTGCTGGCGGATCTGTTCGGCCCCCTGCACACGGTGCTGCCCGCACTGGAAGCGCTGGCGGAGGATGACCAGACCCGGAGCGCCTTCCGGGAGCTGACGGAGATCGACCGGACCATGGCGGCCTGGCATCTGGCGGACAAGGTGTATCTGGACTTCTCCATCATCAACGACCTGAGCTATTACAACGGCATCGTGTTCCAGGGCTATGTGGACGGACTGCCCAGCCACATTCTCTCCGGCGGCCGGTATGACCGGCTGATGGAGAAGATGGGCAAGCCCGGCGGCGGCATCGGCTTCGCCGTGTATGTGAGTATGCTGGAGCGGTTCTGGTCCCGGGAGGAGTCCTTTGACGGGGATGTGCTGCTGCTGTATGATGACAGCTCCACCCCCGCCCAGATCGCCGGAGCGGTGGAACAGCTCACCGCACAGGGGCTGCTGGTGAAGGCCGCGGCCGCCGGGGACGACCGGTTCCGCTGCCGGGAGACCCGCCTTCTGAGAAACGGAGGAATGCAGGAATGATCAATATCGCACTGCCCAAAGGGCGGCTGGGCGAGAAAGCCTATGACCTGTTTGAAAAGGCGGGCTATGCCTGCCCCAGCATCCGGGAAGAGAGCCGGAAGCTGATTTTTGAAAACGAGGAGACCGGCGTCCGGTATTTCTGGGCCAAGCCCACGGATGTGCCCGTCTATGTGGAACGGGGCGCGGCGGACATCGGCATCGCCGGAAAGGACATCCTGCTGGAATACGAGCCGGATGTATATGAACTGGGAGATCTGGGCATGGGCAAATGCCGGATGTGCGTGGCCGGTCCCGCCTCCTTCCGGGACAGCATGGATACCACTTTGCGGGTGGCCACCAAGTTCCCCAACATCGCGAAAAAATACTATGCGTCCGTCAGCCGGCAGATCGACATCATCAACCTCCACGGCTCCATCGAGCTGGCCCCCATCGTGGGGCTGAGCGATGTGATCGTGGACATCGTGGAAACCGGCTCCACCCTGCGGGAGAACAACCTGCAGGTGTTCGAAACCATCGTGCCCATCAGTGCCCGGCTCATTGCCAACAAGGCGGGCTACAAATTCAAATACGACGAGATCCGCACCATGAGCGAGCGCATCTTCGCCCTGTGCAACGGAGGAACCTGACATGATTCGTACATTTAAATACGGCGAAGTGGCCAATGAGGAGCTGTTCATCCGCTCCCACCTGATCGTGGATGTGGCGCCGGTGGTCTCTGAGATCATCGCGGATGTGGTGAAAAACGGGGACGAGGCCCTGCTGCGGTACACGGAAAAATTCGACAAGGCAAAGCTCACCAGTCTGGAAGTGACGGCGGAGGAGATCGACAGCGCATACAACAGCGTGGGCGAGGACTATCTGGCGGTGCTCCGGCAGGCGGCGGAGAATATCGAGGCCTATCACAAAAATCAGGTGCGCCCGGGCTTCATCATGACGAAGGAAAACGGCGTGGTGCTGGGTCAGAAGGTCACCCCCATCGCGGCGGTGGGCCTGTATGTCCCCAACGGCACGGCGGCCTATCCCTCCTCCCTGCTGATGAACTGCGTGCCCGCCAAAATCGCCGGGTGCCCCCTGCTGGTGATCGTGACGCCTCCCGGCCCGGACGGGTCCGTGGACCCCGCCATTCTGGCGGCGGCGAAGATCGCCGGGGTGGATAAGATCTACAAAGTCGGCGGCGCCCAGGCCGTGGCCGCCCTGGCCTACGGCACGGAGTCCATCCCCAAGGTGGACAAGATCGTGGGCCCCGGCAACGCCTATGTGGCGGAGGCCAAGAAGCAGGTGTTCGGCAAGGTGGCCATTGACACCATCGCCGGGCCCAGCGAGGTGCTCATCGTGGCCGACGACACCAACGATCCCAAGGTGGTGGCGGCGGATATGCTGGCCCAGGCCGAGCACGACATCATGGCCACCTCCGTGCTGGTCACGGACAGCCCGGAATTCGCACAGTGGGTGTCCGATGAGCTGGAGCGGCAGATCCCCCTCCTGCCCCGTCAGGACATTGCCCGGGCTTCCATTGACAATAACGGCAAGATCGTCATTGCAAACGACCTGATGGACGCCATCGACTGCGCCAATGAGATTGCTCCGGAGCATCTGGAGATCGCCGTGGACGATCCGTTCCGGTATCTGCCCTACATCAAAAACGCCGGGTCCATTTTCCTGGGCAAGCACTCCCCGGAGGCTCTGGGCGACTATATGGCCGGTCCCAACCACACCCTGCCCACCACCGGCACCGCCAAGTTCGGCAGTCCCCTGTCCGTGGACGATTTCGTGAAGAAATCCCAGTACACCTACTACACGGAAGAAGCCCTGGCGGAGATCAAGGACGGCCTGATGCTCTTTGCGGAGAAGGAAGGCCTTCACGGCCACGCCCGGAGCGTGGGCGTCCGGTTCGGGGAGGAATGAGCCATGAGCCGGTTTTTCAGCAGCAAATACGCCGCACTGGAGGCGTATGTCCCCGGAGAACAGCCCCGGGACCAGAAATACATCAAGCTGAACACCAATGAGTCTCCCTTCCCCCCGTCCCCCAAGGTGACGGAATACGCCGCCCGGGAAGCGGGACGGCTTCAGCTGTACTCCGACCCGGATTCCACCGAGGTCACCCGGGCGGTGGCGGAGCATTTCGGGCTCAGCCCCCGGCAGGTGCTGCTCACCAACGGGTCCGACGAGATTCTGAACTTCGCCTTCATGGCTTTCGGGGACGCTGAGCACCCCTTCCTGTTCCCGGACATCACCTACGGGTTCTATGAGGTGTTCGCCGATCTGAACGGCATCCCCTATGAGACCATCCCCCTCCGGGAGGACTGGAGCATCGACTATAAGGCCTATTGCGGTGCGGGGAAAAACATCGTCATTGCCAACCCCAACGCCCCCACGGGTCTGAGTCTGCCCCTGTGTGAGATCGAGGAGATCGTCCGCACGAACCCGGACCATGTGGTCATCGTGGACGAGGCCTATGTGGACTTCGGCGGGGAGAGCGCCCTGCCGCTGATCGAAAAATACGACAACCTGCTGGTCACCCGCACCTTCTCCAAATCCCGGTCCCTGGCCGGGGCCCGGCTGGGCTGGGGTATGGGACAGGAGAGCCTGATGCAGGACCTGAATACCATCAAATATTCCACAAACCCCTATAACATCAACCGCATGACTGCCGCCGCCGGGCTGGCGGCCATGGAGGAAAACGAGTATTACCTGCAAAACGCCCGGACCATCATAGCCACCCGGGACCGGACGGCGGACGCCCTCCGGCAGTTGGGTTTTGCCGTGACGGATTCCCGGACGAACTTCCTGTTCGTGTCCGCGGACTGGATCAGCGGCGGGGACCTGTACCGGGAACTGAAGGCCCGGGGCATCCTGATCCGCCACTGGGACAAGCCCCGGATCGGAAACTGGTGCCGGGTCACCGTGGGTACGGACGAGGAAATGGACGCGTTCCTGGCACAGGTAACACAGCTTCGGAAAGAGGTACTGACAAATGGCTGAACTGCTCAAACGAACCGCTTCCGTCCAGCGAAAAACCGCCGAGACGGACATCAACCTGTCCCTGAATCTGGACGGCACCGGCAAGAGTGAAATTCAGACCGGCGTGGGCTTTCTGGATCATATGCTGACCCTGCTGGCCAAACACGGGCGCTTCGATCTGGAAGTGTTCTGTCACGGGGACACCCAGGTGGACGACCACCACAGCGTGGAGGACATCGGCATTGTCCTGGGGCAGGCCTTTGCCCATGCCCTGGGCGACAAGCGGGGCATCACCCGGTACGGCAGCTGCCTGCTGCCCATGGACGAGGCCCTGGTGCTGGCGGCCGTGGACCTGTCCGGCCGGGACACCCTGCGCT
>JALFTG010000169.1 GCA_022779345.1 Oscillospiraceae bacterium | reverse complement strand
ATTTTCGGGTTCAGCAGCTCAAACTGGGACCGGAGCCAGGGACGGCAGGCATCCTGCTCCGTGTTCAGCGGGTCCCGGTTCCGGGGCGGGCGGCACTTCACCATGTTGGCGATATACACCGTTTTCCGGTCCAGATCGATCAGCTCCAGCATATCGTCCAGCAGCTGTCCGGCCCGGCCTACGAAGGGCTCTCCCTTCAGATCTTCCTGCTCGCCGGGGCCTTCCCCCACGAACAGCACCGGGGAATGGATATTCCCCACCCCGAACACCACATTGTGCCGGGTCTCGCACAGGGCACAGCGGCGGCAGGCATTGCATTCCTGCTCCAAAGTGATCCAGTCAGTCATGTTCCAGTTCCTCCTCCAGGAATTTCAGTAAAACCCCGCGGTCATTGTCCGCCGGGCAGTCAATTACATGGTCCAGCAGCCGGTGGAGCACCTGTCCCACAGCGGGGCCGGTGACACCCCGGGCGGTCAGGTCCGCCCCGGTGACGGCCAGATGGGCGGTATCATAACACGCCCCGGACGCCAGGACGCCGTCCACCAGGGCAGTGCCCTGTCCGGCGCAGGCGGCGGCGCAGCGGACCGTCTCCGCCCCGTACCCGGCCAGCAGGCGCTTGATGCCCGGCACCGTATCCGGGAACGGATTCAGGGCCAGTTCCGCCGCCGCAGAACACACCCGGACCGTGTGGGCATCCAGACGGAGCGCCCGGAGAAATGCGGCGGTATCCGATACCGCCCCCGCCCGGCGCAGGGCCGCGCAGGCCCCGGTCCAGCGGATCAGATGCTCCGGCGGCAGGGCGGACAGTCCGGCGCAGGGCACTTCCCGGGCGGCGGCATACCCGTCCAGCAGGCCCAGGGCGATCAGCTGCTCCAGCAGCTCCGGCCGGGGAGACAACAGCAGTTTGTCCAGTTCCGCATGAATCCGTTCCGGGGCCACGAACCGGGCCTCAGGCGCCAGCTCCCCAATGGCATCCAGCGCCGCAGGGTCCACGGCAAATCCCAGCTGAGCGGCAAACCGCAGCGCCCGGAACATCCGCAATGCGTCCTCCCGGAACCGCCGCTCCGGGTCGCCCACGCACCGGACCACCCCGGCGGCCAGGTCGGCCTGTCCGCCGAAGGGATCATGCAGTACGCCGTGGGCGTCCAGCGCCATGGCATTGATGGTGAAGTCCCGCCGGGCCAGATCCGTCTCCAGGGAGTCCGTGAACACCACGCTGTCCGGCCGCCGGTGGTCGGAATAGCCGCTTTCCCGGCGAAAAGTCGTCACCTCCGCCTGCGCTCCGCCATAGAATACGGTGACGGTGCCGTGGCGGATGCCGGTGGGGACGGTGCGGTCAAACAGCAATTCCACCTGCTCCGGCAGGGCAGAGGTACATAGGTCCCAGTCATTGGGGACACGGCCCAGAAGGGCATCCCGCACACAGCCGCCCACCAGACAGGCCTGAAATCCTTCCCGGTTCAGCCGCTCCATCATGGCCCGGATCCCCTCCGGCGGGGTCATCTGCAGTTCCATTCGTCCGTCCCTCCCGCGAAAAAAAACAGAATTGCGCCAAAACAGCGGCGTCTGCACCCATTCTGGGGGTTGTTTTCTGTAGTTTAGGATATTATAATACCAAAGTGAAAAAATAACAATGACTGCATAGGAGGCTGGCATGACAGCTTTTGACGAATATCTGAAACACGGCCGGAAGGGCCACCTGATCGGCATCGGCGGCGTGTCCATGGCCCCGCTGGCGGAGGTGCTGGCGGGCACCGGTCTGGTGATCACTGGCTCGGATATGAACCACAGCGACAAGACCGCCCATCTGGAGGAGATGGGCGTGCGGGTGTACTACGGCCACCGGCCGGAGAACATTGAACCGGACACCCAGTTCGTGGTCCGCACCGCCGCCGTCCATGACGAGAACCCGGAGATCGTCCGGGCCCATGAGCTGGGCATCCCCGTGTATGAGCGGGCTCAGGCCTGGGGCGCCATCATGAAGGATTACAAAAACGCCCTGTGCATCTCCGGCACCCACGGTAAGACCACCACTACCTCCATGTGCACCCACATTCTCATGGCGGCGGAGAAAGACCCCACCGTCATGATTGGCGGCACACTGCCCATTCTGCAGGCAGGCCACCGGGTGGGCAGGGGCGACACCATCGTGCTGGAGTCCTGCGAATATTATGACTCCTTTCTGAATTTCTTCCCCACCATCGCCGTGGTGCTGAACATTGAGGCGGACCATCTGGACTACTTCACCGGCGGCCTGCCCGCCATCCAGGCGTCCTTCCGGAAGTTCGCCGCCTCCGTCCCGGCGGACCGGGGCGTGGTGGTGGCCAATCTGGAGGACAAAAACACCATGGACGCCCTGGCCGGTCTGGACCGGAAGATCGTCACCTTCGGTCTGACGGACGAGGCGGATGTGACGGCGAAGAACATCCGGTTCTCCGGTGCCCGGTCCACCTTTGACATCTATGTCCACGGCAGGCTGTTCACAGATGCGACCCTCCATGTGCCCGGCATCCACAATGTCCGCAACGCCCTGGCGGCCACCGCCGCCATGCTCCAGCTGGACATCACCCCCACCGCCGTGAAATACGGCCTGGCAGGCTTCAATGGGGCCGGCCGGCGCTTTGAGTACAAGGGCAAATACAACGGCGCGGATGTGTATGACGACTACGCCCACCATCCCGGCGAGCTGAAGGCCACCATTGACGCCGTGGAACAGCTGGGCTACAAACGCACCATCGTGGTGTTCCAGCCCCACACCTATTCCCGCACCGCCGCGCTGTTTGACGACTTCGTGGAACAGCTGAAGCGGCCGGATGTGACCTATCTGGCGGAGATCTACGCCGCCCGGGAACAGAATACCATCGGCATTTCCTCCCGGGACATCGCCGTGAAGATCAACGGTGCCAAATTCTTCCCCACCTTCGACGAGATCGTGGCGGACCTGAAGAAATATGCCCAGCCCGGCGACATCATCCTCACCATTGGTGCCGGAGATGTGTATAAAATCGGAGAACGGCTGGTGGAACAGGCATGAGACTGGACAAATATCTGAAAGTATCCCGGCTGATCAAGCGCCGGAGTGTGGCAAACGAGGCCTGCGACGGCTCCAAGGTGTCCGTGAACGGCCGCCCCGCCAAGGCCAGCTATGATGTGAAGGTGGGCGATGTGATCGAGATCGCCTTCGGACAGCGCACCGTGAAGGTGGAGGTGCTGTCCCTGACGGAGAATCCGAAAAAAGAGGACGCCGCCGCCATGTACCGGGAGCTGGCGTAACCATGGACCCGAAACAGGAAGCGGCGGAAATGCGCCGTCTGCGCCGGGCGGCCTGCATCAACCTGACCGCTCTGGCCGTATATGTGCTCTTTATTCTGGCCGGGAAATGGTATGCGGGACTGTTCATGGTTCCCGCCTGGCTGATTTTCCCCATCCGCTGCCTGCGGCAGTACCGGGCCTGGCAACGGGAACAGGCGGACAGCAAAAACATCTCCCAATAAACTGAAGCAGTCATCCTTACGGATGACTGCTTTTGTTTTTGTGTAGTTTTGTTCAAAATGCCATTTGAAAAACTGTGCAAAACGCATTATAATGCAATTCAGTAATTTATTGTGTTACATTGCAGTGCAAAGGAGATGGTACGCTTGGGAAAAGAGACCGGCCGGGATCTGACCGTGGGAAAACCGGAGACCGTGCTGTGGCGGTTCTGCCTGCCCCTGTTCGGCAGCATCATTTTCCAGCAGCTGTATAACATCGCAGACAGTCTTGTGGCGGGCCGGTTCATCGGGGAAAACGCTCTGGCCGCCGTGGGCAACAGCTATGAGGTGACGCTGATCTTCATCGCCTTCGCCTTTGGGTGCAACATCGGCTGTTCCGTGGTGGTCAGCCAGTATTACGGGGCCAAAGAGGACCGGAGCGTGATCACCGCCGTGTACACCGCCATGGTGTCCAGCGCCGTGGTGTGCGCCGTGCTCATGGGACTGGGGATGCTGTTCTCCGCCCCGCTGCTGGAGCTGATCCACACCCCGGACGAAGTATTCGCCGATTCCAAACTGTATCTGGACATCTATATCTGGGGCCTGCCTTTCGTGTTCTTCTATAATATCGCCACGGGCATCTTCTCCGCCATGGGGGACTCCCGGACGCCCTTCCTGTTCCTGGCGGTGTCCTCCACTGCTAATATTGCCGTGGATATCCTGTTCGTCACCGCCTTTGACATGGGCGTGGCAGGCGTGGCCTGGGCCACCTTCCTTTGCCAGGGTGTCAGCTGCGTGCTGGCGGTGCTGGTGGTGCTCCGGCGGCTGCGGCAGATCCGGGCGCGGGTGGACGGCCCGGTGCCGGTGTTCTCCCTGCCTATTTTCCGGAAGTTCGTGGTCATCGCTGTGCCCAGTATCCTTCAGCAGAGTTTCATCTCCGTGGGCAATATCATTATTCAGGGCGTCATCAACGGCTTCGGCCCCGGCGTCATGGCGGGCTATTCCGCATCGGTGAAGCTGAACAATCTGGTGATCACTTCGTTCACCACCCTGGGCAACGGCATCTCCAACTATACCGGTCAGAACATCGGTGCACAGAAGCCGGAACGAATTTCCGCCGGATTCCGGGCGGGATTGAAGCTGGTGTGGACCATCAGCCTGCCACTGGTGCTGCTGTACTTCTTTGCCGGGAAATGGGTGCTGTATCTGTTTCTGGACGATCCCACAGCTCTGGCCCTGGAGACGGGCATGAACTTCCTGCGGATCCTCTCCCCGTTCTATTTTGTAGTGTCCGCCAAGCTGGTGGCCGACGGCATCCTCCGGGGTGCCGGGAAGATGGGCCGATTCATGGCCTCCACCTTCACAGACCTGGTACTCCGGGTGGTGCTGGCTGTCCTTCTGTCCCGGACGGCCCTGGGCGCCACGGGCATCTGGTGCGCCTGGCCTATCGGCTGGGGCATCGCCACGGTGATGTCCATTGTGTTCTACCGAATGGGCGTGTACACGGAACCGACAGAATAAACTGAGGACGCCTTCCTGTTGGAAAGGCGTCCTTTTTATTTCATATCTTTGATCATCTGCACATAGGGCAGGACTTCAAAGCCCCGGGAACGGTAGAGCCTGGCGGCACGCTCATTGTCTGGCTCGATCTCCAGCCGGTACCGGGCGGCGGGGTGATGCTCCTCCAGAAAAGCGAAGAACTCCGAGCCCAGTCCGTGGCACCGGAACCGGGGACGCAGATACAGCTCCTCGATCCAGACCACCGGGCCTCCGGCCTCGGCGGAATAGCTGCGGCTGAGCAGGGCGTACCCCGCCGGGGTACCCTCATGCTCCAGGATGTAGCATTTGGCGTAGACATCCGAGCGCATCAGTTCCTGAAAGGTGTTCTCATAAAATGCCGCCGGGATGGGGTGGGCCACCGCCGGGGAGTGGTAAAATTCGTCGCACAGCGCCAGGAACAGATCATGGTCCCGGGCTGTCAGGTCTCGTATCATTTGTATGCTCCTTTATGTTTTTTCCCATTGTAGCATACCCGTCTCCGGTCTGCAAACCCGCCGGGGGGAGTTTTCCAAATGTTCACAATCTTGCCACGAAATCTTCACCAATCCATCTTGCAAAGCGCGTATATTAATACTCGGAAGAACTCCAAACCTTTTATTCCTCTCTTTCTCCTAACACGATAAACGCGTGACCGCCTGTCATGCCACACAGAGCGGCCCTGAGTGGGACCCCTGTCCGCCCGAGAACAAAAGGACAGACCAAAAACAACGCCCGCTGCGGCGTTCAGATAGACGAAAACGCCTCCGGCTGCAGCCGGAGGCGTTTTCCATGATGTCGGTAAGCCTCGCAGAGTTCGGCTCCGCAGAGCCGAAAAAATTCAATTTGTTTTTTCGGCAGCTTTGCCGTCGAAAAAACACTTCTCGGCCGGCGGAGTGTGCGACCGAAGGGAGTGCATGGAGCGGCCGCAACTCATCATTTGAAAGCCCATGGGGCTTTCAAATGATTCACACGACCAGGAAGAACTTGATCAGGAACAGGGCGGAGATCACATAGGTAACAACGGACACTTCCTTTGCCTTGCCGGTGAACACGCACAGCACGGTGTAGGCGATCAGGCCCAGGCCGATACCGTGACCGATGGAGCCGGAGATGGGCATGGAAATGAGCATCAGCGCCACAGGCAGCACCTGATACAGATCGCCGAAGTCCACATTCTTCAGGTTGCTGAGCATCAGCACGCCCACATA
>JALFTG010000088.1 GCA_022779345.1 Oscillospiraceae bacterium | reverse complement strand
CGCCGTCACCGGCTGGAACCTGAACACCGTGAAATCCCGGCTGTACGCCGGACTGAAAGCACTGAAAGTTTCGATGGAAGGAGTGGAGGACCCATGATGGAACAGGATCCCTGGAAAAGCGCCCGGGCGGAATTTGATGCCATCCCCCTGCCGGAGGAGCTGAATGACCGGGTCCTGGCAGGCATCCGGGAGGGGCAGTTCCGGCGGAAACGGCGGCGTCTGGGCCGGATGCTGGGCACCTGCGCGGCCTGTTTCGTGCTGCTGCTGGGGGTGCTGAACCTGTCCCCCACCGTAGCAAAGGCGGCGGCGGACCTGCCCGGTCTGGGCGGCGTGTTCCAGGTGCTGACCTTCCGGAATTTCCGGGACACCGATACCGACCGCACCGTCTCCGTGGCCCAGCCCGGCATTACCGGCACGGAATTTGCCGAAAAAGTGAACGGTGAGATCCAGCAGCGGGTGCAGGCGGCCCTGGCAGAGGGCGAGTCCGTCGTCTCCGACTATAAGGAGAGCTATTTCGCCACCGGCGGCACCCAGGAGGAGTGGGAGGCCCACGACATCCGGGTCACCGTGGACTATGCCATCAAGTACCAGACCGACACCCGGGTGTCCTTTGTGCTGGACACGGACATCTCCCTGTTCAACAGCTATCACAAGCAGTATTTCTACAATCTGGACCTGGCGGTGGACCGGGAACTGACCCTCCGGGACCTGCTGGGGGATGACTGGGCCGCCATCTGCAATGCCAGCATCCGCGCCCGGATGGCAGCAGCTGAGGACCCCACGGTCTACTTCACGCCGGAGCAGGGCGGCTTCACCACCGTGGATGAGAGCACCCCGTTCTATATCAACTCCGCCGGGAACCCGGTGGTGGTATTCCCCCGGGCCACCGTCGCCATCGGCGCGCTGGGCGTGGTGGAGTTCGAGATCACGGAAACCGCATAAAAAAATTCCCCCGGCCATTCGCCGGGGGGAATGCACTTTTATCAGAAGAACTGCATGGGGTCCACGGTGCTGCCGTTGATGCGGACCTCGAAGTGGAGGTGGGGGCCGGTGGAGTTGCCGGTGGAACCCACATAGCCGATCACATCGCCCTGATTCACATACTGCCCGGCACTGACCGCCAGAGAACTCATGTGGGCATAGACCGTGCTGGAACCGTCGGCGTGATAGATCATCACATAGTTGCCGTAGGAGGAACTGTAAGTGGCCACGGTGACGCTGCCGCTGGCAGCGGCGGTGACAGATGCGCCGTACTGGGCGCCGATGTCCACGCCGGCATGGAGCCGGGTGTAGCCGTACAGTTCCAGATAGCGGTAGCCATAGTTGGAAGTGATGGTGTAGCAGGACGGGCAGGGCCAGGCATAGCTGCCGCTGGAGGCCACAGGCGTATTCTGCTTTTTCAGTTCTTCCGTCAGCCGGTCGATCTCCGCCTGCACCCGGTCCTCATCCGCGGCATATTCCGCATAGGCTGCTGTGTAGGAATCAATGTCATTCTGAAGGGCATCGATCTGCTGCTGGGTGGCTTCCAGCTCTGCCTGGAGGGCGTCGATCTCCGCCTGGAGCTCCTCGGCCTTCACGGACAGCTCCGCCTCATAGGCCTCATACTCCGCTTTCACTTCCAGGGCAAAGTCCCGGGCGTCCTTGTAATCTTCCTCTACCTGCTTGTCGTACTCCATGATCTCGCTGATCATGTCGATCCGGGCCAACAGATCAGAGAAGCTGTCGGCACCGAACAGGATGGACAGGTAGAAGTTGAACATTCCCTGCTCTTCCATGTTCCGCAGGTGCTCTTTGTACTTCACCAGCTGGGCATCCGCGTCCGCCTGGGCCTGGTCAGCCTCGGCCTGCTTTTCTTCGATCATGGCCCGATACATTTCCAGCTGTTCTTTGGTCAGGTTGATCTCTTCAACGGCCATTTCCTGCTGCTTGTCCAGGGCCGTTTTCTGCTCGATATAGCCGGCCTGTTCCGCCTGCAGGGCGTCCAGCGCAGCCTGCTGATCCTTTTTGTTCTGGGCGATGGCATCCTTCTGCTGCTGCAGGGCATCGATCTCCCACTGGGACACCGCCTGGGCCGGTGTGGTCAGGGGTCCGACCACCACGCTGGCCGCAAGCACAACACCGCACAGCGTCAGCGAGAGGGCCTTTCGCCACGATTTTTTCAATTTCATCTGGTTTCCCTCCTTGGGACAGTTATGGTTATCATAACACCATCTGCGAAAATTGTCAAATCAGCAGGAATCGGAAGCCCCGGCACCCATTCAGGTTCCGGAGCTTCCGGTTGTTTGCTTTTTTGTTTTACACCATGTTCCCGTCTCCAGCCATGAGGGCAGTCCGCTCCCAATCCCGGAGGACGGCCAGCTGCTCCGGGGTGTGGAACCAGTGTTCGCCCCCGTCCAGAACGGTGAGGCGGGCGCCGGTGCGGCG
>JALFTG010000074.1 GCA_022779345.1 Oscillospiraceae bacterium | reverse complement strand
CCGCCGTCTCCGGGCTGAAAACCGGCACTGTGAAGTTCGGCAATCTGCCGGCCTATCGCATCAGCTTCACTTACACCGGCAGCGGCAGTTCCCTGCCCGCCGTGGCGTATCTGTACATTGACGGCGACACCCTGACCATGGCCGTCATGGCCGCGCTGGATTCCGGCATCCTCACCGCCATGGCCAACAACTACCGCCTGAACGGCTCCGCCGCCTCCCCCCAGCTGTAAAACGGCAGCAAAAAAGCCCCCGTACGGGGGCTTTTTAAATCGTCGACAAAGTAAACTTTGCCGACGAGAGGGTTACAGCCGCTTCATGCACTCGCTTCGCTCGCACACTCCGCCGGCTGAGAAGTGTGTTTTGGCGCAGCAAAGCCGCACCAAAACACGGATTTGATTTATTTGCGCCTGCGGGCGCAAACTCTGCGAGGCTTTGTCAACACTCTGAAAAGCCCCCTATGGGGGCTTTTTTTATTTTGTCAGATCCGCCTTCCGCACCCATATGGCTCCCCCTCTGGGGGAGCTGGCACGGCGTAGGGGCGGGTTCCAAACCCGCCCGTGTGAGATTTCCCCGCCGGAACCGATTGACATGGGCAGGGTCGCACCTGCCCGTTGAACCAGGCAAATCCTGATTCCTCATCCCTTCAATGCGTAGGTCACCCCATCGGTCACCACGGCGCCGGCATCGCTCAGCGCGTCCAGACACCGCTGGGTCCGGCCCAGGTCCAGGCCCAGGTTCACGGCAATCCGGGCCGCCGTGCCGGACACATGGTCCGTCAGCCACTCCACGATCCGCTGCTGGGTGCGCTCCTCCGGGGACAGGCCGTCCGATGTCAGAGGCAGGGTCAGGATCGTCCGGTCCGGGCCGAACTGCTCCCGGAGCACGGGCGCGGGCAGTCCCGCACGGGTCCACGCCTGACCCACCCCAGCCAGACCACCATGGGACGGAGAAGCATCCAGCAGACGGAACATCCGGCTGAGCACCGGGTTGCGGGGGTCCGACCGGCCCCCGGACAGGGGATGGATCGCATCCCCCCGGAACGCGCCGGGGTTGGCCACGGCAATTTCATCGGCACTGCGCCGGACAAGCACCCCGCCCTGTGCCTCATAATCCGCGTGGATCAGGCCGTTGGCCACGGCCTCTCCCACCGCCGCCTCCAGCATGGGGTCCCGGTCCGGGACCGGCACCGCCGTCATCAGCCGGGCACAACTGTCCCGGTAAAAATCGTAGAGGTTATCTGTCCACGCCCCGGCTGAGGCATCGCCGAAGGACGGGCCACGGTCCGGAAACACCCGCTGGATCGCCGGCCGGCGGCCGAACATGAGCAGCCCCGCCGCTGTGGGCCGCAGGGTCCCGCCGTCCCAGGCGGCGCCACCCATTTCCCGGAGCAGTTCCCGCCCGGACAAACCGCTCTGTCCCGTCCGGGCCTGATACCGGGCAACGGTGTCCCAGTCAATGGCGTCCATGGCCAGCTCCGCCAGCACACGGCTGTCCCGGCCGCCGTCGGTCCGGTCCCGGAGCATGGAGCGCACTTCCTCGGCGGAGCACCGGTAGTCCCCCTCGCCGCTGCGCCGGTAACTGCCGGTATAGGGGTCGCCGCCGATATACACGGGGCGCACATGCCGGTCCGCCCGGGGGATACGGATCACCACGATGGGCTCCCCGCCGCTGTGGGCAATTTCCACGCAGTCAGGGGTCAGGATCTGCTCGCTGACCACGCCCGGCAGGCGCAGCACCCGCCAGAATTCCCGCACCAACCCCTCCGGGTCCGGCAAATGTACGGCAGCAAAGGATTTATCCGCCGTCTCTGCTACGCCCAGGAGCAGAATCCCGCCGTAGGTATTGGCAAAGGAGGAATAGGTCTCCCAGATGCTGTGAGGCAGGCCGCCCTGGGCCCGCTTGGCCTCAACGCGGTTGTTTTCCCGGTATTGTTCAATGTGCGCCAGATCCAGCACGGCAGTCCCTCCTCCGACTTTCATGGGACCATTGTATCATGCAAACCGTTTTCAGACAACAAAAAAGCGGAGGCAATACCTCCGCAGAACAAAGATGAGAACAGAAAAGACAGCCCGAAAGCTGTCTTTTCTGTGTTGGCATTGACCTATCTTCCCAGTCCGTCGCCAGACAAGTATTTTCGGCACTGGTGAGCTTAACTTCCGTGTTCGGAATGGGAACGGGTGGACCCTCACCGTTAAAAACACCAACTATTGACCCCAGGTGATTCCACCGGGGTGGTACACCATCAGGGACTCGAACCCTGGACACCCTGATTAAGAGTCAGGTGCTCTACCAACTGAGCTAATGGTGCTCAAGGTTCATCTGCACCCTGAAAACCGAACAGAGGAGTGGTGGGAAAGAAGGAAGGACATTGC
>JALFTG010000067.1 GCA_022779345.1 Oscillospiraceae bacterium | reverse complement strand
AGCATCAGGCCCTGGGAAGCGGTGTAGGTGGTGGCCAGGGAGCCGGTCTCCAGCGCACCGTGCATGGCGCCGCAGGCGCCGGACTCGGCCTGCATCTCCATCAGTTTGACGGGCTGGCCGAACAGGTTTTTCTTTCCGTTTGCCGCCCACTCGTCCACATGGTCTGCCATGGGGCTGGAGGGCGTGATGGGATAGATGGTAGCGACCTCCGTGAATGCGTAGGACACATACGCGGCGGCTTCGTTACCGTCCATGGTTTTGAAAACTTTCTTACTTGCCATTGTCTTTCCTCCAATTTCTTACGGGACCGCTCCGCCGCCGGGACAACGAAACCGTTCCGCTGACTGGTAAATCGTGACAGAGGGGATCTCCTTTTCCCATGGGATCCCGCTCAGTTTCATTATATTTCTCCCCATATCCAAAGTCAAACGCATTTTCCCATTTCGCATTTTTTTAGATACAATTTTGCAAATCAGTCTGGAAAATTGTGCAATTTCCCATGTAAGGCCCCCGGTCATGACAGCAGGCTTTGAACTTGTTTGCAAAAAAAGAAACGAAATCCGTTCCATCGGGACAGGCAAAGACGCCGGGTGTCCGTCCGCAGACGGACACCCGGCGCTTTTGAGTCTGTCGGAAAACCCCTTTGGGGCTTTCCGACAGGCCCGGCGTTGGATGGAACTTTTATTCCTCAAAACATTTGTCGATGACGGTGGTGTCGCACTCCATTTTCACGGAGAAGGGCTCCTCGTCCTCATGGGCGTAGTCCCACACCTGGGCGAAGAAGGGGTTCACCTTCGCCTGCTCATAGTAGTTCCACTCCTTTGTCAGGCAGTGGGGGCACCAGTGGCCCATGCGCAGGATCAGGTTGGGGGAGCCGGTGAATTCATGGCCGAAAGCGCACTGCCACCGCAGGGGCGTGTACAGATCGCCCTTTTCCATGGTCTCCGACAGGCACTTGCCGCCCCGGAAGGCCGCGGCACCCTGCATATCCCCGATGTCCAGCTCACTGAGGGGCTTGCTCTCGTCATAGCCGTGGTCGAGAATGATGGGCTCCATGTTCACGGCAGGGATGGGGATGTCGTCCCAGCTGTCGGGGATAGCCTCATACTTGGCCCGGGAGCCGTACAGGACCCGGATGGTCTCCTCCACATCGTTCTCCACCGCCCAGACGGTGCCGCCGGGCTTGGAGCTGATGCGTTTGTTCTTCGCGAGGGTCTCCTCCGGGGTGAGCCGGGGATTGGATTTTGCCGTTCTGATCTGGAACGCCAGCTCGTCCTTCAGGAAGGCGGCCCGGTCCTTCAGCCGGTAGGGCACCAGTTCCTGGAGCCTGTCGGAATCCACGAAGTAGCAGCCGTGATAGTTCTTGGTGGCGTACCATTTGGGCTCCCAGCCCGCCCGGGCGTTGCCGTGGAGCGCCTTGATCAGATCATAGTTGGTGAAGCGCAGGTCCGCGCCGCCGCCGATGTGGTAGGCGTACCGCCAGAATTCCTCCGGGGCGTTTTGGCAGATCTGGAACATCAGGTTGCCGGCGGACTCGGAATCGATGTGCTCGGCGCAGTTGTCCTGGGGCATATGGCCCACGATGGGATACCACATGGCGTTGGGGTTGGCGGGGTTCTGGAAGCACTGGCGGACCACCACCCAGTGTTTCAGCCCGGATTCCGCCACCGCCCGCTCGGAAAACACCTTGCTCAGGGCATAGTAGCAGTAGATGGGCGGCTGGAGGGGATCGCCCATGCGGCCCCAGTTTTTCGGGGATTCCCGGTGGCCCAGGGTCTCCAGGGTGCTCACATAGACAAAGTGGGTCCTGTCCTCCTGATGGAACTGTTTGATGCCCCGGAGCATGGCCAGGGTGGAACCGTAGTTGGTGCGCAGGGTGATGTCCGCGGGCCAGTCATTGGCGATGGGGTTCAGGATGGCGCCCACATGGAGCACATAGTCCACGCCCTCCATACACCGGCTGAGCAGGTCATAGTCCATCAGGTTGCCCCAGATGATTTTGATATTGTCGCCGTAGGGGGCCAGCTTCTGATAGTTCACCTCACTGGGCCGGGCCAGGACCCGCAGTTCAAACTCGTCCGTGTGCTCCATGAACTTTTTCACGGTCTGCGTGCCCATCACGCCGGTGGCGCCGGTGAGAAATACGACTTTTTTCATAAAGGAGTCTCCTTTCGTACGGTGATCGGGTTCCTGTTCTCCTATTGTTAATATCATAACGGACTTCGGGCGATTTGTCCAATACTATTTTGCGGGGTGTATCACCGGTTTTGGTTATGACCGGGGAAGGCGTGGGTGCGCAGACGCACAGCGGGCGGGTTTGGAACCCGCCCCTACCGTAGGTGATGTTTTGCAGTGGGTCATATCGCACCATGTCCGTTACCGCCGCAGGGGTCGGGTTTCCCGGCCCGTTGTCCGGCTTCCCCGCCGCGTCCATTTTCCCTCTTGACATTCTCGATTATCGAGAATATACTGAAACCAGAATAACTCGAATATCGAGAATGGAGGTGTCCCTCATGCCCCGGGAGAAATTCAAGACCCTGACGGAGCAGATGTTCTATGTGCTGCTGTGCCTGAAAAGCGAGTGCTGCGGCATGGACATTCTGGACCGGGTACCGGCAATGACCGGCGGCCGGGTGCAGGTGGGGTCCGGCACGCTGTATAACCTGTTGGAGCAGTTCGCGGCGGAGGGCTGGATCCGGGAGACGAAGGTAGAGGGCCGGCGGCGGAGCTATCTGCTGACGGACCGGGGCCGGGAGGTGCTGGCGGCGGAGGCCGGCCGGCTGACGGCCCAGCTGGCGGATTATCACAAACTGTTCGGAGAGGAGGACGCAGTATGAGAGACACGAAGCGGCGCTTTGAGATGGTCAGTCTGTTTGACCACACCCACATGGAAAAGCACCTGACGGACATGGCGGCCAGAGGCTGGCTGGTGGAGAAAATCGGCCATACCGGCTGGGTGTACCGGCGGATCGAACCGGCAGATCTGACCTTTGCCGTCACTTACTTCCCCGACGCCTCGGACTTCGACCCCGCCCCCACGGAGGAGCAGGAGACCTTCCGGGACTTCTGCGCCCACACGGGCTGGGAGTTCGCGGCATCCTCCGCCCAGATGCAGATTTTTTACAACCGGCGTCCCGACCCGGTGCCCATCGAGACGGACCCGGACCTCCAGATTGACAACATCCACCGCTCCATGAAAAAGACCATGCTCATCGCTGATCCGGTGCTGTTTCTGGTGCTGCTGATGAACCTGTGGAACAGCTGGACCAGGTTCCGGGACGACCCGGTGTGGTTTCTGTCCAGTTCCACCCAGCTGCTGTGCACCGGGGCATTTCTCATCCTGCTGGTGCTCATGGCAGGGGAGCTGTGGGCCTATTTCCTCTGGCGGCGGCGGGCAAAACGGGCGGCGGAGCAGGGGCTGTTCCGTCCCACGCCCAACACTTCCCTGCTCCAGCGGATCTGTCTGACGCTGGCGGTGCTCCTGCTGTTGGGCACGGTGGTGCTGCAGACGGGCAATTCCGGCAATCAGAGGCTCCTCCTGCTGGCCATGGGCTGCACAGCGCTCATGTTCGCGGTCATCCTGGGCGGCAAGGTGCTGATGAAGCGGCTGGGGGTATCCCGGAAAACGAACCTGATCGTGACGATCTGCCTGTGCCTGTTTGTGCCGCTGGTGTTCGCCTGCGCGCCGTACTTTGTGATACACCGCGCCCCGGAAGTTCTGGACCGCCAGGAGAGCCCCGTCTCCGCCGAAGCGGCCCCGCTGACGGTGGAGATGCTGCTGGATATGGACCCGGCGGAGCTGGAGGTCACATTCTGTTACCACGACAGCTCCCCGCTGCTGAGCCGCACCCGGTTCCGGCAGGAGCAGACATACGGGCTGGAGCAGAACTGGCTGTACTATTCGCTGGCGGAAATCCGCGTCCCGGCCCTGTATGACCGGTGCCGGCAGTCCATGCTGGAGGAGATGTGCAATCAATCCCTCTATGAACGCTTCGGGGAGGAGACCCCCTATTCCGCTGTAGCCATCGCCCCGGAACCCTGGGGTGCCGAAGCGGCGTGGCAGCTGCACTACCGGGACGATTCCGGTCTGGTGACGGTATCGGACACCTGGCTGCTGTGCTACCCCGACCGCATCGTGACCCTGACCCTCAGCTGGACCCCCACCCCGGAGCAGATGGCCGTGATCGGCACGGTGTTTGCCGGGCAGTAAAATACACCGCCGCACCCCCGGTTCCCGTCATGGAACCTGCGGTGCGGCGGTGTTGTTTATTCGGGCACAGTCACAAAGCCTCC
>JALFTG010000066.1 GCA_022779345.1 Oscillospiraceae bacterium | reverse complement strand
GCCGGGTATCCGGACCGGGATGTGGCCCCCAGCCACAATCCCAAGGTGGTATTCAACGAGGATGTCCTCCCCATCGGCGCCGCCTATATGGCGCACGCCGCCACCCGCTGGCTGGAAAACAACGCCTGATCCCGCGCTTTTTCGGCAGCACCCGCCAGCCCCGCAGGGGATTTTTGAAAGACACAAAAAAGATCCCGGTCTGCCGCAGCAGACCGGGATCCTTTTTGTGTCTTATCTCTGGAAAATTATTTGTTCAGAACATTCTTCTCCACATACTCGATGCCGGCGTGGAGCGCCTTGATGTTGCCGTCCAGGAACTTGGCCTTTCTGGGACCCAGCTCTTCCCGCATGGCTTCGATCAGGGTCTCAACCTTCACGATGTCGGGATGCAGGGCCACATAGGCGCCCAGGATGACCACATTGGCGCCCTTGGGGTTGCCCACCTGCTCAGCGATCTCGGTCGCGGGCACATAGGCCACGGTCAGATCGTCACGGGTGCTCTTGGCATCGGTCAGGGAGGAGTTGATGATCAGCACGCCGCCGGGTTTCACCGTGTGCTCAAACTTCAGCAGAGAGGGCAGGTTCATGGCGATGACCGCGGAGGGGTTGCTGATGACGGGAGCCGCAATGGGCTTGTCGGAAACGACGACGGAGCAGTTTGCGGTACCGCCGCGCATTTCGGGGCCGTAAGACGGCAGCCAGGTGACTTCTTTGCCTTCCATCAGGCCGGCGCAGGCCAGGAACTTACCGATCAGCAGAGTGCCCTGTCCGCCGAAACCTGCAAAAATGCACTGCTCTAACATATTATTCTGCCCCCTTATCTTTGAATACGCCCAGCGGGTAGTACGGAATCATGTTGTCTCTCAGCCAGTCCATGGACTCGGTGGGGCTCATGCTCCAGTTGGTGGGGCAGGTGGACAGCACTTCCACCATGGTGAAGCCCTTGCCTTCGCGCTGATACTTCAGCGCCTTTTTGATAGCGGCCTTGGCCTGGTTGATGTGGGCCGGGCTGTCCAGCGCCACACGCTCGATGTAGTAGGCACCCTCCAGGGTGGACAGCATCTCGCTCATACGGATGGGGCTGCCGCACCAGTCGGCGTCACGGCCGTTGGGAGAGGTGGTGGTCTTCTGGCCCACCAGGGTGGTGGGGGCCATCTGGCCGCCGGTCATGCCGTAAATGGCGTTGTTGATGAAAATGGTGGTGATCTTTTCACCGCGCATGGCGGCATGAACAATCTCGGCAGCGCCGATAGAGGCCAGGTCGCCATCGCCCTGATAGGTGAACACCAGGGAGTCGGGCTTGGCACGCTTCAGGCCGGTGGCCACAGCGGGTGCGCGGCCATGCAGGGCGTTGACCATATCAAAATTGAAGTAGTTGCCGGCGAACACGGAGCAGCCGACGGGGCTGACACCGACCACATCGCCGTGGACATCCAGTTCCTCGATGGACTCGGCCACCAGGCGATGGACAATACCGTGGCCGCAGCCCGGGCAGTAGTGTCTGGGCTTGTCGGTCAGCAGCTGGGTCTGTTTATATTCGATTGCCATTTTCTTATTCCTCCCTCATGCTCAGGATCTTCGCCCGGATTTCCTCGACAGTGGGCAGGTGGCTGCCGCAGTGGCCCAGGAACTCAATCTTCTGCTCGCCGTTGATGGCGACCTTCACATCGTCCAGCATCTGGCCGGCGTTCATCTCGATATCCAGAACAGCCTTCACGCCGGGCTTCACAGCCGCGTCATGGATGGCGTCATAGGGGAACGGCCACAGGGTGATGGGACGGAGCATACCCACATGGATGCCCTCGCTCTCCAGCTCGTCAATGACGGACTTGGCGATACGGGCCACGGTGCCGAAGGCGGTGACCACCAGTTCGGCGTTGTCCATGTTGTAAGCCTCATACTGGACCTCGTTGGCCCGGACCACGGCATAGGTGGCCTGCAGGCGCTCATGGAGCACATCCAGTTCCTCAGTCTCCACATACAGGGAGGTGATGTTGGCGCGCTCGCCCACGGGAGCGGCGGGATCATAGCCGGTGCAGGCCCAGGGCTTGGCAGCGGGATCCACATGGTACTCTTTCATCTCGGGCAGTTCCACGGGCTCCATCATCTGGGCGATGATGCCATCGGCGCAGATCATGGCGGGCATACGGTACTTGTCGGCCAGGTCGAAAGCCTTGCCGATGCAGTCAATGGCTTCCTGGACGGAGGAGGGTGCAAACACGATGACCTGATAGTCGCCGTGGCCGCCGCCCTTCACGGCCTGGTAGTAGTCGCCCTGGCCGGCCTGGATGGAGCCGATGCCGGGGCCGCCGCGCATGACATTGACAATCAGGCAGGGCAGTTCTGCAGCGCACAGGGAGGAGATGCCTTCCTGCTTCAGGGAGATTCCGGGGCTGGAGGAGGAAGTCATGGCACGCACACCGGCGCAGGCGGCGCCGTAGACCATGTTGATGGCAGCGATTTCGCTTTCAGCCTGCAGGAAGCAGCCTTTCACATCTTCCTCGAACATCCGCTCGGAGAAATACTCGGGGATCTCCGTCTGGGGAGTGATGGGGTAACCAAAGAAGAAACGGCAGCCGTTTCTGATGGCAGCCTCGGCAATGGCCTCGCTGCCTTTCATCAATTTTTTCGCCATGTGTCTACCTCCTTATTCCTTCACGATGCTGATGACCGTGTCGGGGCAGGTGCGGAAGCAGGAGCCGCAGGCCACACATGCATTCACATCGGTGATCATCACAGGGTGATAGCCTTTTTCGTTGAGCTTATCCGGAGCAAGCTGCAGCAGCTTCTTCGGGCAGGCCCGGACGCAGAGCTCGCAGCCTTTGCAGAGCTCTTCTTTGATCGAGAATTTGACCATTTTATCTACCTCTTTTCAATGATTTCTTACGCTTCTACGAACTGCCTGTTATTACTGTATGTAAATGACACAGAAAAACGGCGTCACACGCCTTTTTTCGTCAGAGTGTCCCTCGTCCTCACGCGCTCCGCTCGGAAGTGTTCGGATGATGCTTTGCATCCTCCTCGCACTTCTCCCGCTGCGCGGTTCGTCCTCTCCCATCCAAACCCGCTCCGCTGGGCTTTGGATGGGGCTTTTTTACACGCCTTTTTTCGTCAGGGTGTCCCAGTCACGGTGCATATAGGTCTCCACATAATAGGGGGTGCCTACATATTTCATATCGTGCCCGGTCTGCAAAAATGCATCCAGCACTTCTTTTTTCCCGGTGGTGTACAGCACGGGGATGCCGGTCTGCTCGGAGGCCTGCTTCACAATGCTGTAGCCGCTCTCCAGATCCGCCACAGTGGTCTCATAGGACATATTCGTGTTGTTCACGAAGCCGCTGACCTTCCACCGGGCCTTTCTCTGCATATCCTCCATCAGGCGGATCAGCCTGGCGGGGGTGCCGGCCATGGGGCGGTTGGTGTTCACCACATTCAGCAATGTGACTTTCGCGCCCTCCCGCTCGGCCTGGGCCAGCTTGGTGTGATACTGTCCCAGTGCGGCGGCGCCGCTGTCGCCGCCCAGATCAATAATGACTGTATCCCAGTCCATGGCGAACGCCGTGGCGATCTCCGCCGGAACCGTGAGCATCTCCACGCCGGAATTGGCATAGTTGGGGGCAATGACCCGCACACCCAGCTCCTCAAACATCTTCCGCCGGTCGTTGAGCCGGAAATAGGTATTGATCATATCCAGATCGATCAGCAGTGTTTTGCCCTGTTTGACCGCGTCCATGGCAAAATTCATGGCCAATTCGGTCTTTCCGCTGCCATAATTGCCGATCAAGATGATGAATTCTTTCATTTTGAATCATACTCCCAATTCTTCTGGCAAATTCCTGTCTTTAATACATATACATTTTACCGTTTAATGGAGTCAATGTCAACCGATTTTTCCCGGCACTGCCGGTAATTTTGATTCTGAATCGTTCAGTTTTTTCGGCTTTTTTTAAAAATTGCGCTAAAATGGATTTCATGCATCATCATTCTGTTCTTCATTGATTTTCTCTCAAGTTTCCCGTCAAAAATGAAGGTTCTTCCGCCAGAGGATTCAAAAAATCCTGCATTTTTCAAAAAATGTGTTTCCCTGTCCAGTTTTTTTCTCCAGCCGGATCGAAAAAATTTTCGGCGATTCCAGATTTTTTTGCAACAATTTCGCTAAATGTTTCTTCCCATTGTCATTTCCCTCCTTTCCGCGAAAAAAACAGCAAAGACAGCAAAAACAGGGCCGGGATAATATCCCGGCCCTGTCACCTTGTTGGAAAAAGCTTCGCAGAATTTGCGCCGGATGGCGCAAACAAATCACATCCGTTTTTTTGTGCGGCTTTGCTGTGCAAAAAACGCTTCTCGGCCGGCGGAGTGTGCGACCGAAGGGAGTGCATGGAGCGGCCGCAAAGTCTCTGTCGGAAAGCCCCGCAGGGGTTTTCCGACAGGCTCAACAGGGCCGGGATAATATCCCGGCCCTGCTTTTTGAATTGTATGTTTTCAGCTCTGACCGCCGAAGAAGAACTGCCAGGGGTTGATCATCTGGCTGTTGGATTGGGCAGACTTCTGGGATTCATCATCTACTTCCAATGCGGACTGCTGCTTCTCCGCCACGGTGACGGTAAGCTCCAGGGTCTCGCCGGAGCGGTAGACCTGCATCACCAGTTCATCGCCGGCCTGGCACTCCTTCACCAGCGACACCAGATCATCACTGCAGGTGATTTCCGTGTCCCCCACCCGGGTGATGATGTCGTTGACCTGGAGGCCCGCCTGCTCCGCAGGGCTGCCCTCCGTGACTTCCTTCACCGCCGCGCCCTGGGGCAGACCGTAGCTCTGGGTCTCGGCGCTCACATCCGTCACGGACACACCGATGTAGGGCTTGACGATATAGCCGTTTTCAATGATGCTCTCCACAATGTTCCGGACACTGTTGATGGGGATGGCGAAGCCGATATTGTCGATGGATGCCTGCCCGCTGCTGCCACTGCCGGAGTACTTGGCGTTGGTGATACCGATGACTTCACCGTACAGGTTGAACAGCGCGCCGCCGGAGTTTCCGGAGTTGATGGCGCAGTCCGTCTGGATCAGGTCCATGGTCACGCCGGAGGACATGGTGACTTCCCGGTCCAGGGCACTGACCACACCGGAGGTCAGGGAGAAGGTCAGCTCGCCCAGGGGGTTGCCGATGGCAACCACCGTGTCGCCCACATTCAGATCATCGGAGTCGCCCAGCACCACGGGGGTCAGGCCCTCGGCCTCCACCTTCAGCACGGCGATGTCGTTGCTCTCGTCATAGCCCACCACGGTGGCGTCATAGGTTGTGCCGTCATAGGCGGTGACAGTGACGGAATTGGAATCCTCGATCACATGGAAGTTGGTGAGGATATAGCCGTCCTCGGTCAGGATAAAGCCGGAGCCGGAGGCGGCGGCAGTGGTCTGATAGCCCCAGAAATTGGTGGTCACGCTGGTGGTGATGCCAACGGTGGAATTCACATTCTGGGCATAGACCTCCGCGGGGGTCATCTCCCGGCTGGTGTCGATCTGGGCCACGGTGATGGCGGAAGATGGCCGCTCCCCTTCCAGGATGGTGGTGCTGTCCTTCTCCCCGCCACCCAGCAGGGCCACACCGCCGGCGCCCAGAATGCCGCCCACCAGGGAGCAGCACAGGGCCAGCGCAATCACCTTGCTCATGGTCAGCTGCACGGATTTCTTCTGTTTCTTCTCCGGTTCCGGTCCGGTACAGCCGCTGGATTGGGGAGCCGTGTAGACCGCGGAATAACCGTTGTCCTGTTCATACTTGTCATCCATTTTATATTCGCTCCTTCTCACAGATGGATTTACAGATTTCTTCGGGGGGCTCTCCCCTGAATACGGCTGTATTGTAGCGCCGTTTTCTGAATTAAAGCTGAAAAAACATTGAACTTTCTGTGAATCCATGCCCTGCATCCCCGCTGCCTTCTTGCCGGGGATTTTCCCCTGTGATACAATCAGAACAGAAAGTCATAACCCAGTTCCCTGAAAGGAGCCGCCATGAAAAAACATCCCTTCACCTGGTATCTCCGGGCCCTGGCCTGGATCATGATCGGCATGGGTATGTATGTCATCCTGGGAATCCTGATCGACCCCATGGACACCACCGTGCTTTCCTATCCGGTCTATGCCCTGTACCGTCTCCTGCATGTGGATCCCGTTCTCTACTGGCGGGGACACATTCTGGTCATCTGCCTGCTGTTCCTCGCCGCCCATCTGATGGACAGTCGCAGAGCGACAAACCATCCCGACTGAACCATGCTTCCCTCCCCGGCGGGCGCCGGGGAGATTTTTCCGGGCACCGGATCGTTTTTCAGTTTGATTTCAGGAAAGTGGCATATGATAGCGGTAACGACAATGCCGCCGGAGGTATTTTATGAAAGTGCTCATTATTGAAGACGAAAAACTGCTGGCCGATTCCCTGAAAACCCTGCTGGAGAGCAAAGGCTTTGAGGTGGAGGCCGTGTATGACGGGGAGACCGGTGCGGACTGGGCGGAGACGGGCGTCTACGACCTGCTGATCCTGGATGTGATGATGCCCGGGATGGACGGCTATGAGGTGGCCCGGTCCGTGCGGCGGAAGCATTGCGCCGTGCCCATTCTCATGCTCACGGCAAAGTCCGATGTGCTGGACCGGATCGAGGGGCTGAACGCCGGGGCGGACTACTATCTGACCAAACCCTTTGACACCCGGGAGCTGATGGCCTGCGTGAACGCCCTGCTCAGGCGCCAGGGTGCGGAAGTGGACACCCTGGCCTTCGGCAACACCCGGCTGGACCTGTCCTCGGGGATGCTGATCTGCGGGGAGAACAGCGTGCGCCTGTCCGCCCGGGAATTTGATGTCATGCGCCTGCTCATGCAGAGCAAGGACCGGAACCTGTCCAAGGAGGTTCTGCTGGCCCGGGTGTGGGGCTACGACTCCAACGCGGTGGAAAACCATGTGGAGGTCTATGTGGGCTTTCTGCGGAAAAAGCTGAAGGCCCTGGGGTCCAATGTGCGGATCGAGGCGGTCCGGCGGCTGGGGTATCATCTGGAGGTGGGCGACCCATGCTGAAAAAACTCCGGCGGAAGTTCGTGTGCATCAACATGGCCATTGTCACGGTCATGCTGTGCGTGATCTTCGGCACGGTGCTGTACTTCACCCAGGCCAATCTGAAGGCGGACAGCCTGCGGATGATGGAATCCATCGCGGAAAATCCCTATCAGATGGGCCTGCCCAGCAGCGCCGGGGAGACCCGGCTGCCCTATTTCATCCTCCGGGCCGGACCGGGCGGAGCCTATATCGTCACCAACGGCGGCAACTTCGACCTGTCCGATGAGGCCTTTCTCCGGGACCTGGTCACGGTGGTGGAGGCCGGTGGCCAGACCGGCACCCTGGAGGAGTATCATCTGCGTTACTGGCGGGAACAGACCCCGGGGACGCTGATGATCGTGTTCGTGGACATCACCAGCGAATACAACACCATGCAGAATCTCTGGCGCAGCTGTATTCTCATCGGGCTGGCCAGCTTCGCGGTGTTCCTGGTGCTGAGCATCCTGCTGGCTCGGTGGGCCATCCGGCCGGTGGAACAGGCCTGGCAGCAGCAGCGCCAGTTCGTGGCCGACGCGTCCCATGAGCTGAAAACCCCGCTGACCGTCATTCTCACCAACGCCGAGCTGCTCCAGTCCCCGGACTGTGAGGAACCGGCCCGGAGCCGGATGGCGGACAACATCCTCACCATGTCCCGGCAGATGCGGGGGCTGGTGGAGGACCTGCTGGAACTGGCGCGGGTGGATGATGGCATCGCCCGCACCGTGTGGACCAGGGTGGACCTGAGCCGTCTGGTGTCCGACGCGGTGCTGCCCTTTGAGCCGGTGTGCTTTGAAGCGGGGCTGACTCTGGAGACGGACATCCAGCCGGACATCACCGTCCGGGGCAGTGAGAGCCACCTGCGGCAGGTGGCGGAAATTCTGCTGGACAACGCCCGGAAGTATGCCGATCCCGGCGGCACCGTCACCGTAACGCTTACCCGGCAGGGGCGGCGGCATTGCCTGCTGTCCGTGGCGGACCCGGGGGAAGCCATCTCCCCGGAGGATCTGAAAAACATCTTCAAGCGGTTCTACCGGGTGGACAAGGCCCGGGCCATGGACCACAGCTACGGACTGGGCCTGTCCATTGCCGACAGCATTGTCACCGACCACCACGGCAAAATCTGGGCAGAGAGTGCCGGCGGTATCAACACCTTCTTCGTCTCCCTGCCCACAGCCCAGCAGTAAACATCCGGCGCCCTGCCCGCGCAAAAGGCTCCCCCTTTGGGGAGTTGGCACGGCGAAGCCGTGACTGAGAGGGCGTGCAGAAAAGTGCACCGGGCCGGGGAACCCGGCCCCTACCCGTCGAAACAGATACGGTGCAGACCCGTGTACCCCCATCACGCAAAAACACCCCCGGCCCTATGGCCGGGGGTGTTCAGCTTGTCGAAAAAAACATTTCTCGGCAGCGGAGTGTGCCAAAAAGGTGCGCGGAATGGCCGCGACCTTCTCGTTTGGCCCCCAAAGGGGGGCCAAACGATTTATTCCATCTGATTCAGCTTGTAAATGGCGTGGTGGCCGCCGTGGACGGCTTCGTAGACCTTGCCGGGCTTCACGCAGTCGCCGATGGCGAACACGGGATAGGGCTTGCCCTCCAGTGCCTCCTGCAGGCCGTGGTTGGCCCGGAAACCGCTGGCCAGCACCACATTGTCGCACTCGATGGGGATCTCGTCATACCGGGTCTCCAGCATCACATACTCCGGGGTGATGTCGGTCATCTTCGTGTGGGTGAACACCTGAATGTGGGCCTTGTTCATCCGCTCTTTCAGACCCAGCTTCATGTTGGCGGACATATCCGCGCTGTCGATCAGCGGGCCGCCCAGATCCACAATGGTCACCCGGTGACCCCGGTTGTCCAGTTCGATGGCCGCCTCGCAGCCCACATGGCCGCCGCCCAGGACCACCACGCGCTGCCCCACTTTCCGGTGGTTGGCCAGCAGGTCATAGGCGGTGATCACCTTGCTGCTGTTGATGCCGGGGATGGGGGGCAGGACCGTCTCAGCCCCGCAGGCCAGGATCACGGCGTCCGGGCCGAAGGCGTCAATGCTGGCCTCGTCCGCCTCCCGCATGAACTCCACTCTGGCGCCGGACTTGTACAGCTGGGCCACCAGATGGTCCTTGTACCGGCGCATATCCACCTTGAAGTCCGGCGCGCCTGCGGCGTTCACCAGACCGCCCAGGGTGCCCCGCTTTTCCCACAGGGTCACATCGTGCCCCTGCTGAGCGGCCAGGGCCGCGGTGTACATACCGCCGGGGCCGCCGCCCACTACCAGAATCTTCATCTTCCGTCTGGCTGGGGGGATGTTATAGGTCCGCTCCTTGCAGGTGCGGGGATTGATGGCGCAGGAGCCGGGGATCCGCACGGCGCTGTTCAGACATTCGTTGCAGGCAGTGCAGTACACCACATCGTCCAGCCGTCCCTCCTGGACCTTGCTGGGCCAGTAGGGGTCCGCCAGGGACTGGTGGCCCATGGCGATGATGTCGGCGGTGCCGGATTCCAGCACCTGCTCGGCCTGGGGGGCATAGTTCAGCTTGCCCTGTACCAGGAAGGGGGTGGTGATCCCCTCTTTCCGCAGGCGCTCGGCGATGAACAGCTGGCTGCCCGGCTCGTCATAGGCGCTGGGGATGGCCTTGTTCCAGGTCTCATAGCAGCCATGGTCCAGATGCAGGTAGCTGAAGCCCCAGGTGTCCAGGATTTTGGCGATCTCCACGCCCTCATTGTCCAGGGTGCGGCCCCCGTGGAGGGAGTGCTGGGGAGTGAACTTCACGGAAATGGGGTAATCCGGTCCCACGGCGGCCCGGATGGCGTCATAGAACTCCCGGATGAACCGCAGGCGGTTTTCCAGACTGCCGCCGTATTCATCCTCCCGGTGGTTCCACTGTTTGGAGATGAACTGGTCCAGCAGATAGCCGCCGTAGGCGTGGACCTCCAGAATGTCCACACCGGCCTCCTTTGCCAGCGCAGCGGCTTTTCCCGCCGCCTCCACCAGCTCGTGGATCTCCTCCACGGTCAGGGCCTTGCACAGGTGGTTCCGGTGCCAGAAGGTGGGGATGGGGCTGGCGGACACATGGGTGGTGGTCTCGGGGGTGCCCACATTTACCCGGCCGTAGCCCGGGGAGAGCTGGATGGCCAGTTTGGCCCCATACTGATGCACCTCGTCCGCCAGCAGGCGCAGACGCTCGGCGTGGGATTCGTTGCACAGGAAGTTGCCGGAGGAGTGGGGATGCTCATATTTGTCGGACACGGTGTGGGCCGAGGGGTAGACCAGGCCGAAGCCGCCTTTGGCCCGCTCCACCAGATAGGCCCGCTGCTCCGGGGACACACCGCCGTCCATGGCGTGGATGGTGCCCATGGGGGCCACGGCCAGCCGGTTTTTCAGGGTGACATTGCCGAATGTGATCTCTTCAAACAGTTTGGACATGGATCGGTTCCTCCTTCTCCGGCGCCGGGCCGGATACTCTCATGTTTTGTTACCTGTATCATAGTCCCCGGCGGGAAAAATGTAAAAAGACCGAAATTGAATGAAATTTCCGGGGTGCATGGCAGTTGACCGGAGACGCGTCCGTTTGCCCGGGCACGCTTCGCCATTTGACCGGAACCGGCCCCCGGTTTCCGGGGAAACGGCGGAATTTCAGGCTTTTTCCGTTTCCCTGCCCGGCAGGAGGTTGACGGAAAGATGACCGGAAAGTGCAAAAAAGATTTGCAGAAAAATTGACAAGCTGTTGACTTCATGGTACAGTATTTTTAAAGAGTCCTTGCAGCGCCGCCCCGGTGAAAGGAGGCATCCGCCATGGAATTCGGCGATCTGCTCCGGCGCATTCTGTCGCTGAACGATATTAAAATGTATAACCTGGCCGCCGCGCTGGGCTATGACAAGTCCTACATCAGCAAATGGATCAACCACGCCAAGCTGCCCCCGTCCAAGGACATCGACCGGCTGGCCGGGGATATCGCGGACTTTGTGGTCCGGGAGTGCGGCAGCGACCGGAAGCGGCTGACCGCCCGGGAGCTGGGCTTCGCCCGGCGGGACGGCAGTGCCCCGGAGGACGGCGTATTCCGCACGAAGCTGGCGGAGATGCTCCGGGAATCCTACTGGCAGTCCCGGTCCCGGACGGACCGGTCCGGCCGGGAGAGCGCCTCCGGGAGCGTCCCCGCCCGGGACCGGGGTGCCACCGGGGTCCGCCGCCGGGAGCAGAACCGGGAGACGGAGTGCATCCTGACCACCCAGCCCGTGAGCGGCGGCACTTTCCGGGACGCGCTGGACGATCTGTCCGGTCTGGACCGGGAGGGATCGAAGCTGCGGATGCTGGCCCTGCTGGACATGGAACAGTTCGAGGAGCATGTGGACCTGTACTGGAAGCACATCTGCCGGCTGCTGAGCACAGGGGCCAACGCGGAGGTGGAACTGTTCGAGATGGGCGCCCGGAACCGGGTGGATCTGCCGGACCGGCTGCTCATCGCCCGGGACCGGTTTGTGGTGCGGAGCCTGGACCTGCCCTTCTCCGACCGGAGCGTGCCCCTGCGGATCGAGGACCCGGGGGTGGTGGCGCTGTACTATGACGACGCCCGCCGCTTCCTCCTCCGGCAGCAGACGGTGCTCCAGTCCTCCAATGTGAACGGAAACCTCTACTATTATAAATACGCCAGCAATACCTCCCCCAAGCGGTATCTCCTCGCCTCCATGTTCCCCATCTACATGAGCGACGCATTGTTCTGGGAACTTCTGGACAAATACGGCGGGCCGAAAACCGGGGAGATGTCCGGGCGGAACTACCCCCGGGAGTATCTGAAGGAGTTCTCCGCGAAAAAGTCCGTGGTGATCTTCGAGTCCGCCCTGCTGCGGTACATGAGCACCGGACGGATCTCCGCCTTTGATGCCTACGAGGGGGAGGTGCTCACGAAAAATGAGCGCCGCCGCCATCTCCAGGGGATTCTGGACGAGCTGGAGGACGGCTCCCGGCTGGAGATGAAGATTCTCAGCGACAAGAACCCACTGCTGAACTACGAGGAGAGCAGCGTGTCCTTCTTCTCCAACGACAGCAGCGCCTACTGCTCGGACATCCGCAAGAAGCAGGACGGCGTGCGGTATTTCATGTCCAGCGACAGCCGCCGGCTGCTGAACATCTTCCTGGACCACATCCACGCCCTGCCGGAGCAGCACCTCACCGGCCAGAAGGCCGCCATTGATTACATCTACCACGGGATGAAGAACCTGTAAACCGTCAAAAAAGCCGCCTGCACCAAAACCGGTGCAGGCGGCTTTTTCTGATGAAAACAGGCTCACAGGACCAGGCTGGGGGCGGAATAGACCCGGGCAGCCAGCTCCTGGTTCAGCAGGTACAGGCTCTTGGCGTCGGAACCGAACAGCTGGTACTTTCTCACCATGCCGTCGGCATTCTTCTCTTCCTCGCCCTGCTCCTTCACGAACCAGTCCAGGAACTGCATGGTGCGGAAATCCTTCACCTCGTATGCAGCCTCATAGATCTTGTGGATCAGATCGGTGACATACCGTTCATGCTCAGCGGCGGCGACCAGGGGATCCAGCGGGGTCTCAAACACCTTGTCGGGCTTGTCGATGGCTTCCAGGGTGACTTTCTCGCCATTGTTCTGCAGGTACTGCACGAACAGCATAGCGTGATCCCGCTCCTCCTGAGCCTGAATGGTGTACCAGTTGCCGAAGCCGTCCAGGTCCAGATCGATGTAATAGTTTGCCATATCCAGATACAGATAGGCGCTGTAGAATTCCTTGTTCACCTGCTGGTTCAGCAGGTCTGCGACTTTGCGGTCCATAAGCAAAATCCTCCTTTTTTATGTAAGGACAGCATAACATATTCCGGCATTTTTTACAAGCTGAGACTATGGAAAATTTATACATCCCATGCAGCCGGCATATTGTTTTGTCGAAAACGGTATGGTATGCTACATACATCAACCAAATCAACCGGGATTTTATATCCCAGGACAGGAGGAACAGACGAATGAAACGAATTCTCTCATTGGTTCTGGCACTGGCCATGATCCTTTCCCTGGCGGCCTGCGCCAGCAAGAGTGAAGCCGCCAGGGCCGCGGATGAGCAGATCACCGCCATCGGCGAAGTGACGCTGGACAGCGGCGATGCCATTGCCGCCGCAGAAGCGGCCGTGGCCGCTCTGAGCGAGGATGACCTGAAGGGTCTGGAAGGCCAGCAGGCCCTGACGGACGCCCGTGCCGCCTATGACATGCTGGTGGCCGAGGAAGAGGCCCGCATCGCTGAGGAGCAGCGTGTGGCCGCCGTGAAGGAAATCGAGGCCGCCATCAGCGCCATCGGCAGCCCCGTGACCATCGATGCACTGGAGGCGGTGAATACCGCCCGGGACCTGTATGACAAGGCCGCGGCCGATGTGCAGAGCGATGTGAGCAATCTGGCCGTGCTGGAGGCCGCCGAGGCTGAGCTGGCCGTGCTGAAGGAAGCGGCGATCAGCCAGCTGGTCAGCACCTTCTATGCGGACGAGGACAAGGTGGACAAGATCACCTGGTACTATCCCAGCGCATGGAAATGGTACGATGCAAATACCTGGGCCGCGGACAAACGCTGCTTTGTCCTCCCCTATCTGGGTTCTCAGAACGGTCAGACCTGGATGCGTCTGGTGTATAACTACGCCGCCTATGACTGGGTGTTCTTTGAAAAAGTGACCATCGCAACGGACGCAAACCGCTACACGGCTTCCTTCAGCTACTGGGATGTGGTCCGCGACAACGGCGGCGGCCGTGTGTGGGAGTACATCGATGTGGCCGTCAACGATTCTGATCTGGAAATGCTCCGGGATATCGCCAATTCCTCCGAAGCCATCATCCGGTTCGAGGGTGACGATTACTCTTATGACTACACGGTGACTGATGCCGATAAGACGGCGATCACCGAAACTGTCCAGCTTTACGAACTGATGAAATAACAGACCTGAAGCGGACCGGGATTCCGGTCCGCTGCGTGTTATGAGAGAAAGGTGAGAAAACATGAACGAAAATGAAAAGAAATGGTATCAACGCCCGGAACTCTGGGCCGGCGCCGGGTTCGGCCTGCTGGCGCTCTATCATCTGTATTGGCTCCTGCGGTACGCATTGTATGGGGGTGCTGTCATGACGAAGCTTCCGATGGTTCTGGCCATCCTCATGAACCTGCTGAATGCAGGGGCATTCGGTTTTCTGGCGTACTGCCTGCTGACAAAGCGGCGGGACCTGCTGTCCAAAGCCCTGCTGGTCATGGCCGGAGTGCAGGCTGTGTTGTTCCTGTACGGCTTCTATACCGGCGCTTACGAGGTCGAATCCTGGGGCTATTACAGCGGCTGGCAAACGAAATTCAATCTGCTGTGCGTCCTGCCCGGCCTGGCGGGTCTGATCGGCTGGGCCGGTGCGTGGCTGTTTTCCGAGATGCAGCTGAACGGGAAGTATGAGAAGTATCAGGACCAGGCGGAAGAACTGTGGTTCTTCCCCGCTGTGCTGGTGCTGGCAGATCTGGTGCTGACGCTTGTGGTGTATGTGCTGATCATACTTTTCACCAGCGGCACCTGGTACAGCGGACTGAGTTCCCGAAGCATTGTAATCACGCTGATTCAGGCCGGAGCGCTGGGCCTGACCATGCAGTGGGTGTTCTGGCCCGAGGGCCGTCCCCGGCAGGAAGCGGCGGCTGACGATGTGGATCTCCGGGAACTGCCCGATGGGTACTGCGGCATCATGAAGCTGATCTTCCTGAGCATCCTGACCCTGGGCATCTATGCCATGATCTGGGTCCACCGCACCACCCGTTTCCTGAATCAGCGGATCTGGCCCAAAATGGAACATCCCGTGCGCCATGTGCTCCTGTGCGCCATCGTGCCCTTCTATCTGATCTGGTGGCTGTGCAAAAACGATGCCGCCCGGGACCCGGACCAGAGTCCTGCCCATCAGGTGGCTGGCTGCCTGTTCGTGCCCTTCTATTTTACCTACTGGCTGTATAAAAACGCCCGGCGGACCGACGCTCTGGCCCGCAGCCGGGGCATGGAGAGCAACATCGCCATTCTCTGCCTGGTGCTGGGTATTTTCGCGCCCGTGGTGTCCATGGTGGTGCTCCAGGACCGGCTGAACGCCATTCTCCTGCCCGCAGACTACCTGGCAGTGTCCCGCGAGGCCCCCGTTGTCCCCACAGCCCCCGCAGCCCCGGTGGGCGACAACCCCGATGACCTGCCTGAATTCTGAGGAGACTGCGCCATGGCTGAGAACTTTTCTGTGATCCGTCCCCTGTCCGCCCGGCAGTACACGCCCGGTTGCCCGCTGGTGGTGGGCTCCGGACAGCTGGTCCGGCTGGACGGCACGGGTCAGTCCGCCGCTGCGGTGACGCTGGTGAACATTTCCGACGCACCTATCGCCGCCGCCCGGGTCCGGGTGCGGTGTCTGGACAGCGCCGGGACGGAGCTGGCCGGAGCGGAGCGGGACTTCGCCGGTCTGTCCGTCTCCCGGGGCGGCCGGTTCGGCGGGGATACCCCCATGTCCCTGCCGGAGGGGAACTTCGCCCGGTATTCCGTGACGGTGCCGCAGGTGACCTTTGCCGACGGCACGGTCTGGGCCTGTCCGGAGGACGCCGTCTGGGGCGTGCTGCCGGGGTTCACCCCCCTGGAAAAGGCCCTGACCAATCCGAAAGCCCTGTCCCGGAGCCGGGAACTGCTCCCCGGGGGAAAATACGCCTATGCCGCCCCGGCGGATCTGTGGTACTGCACTTGCGGCGGGCTGAACCACGCCCGAGACAGGGTGTGCTACCGGTGCGGACGGGACCGGACTTTCGTGGCGGATGGGGCCTCTCCCGCCCGTCTGACGGCGCTGCTGGCCGCTGAAGCAGCGGAGCGGGAGCGCATCGCCGCCGAGGAGGCCGCCCGGCGCCGGGAGGCCCGGGAACAGGCACGGCAGGAAGCGGCGGAGAAAGCCGCCGCCAAACGGGAGGCCGCCGCTCTGGCTGCTGCCAGGCGGAAAGAAGCCGCCCGGCAGAAAGCGGAGCAGAAACAGGCCGCAAAAGCGAAAGCCGCCGCCGCAAAAGAACAGGCAGCGACGGAGCCGTCCGGCGAACCCAGCCCCAAAAGCGGGAAGAAAAAACTGCTGGTGACCGGAATCGCGGTGCTGCTTCTGGCGGCGATTGCCGGCGGGGCGGTGCTTCTGCTGGGCGGCAGACAGTCCGCCGCGGATGCCCAGGAACCGCCCACCCCCGGCATAACCATCCTGCCCACCGCCCAGCCGGCTGCCCCTGAAGCGGAAGCCCCCGACACCGGAGTCTATGACGAGGCCCGGGTCTATGTCCATCCGGGCGAAAACGGTCGGTGCCTGGTCGATCCGGAGCTGGTGCTCCAATATATCCCCGACGCCACCACCTCCTTCTTCACGGATACCCGGGATCTGGGGGATGACATCGAGCCGTATCTCAAAAACAGCTTTTCCTTTGCCGCCCTGATCCGAGACGGGACCGGCAGCGGCATCAGCGGCGAGGGCAATGCCTTTGACCCGGCTGAGGATTCCGGCAATCTGTACTGCCTGCTGGTGTTCCGGTATGCGGACAGCACCCCGCGGCTGATCGGCTATTATGTTGGCTCGCCGGTGCCCTATGATGAGGACACCTGGTATTTCCCGGTGAGGCTGTGCGACTATGACCTGACCGACCTGTGTGCCCGGGAATCCAACGCGTTCAGTGCCGGAAAAGCCGCGCTGCTGGAGCATTACATTGCGCCGGAGGATGCGGCCGGCTGCGGTGCCGTCTGGTACCTCCAGGGCTTCAACACCGGCCGGGATCCGGACATGACCCGGGATGACTGCCAGATGTATCACCTGTGGCAGCAGCTGAATTCCGATGATCCGTCCCTGTATGCCCGGGAGATCTCCCGGTTCAGCTCGGCGACCGTCAATGCGGGCCGGTGGAAATGCTTCCTCCTGTTGGATAAAAACTACGACCTGATCGGCTACACCGTGCTTCACAATGAATAACAGACAACCGGGGCAGTACCTGACAGTACCGCCCCGGTTCATCTTTCTGAAAAGCCTCG
>JALFTG010000053.1 GCA_022779345.1 Oscillospiraceae bacterium | reverse complement strand
CTCACCCACGCCGGTGGTGGTGATGAACACGCCGTCCACCTGGCCCTTTCCGGCCACCTTCGTGTCGCCGGACACGATGCGGACGCCTGCCTCCCTGGCGGTCTTTTCCATGGCGGCGGCGATCTCCTCCAGCCGGTCCATGGGGAAGCCCTCTTCAATGACGAAGGCGCAGGACAGGTACAGCGGCCGGGCGCCCATGCAGGCCAGGTCATTCACCGTGCCGCAGATGGACAGTTTGCCGATGTTGCCGCCGGGGAAAAAGGCAGGAGAGACAATAAACCCGTCCGTGGTCATGGCCATACGGCCCTGGGGAGGTGCCAGCACCGCCGCATCATCCGCCGTCAGGGCAGGGTTGTCAAAATGAGCTTTAAAGACCCGGTCGATCAGCTCGGAGGTCTGTTTTCCCCCGGCGCCGTGGGCCAGCGTTACCGTTGTATCACGCATTGTTATCTCCTCCATACTGATAATATGCCGAGCAGGCACCCTCATTGGAGACCATGCAGGCACCCACGGGGTGCTCCGGCGTACAGCCGGTGCCGAATACCTTGCAGTCGCAGGGGCGGCACTTGCCCTGCAGCACATCGCCGCAGCGGCAGGCGGGATTTCCCCGGCCCCTGATCTCCGGCAGGGCAAATTTCTTCCGGGCGTCATAGGCGGCGTATGCCTCCCGCAGCCGGACGCCGGAACCGGGGATCACCCCCAGCCCCCGCCACTCCGTGTCGCAGGGTTCCAGCAGCCGGTCCATCAGCGTCCGGGCTTCCACGCTGCCCTCCCGTGTCACCACCCGGGGGTAGGCGTTCACAAAGAAAGGCTTGCCCTCCCGGGATTTTTTGATGGCCAGGGCCAGCGCCGTCAGAATCTCGGCGGCGGTAAAGCCCGTGACCACGCCGGATACGCCCTGCTCCGTCAGGGCCTCGCACACGGCGGTGCCGGTGATGGCGTTCACATGACCGGGATAGAGGAACACATCCGCGCTGCCCTTCAGGGCCTGATAGGCACTGGGCATGGTCTTGTTGGCGGTGAGCAGGGAGAAGTTGGTCAGCCCCCGCTCCATGGCCTGTTCCACTGCCAGACAGCTGGCCGGAGTGGTGGTCTCAAAGCCCACGGACAAAAACACCACCTGCTCCTCCGGGTGGCCTGCGGCATAGTCCACCGCGTCCAGGGGGGAATACACCACCTGGACCCGGGCGCCTTTCGCTCGGGCGCCGGCCAGACTCATCTCCGTGCCGGGCACCCGCACCAGGTCTCCGAATGTGCACACCGTGGCGTGGTGGTCCAGGGCCAGAAGCACCGCCTCGTCGATGAAGCCCACCTGGGTCACGCACACGGGGCAGCCCGGGCCGGAGATCAACTCGATCTGCTCCGGCAGCAACTTCCGGATACCCAGCCGGAAAATTTCATGGGTATGGGTGCCGCAGACCTCCATGATCCGCAGCTTCGGCCCGTCATAGGAGGTGATGATCTCCCGGGCTGTCACAGTTCCCGCCCCGGCCATCACAGTAGCTCCTCCAGCAGCCGGTCGGTCTCCGGCTCGTCCTCATCGGTGATCTTCGCAATGGCCACGCCCGCATGGACCATCACATAATCCCCCGGTTCCAGATCCTTCAGCAGGCTGGCGGACACTTCCCGCCGGGCGCCGGAGGCATCCACAAGAGCGGTCCCCTTCTCCACTTTCACGACTTTCGCCGACAATCCAACACACATATTTCATACCCTCCTATTTCGATTCGTTCAGTTTTTCCATGGCATAGACCGCCTGCCCCAGGGCGATGCCCCCGTCGTTGGGGGGGATCAGCCGGTGGGTCAGCAGCCGGAAGCCCAGCTTCCGCAGGCGCGCCGCCGTCAGATCCATGAGCAGCGTATTCTGGAACACGCCGCCGCTGAGGGCTGCGGCGTTCACCCCGGTGCGGTCTCTTGCGGCCGCACAGGCCGCTGCGATCCGGGCGGCCAGGCCGTCGTGGAACCGCCAGGCCAATGTCTCCGGGTCCTCCCCGTCCAGCCGCCGGCGGAGGAGTTTCTCCGCCAGGGTGTCCGTGGTCATATACAGGAAGCCATTCTCCTCCCTGAGCAGGTCTGTATCCTGCTCCGGCGGGATGCTGCCCCGCGCCGCCGCCCGCTCGGCGGCGAACTGCAGGGCCATGGACGCTTCCCCCTCAAAGGTGGAGGCCAGGCGGATGCCCAGCATGGCGCTGACACCGTCAAACAGCCGCCCGGCGCTGGTGGAAGTCACGCCGTTCAGCCGCCGCTGGGCCAGCGTCACCTGGACGGCGGCGTTCTGCTCATCACACACTTCCAGCCTGCGGATCATGTCCAGGGCCGTCTCCCGGTCCCCGGCGGCCTGCCAGATCAGGGAACAGGCGATGCGCCAGCCTTCCCGGGCGGACAGGTCGCCCCCCGCCTGAAAGAACGGGACAATGCTGCCCAGGCGCTGAAAGTCTTTCAGGTCCGCCAGCAGCAGCTCGCCGCCCCAGATGGTGCCGTCCGTGCCATAGCCCGTGCCGTCAAAGGAAACGCCGATCACCGGCCCGCTCCAGTCATTTTCCGCCATACAGGAGAGAATGTGGGCGTAGTGGTGCTGCACATACACCACGGGCAGACCCAGCTCCTCCGCCGCCGCGGTGGAATTATATTTGGGATGGAGGTCGCAGGCCACCAGGGTGGGCTCCGCCTCCAGCAGTGTCTCAAACCGGCCCACAGTCTCTTTCAGAGCCGTGACCGTTCGCAAATCCGCCAGGTCCCCCACATAGGGAGAGGGGTAAAACAGGTCGTTCACCCCCAGGCAGAAGGTGTTTTTAAGCTCGCCGCCCATGGCCAATACCTGTCCCCGGTATCCCCGGGACAGCAATGTGGGCAGGGGCGCATAGCCCCGGGAGCGGCGGATCATGTAGGGCTGGTCCTCCCAGAAATCCATGACCGAGTCGTCCGCCCGGATACGGATCATCCGATCATGGGACAAAATACAGTCACACAGGTGGCCCAGCTCCGCCACAGCGTCGGCGTCGTCCCGACAGATGGGGGCGCCGGAGTCGTTGCCGCTGGTCATCACCAGGCAGTCCGGCATCCGGATGCCGTCGTCATAGTCAAACAGCAGCAGCTGCACCGGGGCGTACGGGAGCATGACGCCCACCTTGGGATTGTCCGGGGCCACCGCCGGGCAGATGCGCCCGCCCGGGCGGCGTTTCAGCAGGAGGATGGGCTTCTGATGGCCGGTCAGAATGTCCTCCTGGGCGCTGTCGATTTCACACTCCCGACGGGCGGTGTCCAGGTCCCGGGCCATGACCGCAAAGGGCTTCATGGGCCGGTGCTTCAGGTTCCGCATCCGCTCCACGGCGGCAGGGTTTGCGGCGTCGCAGCACAGGTGAAAGCCGCCGATGCCCTTGATGGCAGCGATGCCGCCGGAAGCGATGACCTGCCGGGTATAGGTGATGGCCGCCCGGCCCCGCTCTTCCCGGCCGATGAGGTACACCTCCGGCCCGCACTCATTGCAGCACACGGGCTGGGCGTCATACCGCCGGGTGGCAGGACTGTAGTATTCCTCTGCACAGGCCGGGCACATGGGAAAGGCTTTCATGCTGGTGCGTTCCCGGTCATAGGGCAGAGCATCCAGGATCGTCAGCCGGGGGCCGCAGCAGGTGCAGTTGATGAACGGATGGAGATACCGCCGGTCTTTGGGATCGAACAATTCCCGCTTGCAGTCCTCGCAGATGGCGATGTCCGGGGAGACGAAAATCTCGCCCTTGGTTTTTTCACTCTCAATGATGGTAAATTCCGAAAACACCGGCGGCGCTTCCGCCGGTTTCACATCGATCTTCAGAATGGCCGCCCGACGGGGCGGACGGTGCTCCAGCGCGTCCAGAAACCGGTCCACCTGGTCCGGCTCGCCCTGGGCGAAGATCTCCACATAAGGGCCTTTGTTGCACACGCTGCCGGTGATGCCCGTCTCCGCCGCGTGGCGGCTGACGGTGGGACGGAAGCCCACACCCTGCACGATGCCGTAAACCCGGATCTGTCTGGTAATCATGGTCTGCCCTCCACGGTGCCGGACACGGCGAAGTGGGGTGCCTCCACAAACTGTCCGGCAAAGTCCGGGACCATCCGGCGCAGCACGCCGTCCCCGATGATGATGTCGTATCCGCCCCGGCGGACCAGGTCCACAAACTGATCCTCCTCTTTCAGGGCGATGTCCCCGGGCCGGGCCAGGGCGGCTTTTTTCAGAAACCAGGTGGCCACGGTGACTTCCCCGCTCCCCCGCTGCTCCAGGGCCGCGCGCAGGGCGTTGGCCGTCACCTGCTGGTGGATGACCAGCACCCGCTTTCCGGTATAATCCACCTCCGGCAGCAGGAACTGGGCCAGGGGATCATTGATTTCATAGGGTGTCCCGAAGGTATCTTTCAGATACTGGGCAGCTTTCAGGCCCGCCGGGGACACCACCAGGTTCTTCTCCGCACCGGCGGCGCTGCACACCCGATCCAGCCCGGTGCCCATGCCGTAGCAGTCCACAGTGTGCCACCCCTGTTCCCGGAGGACAGCGGTGATGCGCTCCCCCGCCCGCAGGTCGCTCATGTCCAGGGGCGTCACCCCCAGCACGCCGATCCGGCCCGGTTCCACAGGACAGGAATCGACGGCAAAGCGCCGGAACAGCTCCAGATAGGCTTTTTCCTCGCCCACATCATACAGCTCCATGCCGGTGGTGTCCACGGTCAGGACGGGCAGATCCAGTTTCCGCTCCGCCATGCGCCGCAGGGCCTGATAGTCCGTGCCGATCACGGAGGGCACCGGCGTGCCGATTACAGCGGCGAAAGAGGCATCCAGCTTGCCCGCCGCATCCTCCAGCTTGGCCACCAGCTTATCGTCCCGGCCCAGGATGGCGTCCATGTCCCGCAGTCCGGCGCTGAACACGCCGCTCTTGTGGGAAAACCATCTCGGCTCATCAAAGCCGCACACATTGCCCGTGCAGCCGCCGGCGTCGCAGATCACCAGGATGCCCCCCAGCTCGTAGAGCACGGACACCGCGCCGGACTGGTCCGGTGCAAAGGGCGTCAGATATTTCCGCAGTCCTTTCACGGTCTTCCCTCCTGTTCTGTCATGGTCTGATCCAGGTCCTCAAACAGCCGCCGGACCCCGGCGTATCCGAAGGGCTGCCGGTCCTGATTCCAGGTGAGATTGGGGCAGCCGGGATGGTAATAGCCCGCGTCCTTCCCGATGGTCACATCCCCGGGGGACTGAGAGCAGTCGTAGTACAGCATGGTGGGCTCCAGATTGGAGAACACCTTCGTGTCCGGGCTGAGAGTCTCCAGCCGCCGGAGATAGCCGAAGTTCTCCTCCGTCAGGGTGCCGTAGATCTCCGATACCCGGAACCCATACCGCACCAGAGCCAGAGACAGCTCAAAGGGGTCGCCGTTCATGCACTCGCCCACGCAGAAGGTCACGGCGCCGTGGGCTTCCCGGAAGGCGCGGACCGCGGCCTCCGCCGCCTCCCGCTCCGCCTCGTCCCGGAAGGTGACGCCAAGGGCGGCCCCCAGGGCGGCATACTGGCTGGCGATCTTGTCAATCTCATACAGCCGCTTCAGTTCGATGGAGGGGATGCTCAGCCGCTCTTCCAGATCCCGGGCGGCGAACCGGGCCTCGGGGTTCAGCACCAGATTGAAGTTGGCCTCGGCCATCATCTGGTATTCCCCGTAATCTTTGCATCGGGAGATCTCCCGGATGGTTTTAACCCCCGCCTGTTTCAGCAGGGTATATAGTTCACAGTCGTCCATCAGCGGGGCGAAAAAGCCCAGGATGTTCACGCTGGTGGAGCGTTTTTTTCTCGGTTCCAGCAGGGAGTACAGGGACTGACGCACATGGACCATGGGGGGCTTGCGGCCCTCCCGGGTCAGGGCGTACATATAGCAGGGCCGCACCGGCAGGCCCACCTGCTCCTCCGCCCGGCGGCACACCCGCTCCATGTCCGTGCCCAGCAGCGCGTCCACGCAGGTGATGCAGATCATCACCACCGAGGGTTTTTGGGGCAGGAAATCGCAGACCTCCTGCACCGCCTGGGGGATCAGCTTCAGGTGCGCGCCGGTGACGATGTCCGTCTCGTCCATCATCAGGTAGAAGAACCGGTCATGGTATTCCGGCATGGAACTGATGAGGGAGGTGTTCCGCCCGCAGCAGCCCGGGGCTACCAGCAGCATCACGGAGCCGGGAATGGCCAGGCCCGCCCGCTTCACACCGAAGCCCTCAGCGCCGGGGGAATTGAAGGCCAGTGTGGCCGGGGAGCTGTAAATCAGGTGGGTATTGGACACCAGCTCATTGGGCAGGTTGTCAGGGCCGCGCTCATACAACTCCCGCACCGTGTAGGAAACCGCTTGTCCGCTCATACGCCGTCCTCCGCCAGGAGCATCCTGGCCAGGTCAAAGAACTGCCGGCTCACAGGGAGGTCCGGGTCCCCCTCGATGACGGTCTTGCCCTGTTCCTCGAAGCGGATGATGTCGTCGCTGCGGGGGATCTCTCCCACGATGGGCAGGCCCGCACCGTCGGCAAAGGCCCGGACCTTCTCCGTCTCGTTTTCCACATTCCGGTGGTTCAGCACGATGCCGAACACCCGGGCATAGCCCCGGTCCTCAAAATTCTTCACGGCGCTGTTGATGTTGTTGGCCGCATACAGGGCCATTTTTTCCCCGGAGGTGACGATCAGCACCTTCTCCGCATAGCCCTCCCGGATGGGAGCCGCGAAGCCGCCGCACACCACATCGCCCAGCACATCGTACAGCAC
>JALFTG010000051.1 GCA_022779345.1 Oscillospiraceae bacterium | reverse complement strand
TGCAGAGCGGACCTATACCATTGAGTGCATGATGCACGACCGGAAGGCACTTCAGGCGGGTACCAGCCACTACTTTGGCGACGGCTTCCCCACTGCCTTTGACATCACCTTCACCGATCAGAACAACCAGCAGACCCATCCCTTTGAGACGTCCTGGGGCCTGTCCACCCGGATCATCGGCGGCATTATCATGACCCATGGCGACAACAACGGCCTGGTGCTGCCTCCCAGAATCGCGCCCATCCAGGTGATCATCCTGCCCATCGCGGCCCATAAGCCCGGCGTGACCGAGGCGGCAGAGCAGCTGGTGGAGCGGCTGAAGAATCAGGGCCTCCGTGCCAAGGGCGATTTCTCCGACAACAGCCCCGGCTGGAAGTTCGCCGAGTACGAGATGAAGGGCGTTCCCCTGCGCATCGAGATCGGCCCCCGGGACATTGAGAACGGCCAGTGCGTGGCCGTCCGCCGGGACAACGGGGAAAAGACCACCGTGGCCATCAGCGAGCTGACCGCCGCCGTCCCCGGCCTGCTGGACGCCGTGCATCACGGCCTGTATGAGAAGGCCAAGGCCAATCTGGACAGCCACATCTTCCCCGCTTTCTCCCTGGAGGAGGCCAAGGCCCTCCAGGCCGAGCACGGCGGCTTCATCAAGACCATGTGGTGCGGCGATGTGGAGTGCGAGATGGCCATGAAGGAAAAGGCCGGCATGACCAGCCGGTGCATCCCCTTCGCCCAGGAGCATCTGAGCGATGTGTGCCCCATCTGCGGCCGTCCCGCAAAAGAGATGATCTACTGGGGCGTCGCGTACTGAAAAAATCATCGAAAAGGTCTGCGACCTTATCGATGAGAAGGCTGCGGCATACTCGCGCGCCCTGCGGGCACACTCCTATGCCGAGAAGTGTTTTTTCACCGGCGGAGCCGGCGAAAAAACAGATTGAACTTTATTCGCGTCTGCGGACGCGAATTCTGCGAAGCTGATTCACATTTTCTATGACCCAAATTTTTCTGCACACGCTGCTGATGGCAATGGTGCCGGTGGTGGAGCTGCGGGGCGCAATCCCGCTGGGGCTGGCCCAGGGGCTGAGTCCCTGGCTCACCTATCTGGCCGCCGTCATCGGCAATATGATCCCTGTCCCGTTCATCATGGTGTTTATCCGCCGGGTGTTCAACTGGCTCCGGGAGAAATCTCCCTGGCTCCGGGACCGGGTGGACTGGCTGATCCGCCGGGCGGAAAAGAAGTCCCGGCTGGTCCGGCAGTACGCGCTGGTGGGTCTGGTGATCCTGGTGGCGGTTCCCCTCCCGGGCACCGGCGCCTGGACCGGCTCCCTCGTGGCCGCCCTGCTGGACATCCGCCTGCGCCATTCCTTCCCCGCCGTGCTCCTCGGCGTCCTCATCGCCGGGGTGGTCGTCCTCGGCATCTGCGGCGGGTTATCCATCCTGCTGTAAACGAAATCCCCCTCCATCGGAGGGGGGGATTTCGAATCGTTGACAAAATAAACTTTGCCGACGAGAAGGCTGCGGCCGCTCCATGCACTCGCTGCGCTTCGCTCACTCCGCCGGCCGAGAAGTGTTTTTTTGCACAGCGAAGCCGCACCAAAAAACGGATTCAATTTGTTTGCGCCATTCGGCACAAATTCTGCGAAGCTATTTCGACAAACTGAAATCCCCCTCCGATGGAGGGGGATTTTTATATTTGTAATGATTGTCCGGGAAACCGGACAGCGGGCGCACACGCAGGTGCGCCCCTACCCATGGCAACCGGTGCGGCAAGCCCCCTCTGGGGGAGGCGCTGAGCGGAGCGAAGCGGAGAGGGCCCTCTCAGCCACGGCTTCGCCGTGCCAGCTCTCCCAAAGGGAGAGCCATATTGGTGCGGTGGTCGTCCGGGTACGGGCGTGGGAAAGGCCTGAACAAGGTCAATTCCTAATTTCTAAGTCCTAAGTCCGATGGGGATGCAGATCACCAGATCGAACACGCCGTCCGCGGCGCTGGCATCCATGGTGCCGCCCAGCTTGCCGGCAATCTGCTCCATGCTTTGCAGGCCGAAGCCGTGGGCGTCCGGGTCGGATTTGGTGGTGGGGAAGCGGCCGTTCTCACGCCGGCGCTCCCCGGCGTAGGCGTTGCGGCAGCGGAGCATGAACAGGCCCTTGTCCGCCGCGGCCCGGAGGGTCACGGTTTTGTCCTCCGCCCCGGCGGCGGCCTCCATGGCGTTGTCCAGGGTGCTGCCCAGCAGGACGCACAGGTCCAGATCCGGCAGGGGCAGGTCCCGGGGCAGGGTCACGGAGAAATCCGGCGTGAGGCCACGCTGCTCCATGGCGGCGGCCTTGGCGGAGAGCACCGCGTCGGCGGTGTCGTTCTCGCAGAAATGGCGGCTGCCCGTCAGGGCCGGGGCCCCGGCCATCTCATGGAGATAACAAAGCGCCCGCTCCCGGTCATCCCGCTCCAGACAGTCCTCCAGCACCGTGAGATGGTTGCGCAGATCGTGGCGCAGGGCACGCACCTGCTCCTGCTCCCGGCGCAGGCCCTGATAATACACCTCCCGCAATCCCGCCAGCTGACGGGCCTGTTCCAGTTCCTCATGATGTGCCAGCACCCGGACGGTCACCAGCAGGATCAGCGCCGTCAGAAACACGAAGGGCAGCAGCACCAGACCCATCTGCCGGGCCAGCATCTCCGCATCGGCGGACTGATACCTCCAGGCGTGGGACACCAGCACCGCCGCCAGCAGGGCGCTCATGGGCATGGCCGCCAGCGCCGCCACCAGCTGCCACAGCCGTTGGGGCAGCCGTGGCGGCTCCTCCGGCAGACGGCGGCGCACCAGCAGATACAGCACGCCCCAAACCAAAGGCCGCAGAAGCCGGGTGAACAGGTCATACCAGTCATTCATCTGGTTGGCGTAGGTGTCGATCATGGCGGACACGGACAGGATCATGCAGAAGAAGATCATGGTCACCGCCGCCCGGCCCAGCCGGTTGCCCCGGGTGCACAGGAGAAATACAGCAAAGAACACCGGCAGGGTGAACAGCAGGTTGTTGTCCCCGATCCAGATCACCATGCCCGTGGTGCCCCCCAGGGTCACGAACAGCAATACCCGCCAGCCCAGAGCCGGCTTCACCGTCAGGAACCGGGACACCATGCCGTACAGGCTCCCGGCGCTGATGAGGATCAGGATCAGCCAGCCCCAGTGGTCCACCAACAGCATCACCAGTTCCGAAATCCTTCCTCCCATGCTCACCCCTCCAGACTGGCCCGGGCGATGGCCGCCAGCGCCGCCGCCTGACAGGCCCGGCTCACGGGCAGGGTCTCCCCGGCGATGGTCACACTGCCGCTCTCTGCCCGCTCCACGGCGGCGCAGCGGACCAGATACCGCTGGTGAATCCGCACGAACCGGCTGTCCAGCTGCCGCTCCACCTCATCCAGCCTGCCGTAAAATTCATAAGTCCGCCCGGTGGTGAC
>JALFTG010000045.1 GCA_022779345.1 Oscillospiraceae bacterium | reverse complement strand
ATTATCGGTTCGGCCTGCGTGGATGTGGTCATCCGGGTGGACGCCCTGCCGAAAACCGGGGACGACCTCCAGCCGGAGAGCCAGCGGTTCTCTGTGGGCGGGTGCGGCTGGAATGTGTTCCGGGCAGCCCGGAAAGCCGGGGCGGACCCGGTGTTTCTGGCCCCGGTGGGCACCGGAGTGTACGGGGACATGGTGGCGCGGACGCTGGAAGCGGCGGGCGTGCCCGTTCTGGCCCGTCCGGCGGAGGAGAACGGCTGCTGCTACTGTCTGGTGGAAGCGAGCGGGGAGCGCACCTTCCTGTCCGTCCGGGGGGCGGAATACCGCATCCGCCGGGAATGGCTGGACGCCCTGGCCGGGCCGTTCTCCCTGGCCTATGTGTGCGGCATGGAACTGCAGGAGCCGGAGGGAGACAACATCCTGGACTGGCTGGAGGCCCATCCGGAGACCCGGGCGTTCTATGCCCCCGGCCCCCGGGGGATTCTGATGGACCGGGAGCGGCAGGCGCGGATGCTGAATCTGCGGCCCATTCTCCATCTCAACGGCCCGGAGGCCCTGGCCCTGTCGGGGGCGGACACCCCGGAAGCGGCGGCGGAAACGCTGGGGAAATGCACGGGACAGAGCGTGATCGTCACCCTGGGCGGAGACGGCTGCCTGTGCCGCACGCCTGAGGGCGAAGTGCTCACCGCCCCGGCGGTGCCCGTGACGGTGGCGGACACCATCGGCGCCGGGGACACCCACGCGGGGGTGATGCTGGCGTGCATCCATCAGGGGATTCCCCTCTCCCGGGCGCTGACGCTGGCCAATGCCGCCGCGGCGGAGACCGTGTCCAGGCACGGCGCGGCGGTTTAAATGATTTCCCCCGCAGGGGGAGGCAAAAACGAAAATTTTATTTGATCATAATCAGGAGGAACGATGATATGGGACTGTTTGACCGCTTCCGGAAGCAGCCGAAGGTGGACCCGGAGGTCATGAAGCGCAACTTCATCAGCGCCCGGCGGCAGAATCTGAGCTATGTCCAGCGCACCCGGCTGGAGCCGGGGACCATTGCAAACCTGCTCACCGGCAGCAAACACACCACGCTGTATCAGATCGGGGAGATGGATGTGCCCGGCACCCGGCTGCTGGTGTGCGATCCCTGCTATGTGGGGTCCAACCTGGCCAACCCCATGGAGCGGACGGTACGGCCGGGGAAATACCCGGTGTTCGTGTCCGTGCTGGACACGCCCATGACCGGCCGGGTGGTGTCCGCCGTGAAGGTGAAGGTGTCCGATGCGGCGGCGGTGCGCCATGAGATTGCCATGCCCGTGGGCTTCAAGGCCTGGCAGTCCAGCGACCCCGGCATCTTCCCGGGCATCAGCATCGAGACCGGCGTGGCCTGCATGGTGGACGAGGTGTCCGAGCTGCCCTTCGCCGCGTTCCAGAACCGGTATTACGACAAACATCCCGGCAAGGACCCCATCACCGACTGTCTCCAGCCGCTGGTGGAGGAGACGGGCTTCGCCATGTGGCAGATTCCGGACACGGACTACACCGTGCCCGTGTTCTCCGCCGGGCTGGGCAGCGGGATCTACAACGCCTTTTGGGGCTTCGATCAGGAGAACCGTCTGGCGGAGCTGGTGCTCCCCCTGGTGTATCCGGAGCTCTTCGAATAAATAAAGGAGGAACGATCATGGCAGACATCCAGAAACTGACGGCAGCCCTGGAAAAAGCGGGCTTCACCGTCTCTTACTACGAGACCGCCGACGCGGCGGCCGCCGCCCTGTGCGAAAAGATTCAGGGCAAGACCGTGGGCATGGGCGGCAGCAAGACCCTGGAGGCCCTGGGCCTGTATGAGAAGCTGGGGGAGAACAATCAGGTGTTCTGGCACTGGAAGCAGCCCGCAGACGAGGCCCGGGCCAATGCCGCCACTGCCCAGATTTATCTCACCAGCGCCAACGGCGTGGCCGAGACCGGGGAGATCATCAACATTGACGGGACCGGCAACCGGCTGGCCGCCAGCATTTACGACAAGGAAAAGGTGTACTTTATCATCGGCGTGAACAAGATCGCCCCGAATTTCCATATGGCTCTGGACCGGGCCCGGAACATTGCCGCCCCCCTGAACGCCCGGCGGCTGAACACGCAGACCCCCTGTGCCCAGGGCAAGGAGGTCCGGTGCTATGACTGCGACAGCCCCCAGCGCATCTGCCGGGGCATGACCGTCCTGTACCGCCCCATGGGCGGCGTGGGTGAGACGGAAGTGGTCATCATCAACGAGGAACTGGGTTACTGAGTACATACTCCCATGAAAAACCGGCAGACCGGAATGTTCCGGTCTGCCGGTTCGTTGTTGTCCCAAAAACAGGCGGCACGGGAGACCCCGTGCCGCCTGTTGCATTACTTTTTGATGGCGATGTATTCGGTGCGGGTGATGTTGCCCAGACCATAATCTTCCAGAATCATGTTGCCGTGCTTGTCGTATTCAAACTTCATCTCATTGCTCACGCCCGGGGCGGTGCTCACTACCCGGATGATGTTGTTGCCCAGGTCGTAGGTGATGGCATAGGTGGTGGTCGTGCCGCCGGAGGTCTCCGACACGGTGACGGGCCGGCCTTCGGCATCATAGGTGTACTCCGTGGTCGTGACGGTGCCGTCTGTTTCCGTGCCCACTTCCCGGATCAGCCGGTTCCCGGCGTCATAGGTGTACTTGTAAGAATAGCTCCAGGTAACCCCGTCGCAGGTGTTGGAATAAGTATTCTCCAGGCAGTTGCCCGCTGCGTCGTACACATAGGTCTCCAGGGTGTCGCCGTATTCGGAATCCCTGTTGGAGTACCGGGTCATCCGCCCGGCGGCGTCGTAGGTGTACTCCGTGGTGTAAGTCCAGCCGTCAGAATCGGAATATCTGATGGTCAGCATATCGCCGCGGGCGTTATAGGTGTACCGGGTGGTGCTGGTAAAGCCGTTGCTGCCGGTGTTGACCTGCTCCGTCAGATTTCCGGCGGCGTCATAGGTGTACTTCTCCAGGTAAGAGGTGCCATCAGCATAGGAGGTCTTGACGGACACCAGCTGGTTCTGTGCATTGTAGTTATAGTCAACGGTGAAATCCCAGCCATCTTCCTGATAAGTCTCCCGGATCCGGTTGCCGGCCGCGTCATAAGTATAGGTGTAAGTGTAAGCAGATCCGTAGCTGTCGGAGTACTTCTCGCTGGTCTGGTTGCCGGCGGCGTCAAAAGTATAAGTATAGGTGTAGGTATAGCCATTGCTGTCGGAATATTTTTCGCTGGTGCAGTTGCCTGCGGCATCGTAGGTGTAAGCGGTGGTGTCCGTACCGTCATTGTCGACATATTTAGCGCCGGTGAGGTTGCCCTGCTTGTCATAGGTATAGGTGCTGGTCGTTTTGTAGCCGTCGTAGGTGGACTCCTCTTTGCTGACGGCCCATTCAATCCGCTCGCCCAGATACACAGTGTAGGTAGCCGGATCCCATTCCACGGCCACGCCCAGCGCATCCGCCACGGCCCGGACGGGCAGGTAGGTGGTGCCGTTATAGATGAAGGGGTCCACCGTGTTGCCGTTGGCATCTTTGGGCACGATGGTCTTGCCGTCCACCACCAGTTTGATGTCCCGGTAGGTGGCGGTGATGGCCTTGTCGGCATAAGAGGTCATGGCCTGTCCCGCGGCGGCGGTGGGCTCCCCGCCCCGGGTCAGCGTGATGGTGGAGGTGGCCTCGTCCCACGCCACGCTCACGCCCAGCGCGTCAGCCACAGCCCGCACCGGCAGATAGGTGGTTCCGTTGTAGATGAACGGCTCCACGGGGGCGCCGCTGGCGTCCCGGGGCACGATGGGCGTGCCGTCCGCAACGATGGTCACATCCCGGTAGGATGCGGTGATGTTCTTCGTCTCTGCCGCCGATGCCGTGACGCCCAGCGCCAGCACCATGCACACGGTCAGGATGACTGCAATGATTCGTTTCATTTGGGTTCCTCCTTATGTTCTGTGTTCCGGCTGCGTCCGCCCGGCAGGGCAGATACGCTCGATCAATCTCCATGCTATCATAGTTTCCTGTCTTTGGCAAGGGAAAACCCGCCGGACTGTCCAAAAAAGGGGCGGCCCCATGACGGGACCGCCCTTGCTGTCACACTTCCTCCGCCGGTTCCTCACGGACCAGGGAGATCAGGGGCACGGAGTCCAGATACTCGTTCACCACCGCGTCCAGCCCCTGCCACACGGGCAGCATCCGGCACTCGCCCGCATTGGAGCAGGAGGCGCCCCGTTCCAGGCAGGACACGGGGGCAATGCTGTCCTCTGCCGCCCGGACGATCTCCCCCACGCTGTAGGTCTCCGGCGGCCGGGTCAGGCGATAGCCGCCGCCCTTGCCCCGGACCCCCTGGAGCAGGCCCGCTCTGGTCAGTGTGGCCAGAATGCTCTCCAGATATTTCTCCGAGATCATCTGCCGCCCGGCAATGTCCCGGGAGGGGATATACTGCCCCTGATTGTGCTCTGCCAGGTCGATCATCACCCGCAGGGCGTATCTGCCTTTGGTGGACACCATCATCTGTCACGCCGCCTCCAGTCCTGCGTCCGGCGGAGAATTCCCTACCGGACCGCTTGGTATTTCCTGTCCCCACCATACCACACCACGGGCGGAAATGTCAAGGCAAAGGCCGGAAAACCGGCTGTACCCTTGTCATTCCCCGCCGGGCGTGGTATCATCGGAGACAATTGCGGGAGGGGATGTGGTTTTCTTGAAAACGCTCCACAGAAGCTGGCTGGCGTGCGCCGGGGCGACGGTGATGATGTTCGTGTCCACGGGACTGGTGGTGAACTCCCTGTCGGTCTACCTGCCCTATCTGCTGGCGGAATACGGTCTGACCAACGCCCAGGGGTCCTGGATCAACACGATCCGGTGCCTGGCGTCATTGTGCTCCATGCCCGTCGTGGCCGGGTATTACCGCCGGACGGGTCTGCGCCGGGGGGCCGGACTGGCCATGGCCCTGTGCGCCGGAAGCTATGTGCTGTTCGGTCTGGCCCGGGGCTTTGCGGGACTGTGCGCCGCGGCGGTGATCGCCGGGGTGAGCTACTCCCTGGGCGGCATCGTGGCGGCCACCATCGCCATCGACGCCTGGTTCGCCGGGAGCAAGGGCACGGCCATGGGCATCTGCACCGCCGGGTCCGGCGTCGCCGCCGTGGTCATGCCCGCGATCCTCACCCGGCTGCTGGACACCGCCGGGGTGTCCGTGACCTTCTTTGCCGAGGCGGGGCTGATGCTGGCCCTGGGTCTGCTGGTGGTGGGCATCTTCGCCCGGGAGACCCCGGAGCAGGCGGGTCTGACTCCCTACGGCACCGCCCCGGAGGCGGACGCGGCCCCGGAGCGCCGGGGCGGCGGCATGACAAAGGGGTATCTGCTGGCCATGCTGCTGGCCATGGCCTTCATCGGCTCCGTGGGCGGACCGGGATACAGCAATGCGGCGGTGCTGTTCTCCACCCAGGGGTATGACAGCATGGCCATCGCCTGGGCCATCAGCCTGAACGGGCTGATGCTGATTGTGTGCAAATGTGGCTTCGGCTTCATCACCGACCGGATCGGGGCCTACCGGACGAATTTCCTGTTCGGCGGACTGCTGATCGGCGGATTCGTCCTGTGTCTGGCCACGGTCACCGGGAGCGGACCGGTGATCTTCGGGGCGGAGCTGGTGCTGGGGGCCGGATGGTCCATCTGCACCGTGGGCCTGCCCGTGTGGGCGGGGGATCTGGCCGCGCCGGAGGATCACGCCGCCACGGTCCAGAAGTTCCAGACCGCCTACTCCATCGGGGCGCTGGTGTTCAGTCCCGTCCCCGGCATCCTGGCGGACGCCTCAGGCAGCTATCTCCCGGCCTACGCCCTGTTCACCCTCCAGTCCGTGGTGAT
>JALFTG010000035.1 GCA_022779345.1 Oscillospiraceae bacterium | reverse complement strand
TTGTTGAGGCTGCTCCCAAGGCCATCAAGGAAGGCGTGAGCAAGGAAGAGGCTGAGGCCCTGAAGGCTCAGCTGGAAGCTGTTGGCGCCAAGGTCGAGCTGAAGTAATTCACTCCCCACATACCGTCAATAAAAGCCCGGTCCATCGGACCGGGCTTTTTTCTGTCGGAACCCCCGCAGGGGTTTCCGACAGAACTTTTGCGGCCGCTTCATGCACTCGCTTTGCTCGCACACTCCGCTGGCCGAGAAGTGTTTTTTGCACAGCAAAGCCTCACAAAAAACGGATGAGATTTATTTGCGCCCATGGCGCAAATTCTGCGAAGCTTTTTAACAGGTTAAGCCCGGTCCATCGGACCGGGCTTTTTGCTGTTTATTTCCGGAAAAAAGCCAGAAGCCGCTCCCGGTAATCCGGGGCCTCATCGTAGACCGCGTGGCCATATTCCGTGCCGTAAAAATACGCCTCGCACCCCAGCTGTTCCGCGATCTCCCGGGAGGCGTCCGCCGTGGCGATCCGGTCACCTCCGGCGCCGATCACCAGCACCGGACACCGGATCTTCTTCAGATCGGCATAGCAGTCCATCCCGGCCCCGGCCCGGGCCATGACGAGGAAGGTGCGAAGCTCCTCCGGGGAGAGATTACTGTTGGCGCGGACAAACGCCTCCCCGAAGGCGGCTGCCGTGGCCGGGGCGTAGGTCATTTCTACACTATCCCGGACGAGCGCTTCCACATCCCCGGCCTGGGCTAGGGCGATCCACCGCTCCACCACTGCGTTGGACACGGCATTTGGCCGGCACAGGGTGGACCCCAGGGCCATGCGGTGAACCAGCTCCGGGCGGCCGATGGCCAGATACAGCGCGATCATCCCGCCCTGGGAGGCGCCGAACACATCCGCGTCCCGGAGTCCCAGCGCATCCATCACGGCGGCGGTGTCCTCCGCCATATTCCGGACAGTGTAGCCCTCCGGAGCGTGTTTCCGCCGGTCGAACAGATACACAGTGTGATCCTCTCCGAAAGCTGCATAGGCCTCCGCCACGGTGGCTGCCGAGGGGATCACGCTTTTCAGGGACAGCCCGGGAAGAATGACAAAAGGCCGCGCCCCGGTGCCGAACCGGGCGTATTCCATTTCGATTCCGCCGGTGCGGATGGTGGCGGTTGTCAGACCATTGTCCAGAATGTATGTGTTCATAGGGGGACCTCCAGAATCATCCATGATGTCCCATCATATCAACTTTTTCACCGTTTTTCAACCGCCGGAATCCGATCATCTGACGCTTTTTCGTATTCCATTTTCCGCCGGAATATGGTACACTATCCCCGAATGCACGCATACGAGGTGGAGCTATGAATATCAGCGAAGCGAAAGAACAGATCAAAAACGCGATGACCGCGTATTTTACCAAAGACGAATTTGGCAACTATAAAATCCCCGTGGAGAAACAGCGCCCGGTGTTCCTGATGGGCCCTCCGGGCATCGGCAAGACGGCCATCATGGAGCAGGTGGCGGCGGAGCTGGGGGTGGGACTGGTGTCCTATTCCATGGCTCATCACACCCGGCAGAGCGCCCTGGGCCTGCCCTTTATCGTGAAGAAGAACTACGGCGGCGAGGAATACGATGTGTCCGAGTACACCATGAGCGAGATCATCGCCTCCGTGTACGATATGATGGAGGAGACCGGGGTGAAGGAGGGCATCCTCTTCCTGGACGAGATCAACTGTGTGTCCGAGACCCTGGCCCCCGCCATGCTGCTGTTTCTGCAGTATAAGGTGTTCGGCCGCCACCGGGTGCCCGAGGGCTGGATCGTGGTGACTGCCGGCAACCCGCCGGAGTATAACCGCTCCGTCCGGGAGTTCGACATCGTTACCTGGGACCGGCTGAAGCGCATCGATGTGGAGCCGGACTTTGACGCCTGGAAGGAGTATGCCTATCAGGCGGGAGTTCATCCGGCGGTGATGACCTATCTGAACATCAAGAAGGACGATTTCTATAAGGTGGAGACCACCGTGGAGGGCAAGCGCTTCGTCACCGCCCGGGGCTGGGAGGACCTGTCCAGGATGATCCAGCTCTATGAGGAAAACGGCCTGACCGTGGATGAAAAGCTGGTGGGTCAGTACCTCCAGGACAGGCGGATTGCCAAAGACTTCGCCATTTACTATGACCTGTACAACAAATACCGCAGCGACTATCAGGTGGACGAGATTCTCTCCGGCCGGGCCACAGAGGACATCAGACAGCGGGCGAAGGACGCCCGGTTTGACGAGCGCCTGAGTCTGCTTGGCCTGCTGCTGGATGCAGTGAACCGGGAGATGCGTGCCTGCGTGGAGCAGGAGGAGCTGAACCGTCAGCTGCTGAGCGTGCTGAAGAATGTGAAGTCCCAGCCGGATGACGCCCTGCCCGACCGTCTGGCCCAGCACATCGCCGCTCACCGGACGGAGATCGAAAACGGCAAAAAATCCGCCTCCATGTCCCAGGAGGAGGCGTACCTCCGCCAGTGCCTGATCCGGGCGCTGGAGCAGGACCGGACGGCGCTGAAAGACGGCGGCGGGTTCGCCGTGCTGAAAGCTGACTTTGACGCACGGGTGGCCGCCATGAAGTCCGCCGCCCAGGAGACCGGAGAACACCTGAGCAACCTGTT
>JALFTG010000021.1 GCA_022779345.1 Oscillospiraceae bacterium | reverse complement strand
TCCTCCAGCACCTGCCCGTCCCGGATCAGCTCTCCGGCATAGTCAGCCGTCACCTCGTCCAGGGCTTCCTCATAGCTCAGCGTCACACTGTGCCGGCCGTACAGCTGGATCCGGCTCTGGACCTGAAATTCCAGCTCGCTGCCCAGCTCTGCCTGCACAGCTTCCCGCAGAGCGGCATATTCAGTGGGTGCCAGCTCCTGCATCCGGTGGGTGATCTCATGGCCGTACACCTGCTTCAGTGGGTCCTGGGCGTCCTTCGCAATCAGCACCGTTCCCTTCTCATACTTGCCCTGGGCGCCGTTTTCCATGCTGCCCGTGAACTGCACCCGCACCCCAAGCGCTTTCAATGTCCGGGCTGTGCCCGGGCATTTCTTTTTCTGCCGGGCCTGTAAGAATTTGCTTTCCATTTGGAAAGAAGTGTGGTATAATACCAAAGATTATAAACCAACGATAAAACGAACTGTTTACAATATGGAGGTACAGGCATGGCTGAAAACTATATCACACGGGTGGAAGACGGCGGCAGCATCAACATTTCTGAAGATGTGATTGCCACCATGGTGAAGCTCGCGGTCAGGGAAGTGGAGGGCGTCGCCGCCATGGCTTCCACGGCCGGCCCCGCTGTGGCCGATCTGCTGGGCAAGAAAAATGTGTCCAAGGGCGTCAAGGTCCAGTTTGAAGAGAACGCTGTGATCATCGATGTGATCGTGACGGTGAAATACGGCTGCAACATTGTGGGCGTGGCGAAGAATGTCCAGGAAAATGTCCAGAGCGCCGTGCAGGCCATGACCGGACTGGAGCAGGTGACGGTGAATGTCCATGTCTCCGGCGTGGTCTTTGACAAGTAAGCACGGAGGGATAAAACTATGACGAGACCTGCTGCACGGGAAGTGGCCGTGCGCCTGTGCTTTTCCGCCGACCTGGCGGGGGACAGTGTGGACGCCGTAATCGGCGATTTCTTTGAGCCGGAGCACTACGCCACCATGGGCACCGAGGACACGCTGTTCACGGAAGCCCCCAGCGAAAACGACATGGAGTATATCCGCCATCTGGTGGGTCTGGTGGCTGAGCACCGGGCGGAGCTGGACGAGACTGTCGCCCGGTACGCCAGGGGCTGGACGCTCTCCCGTATCTCCCGGATCTCCCTGGCCATCCTCCGGTGCGCCATCTGCGAGATCCTCTATCTGGACGATGTGCCCACGGGCACGGCCATCAATGAGGCGGTGGAAATCGCCAAGCGGTATGAAGAGCCGGAGACAGCCCGGTTCATCAACGGCATCCTGGGCAGCTATGTCCGGGAGGAACTGGAAGCAAAGTGATGGAACCAACTTTTTCTGTCAGCGAACTCAATACCAGGATCGCCGGCCTGCTGGACGCGGACCCGGTCCTCAGCAGCGTGTGTGTCCGGGGGGAATTGTCTAATTACAAGGTCTATCCCTCCGGCCACCATTATTTTACCCTGAAGGACGAGAGCAGCACCCTGAGCTGTGTGATGTTCAAATCCAGCGCATCCCGCCTCCGGTTCCGGCCGGAAAGCGGCATGAGCGTGCTGGCCACCGGCCGGGTGCAGGTGTACCAGCGGGACGGGAAATATCAGCTGTACTGCTCCGGCCTGACCCCGGAGGGCACCGGCGACCTGCAGATCGCCTTTGAACAGCTGAAGGCCAAACTGGAAAAGGAGGGCCTGTTCGACCCGGCCCACAAAAAGCCCCTGCCCCTGATGCCCGAGCGTATCGCGGTGGTGACCTCCTCCGCCGGTGCCGCTGTCCACGACATCATCCGCATCCTCCGCCGCCGCTGGCCCATGGCCAGGGTGCTGCTGCTCCCGGTACGGGTGCAGGGGGTGGAGGCGCCCGCGGAGATCGCGGGGGCCATCCGGTACTGCAACGCCCATGACATCGCGGATGTGATGATTGTGGGACGGGGCGGCGGCTCCATTGAGGACCTGTGGGCCTTTAACGATGAGCGGGTGGCCCGGGCCATTTATGCCTCCTGGATCCCCGTCATCTCTGCCGTGGGCCATGAGCCGGATGTGACCATCTCCGACTATGTGGCGGATGCCCGGGCGTCCACGCCCTCCAACGCGGCGGAGATCGCCGTGCCCGATCAGGCGGAGGAGCGGGATATCCTGCTGAATACCCGGATGCTCCTGTCCCGGTCCATGCAGCGGATTCTGGACAATAAGCAGGCGAAGCTGGCCGACCTGGCTTCCCGGAAGGTAATGACCACCCCCACGGCCTATCTGGACAACAAGCGCATCGAACTGGACCACACCCGGGACCGGCTGATTGCCGTGTCTGACCGGTATGTGGCCGCCCGGCGGCATGAATATGTGGCCTATGCCGCCAAGCTGGATGCCCTCAGCCCCCTGAAAGTCCTGTCCCGGGGCTATTCCTTTGTGAAGGACGAAGCCGGTCACCCGGTCCGCTCGGCGGAGGATGTGGCCGTCGGCGATAAAATCTCGATCACACTCAGCGGTGGCACCCTGGGCTGCCGCGTGGAAGACAAGGTGGAAGAACATGGCTGAAAAAATGACCTATGAACAGGCTGTCGCCCGGCTGGACGAGATCGTCCACAGCATGGAAAAGGGAGACGCCCCCCTGGAAGAATCCCTGAAGATGTTTGAGGAGGGCGCGGCCCTCATCGCCGCCTGCGGAAAAATGCTGGATGAGGCGGAGCAGAAGGTGGTCAAGCTGAAAAAAGGCCCCGATGGCGAGCCCATCGAGCTGCCGTTTGAGGATGAAGCGTGATGGAATTCAAAAAACAGCTGGAACAGTACAGGACCATGACCGAGCAGGCGCTGGCGGAGCATTTTCCGAAAGAGACTCTGCCCTATGACAAGCTGGTCCGGTCCATGGAATACTCCCTCATGGCCGGGGGCAAACGCCTGCGTCCGGCGCTGGTGCTGGAGTTCTGCCGGGTGTGCGGCGGCGACATTCAGACCGCCCTGCCCGTGGCCTGCGGTGTAGAGATGCTCCACACCTACTCCCTGATCCATGACGATCTGCCCGCCATGGACAATGACGAGCTCCGCCGGGGCAAGCCCACCAACCATGTGGTGTTCGGGGAGTTCACCGCCACCCTGGCGGGGGACGCTCTGCAGGCAGAGGCCTTTGCCTCCGTGCTGTCCGCTCCGCTGCCGCCTGAGCGGTTGGTGAAATGCGCCCGGATTCTGGCCAATGTGGCCGGGTATGACGGCATCTGCGGCGGCCAGCAGCTGGACATGGAAGGAGAGGAGAAGCCCCTCACGGAAGCGGACCTGATGGAGATCCACGCCCGGAAAACCGCCGCCCTGATCCGGGGCGCCTGCCTGATGGGCGTGGCCTGCGCCGGGGGCACGGCGGAGCAGGAAGCCGCCGCTGTGGACTATGCTGAGGCCCTGGGCCTGGCCTTTCAGATCCGGGACGATATGCTGGATGTGCTCAGCACTGCCGAGGAGCTGGGCAAGCCCATCGGCTCTGACGCGCAGGAGGGCAAGACCACCTTTATGAGTCTGTACGGGGCGGAGGAATGCGAGAAGCGCATCCTGGCACTGACGGAGCAGGCCAAACAGGCCGCCCGGCGGTTTGACGACAGCGAATTTCTCACGGCGCTGGCTGACAGTATGGCTGTCCGCCGGAGCTGAATTTCAGGAGGGGAGGACCGGATATGTACAGACCGCTTGCGGACGAGCTGCGCCCCAGAACCCTGGACGATGTGGTGGGGCAGCAGCACATTCTCGGGCCGGACGGCCTGCTGCGGCGGATCGTGGAATCCGGCAGCATCCCCAATATGGTGTTCTACGGCCCCTCCGGCACGGGGAAGACCACCGTGGCCAGCATCATCGCCGCCCAGACCAACCGGACATTGCGGAAGCTGAACGCCACCACGGCGGGCATCTCCGACATCCGGCAGATCATCAGCGAGCTGGACACCATGCTCACCCCCGGCGGCGTGCTGCTGTATCTGGACGAGATCCAGTATTTCAACAAAAAGCAGCAGCAGTCCCTGCTGGAATTCATTGAGGACGGCCGCATCACCCTCATCGCATCCACCACGGAGAACCCCTATTTCTATGTGTATAACGCCCTTTTGAGCCGGAGCACCGTGTTTGAGTTCAAACAGGTGCCGGCCACAGAGGTGGAGAAGGCCGTCTCCCGGGC
>JALFTG010000179.1 GCA_022779345.1 Oscillospiraceae bacterium | reverse complement strand
TTCTTACGCTCTTTCATACGAGGATCGCGGGTCAGGAAACCAGCGGACTTCAGGGCGGGACGGTAGGAAGCGTCCACTTCCAGCAGAGCGCGGGCGATGCCGTGACGGATGGCGCCGGCCTGGCCGGACACGCCGCCGCCGGAGACGGTGCACTCCACATCGAACTTGCTGTCAATGCCCAGCAGGGTCAGGGGCTGACGAACGATCACCTTCAGGGTCTCCAGACCGAAGTAGTCGTCCAGATCACGGCCGTTGATGGTGATCTTGCCGGTGCCGTTGGCAAAGAGGTGAACTCTGGCGACAGAAGATTTTCTGCGGCCGGTGCCGTAGGTGTACGGCTTCTTGCTCTGATAAGTTGCTGCCATGTTCTCTTACCTCCTTAAAAATCCAGCACGATGGGCTTCTGGGCGGCATGAGTGTGCTCAGCGCCGCGGAAAACTCTCAGACGGGTCAGCTGAGCGTCAGCCAGCTTGTTCTTCTGGAGCATACCCTTGACGGCCACAGTCATGGCCAGTTCGGGCTTCTCTTTCATCAGGGTCTTGTACTGGGTCTCGTGCAGGCCGCCCACCCAGCCGGAGTGACGGCGGTAGTACTTCTGCTCCAGCTTCTTGCCGGTCAGAACAGCCTTGTCGGCGTTGATGATGATGACATAATCACCGCAGTCGACATTGGGAGTGTAGGTGACTTTATTCTTGCCGCGCAGCAGATCAGCGGCGGCAACAGCAGTCTTGCCCAGGGGCTTGCCTGCTGCATCCAGGACATACCATTTGCGTTCGACGGTAGCCTTGGTAGCCAGTGTTGTGGACATATCCGGTGCCTCCATTATAATGATAAATATTTTGACAATTATTGGGCGCACGCTTATAATAACCATGAATCGTGCCTTACTTTTATAACATAAGGGAATTTCAATGTCAACGGATTTTTTTGATACATATTTGAAAACTCGAAAATACTCCGCTTTTCTTTGAAATACTCGCGAATTCTAAAATCCAATTTTAAAATTTCCGAGGATGGTTTTATGAACGATCTGAACTCTTTCAGCGGTATCATCCGCCGGTGCGTGGATGACTACCATATGATTGAAGCGGGGGATGCCATCGCCGTGGGTGTATCCGGCGGCAAGGACTCCCTGGTACTCCTGCGGGCGCTGAAGCATCTGCAGAGCTACTATCCCGTGCCCTTCCATCTGGAGGCGGTGACCATCGATCTGGGGTTTGAGGGCATGGACTTCACCCCGGTGGCCGAGATGTGCCGGAATATCGATGTGCCTTACACGCTGATCCACTCCGACATCAAGGAGATCGTCTTTGATGTGCGGCAGGAGGACAACCCCTGCTCCCTGTGTGCCAAGATGCGCCGGGGCGCACTGAACGATGTGCTGAACCAGCGGGGACTGAATAAACTGGCCCTGGGCCACCATTTTGATGATGCCATTGAGACCTTCCTCATGTCCCTACTGTTTGAGGGGCGGCTGAGCTGTTTCAAGCCCGTCACCCACATGACCCGGGCCAACATCTGGCAGATCCGGCCCATGGTGTACGCCGGGGAGGGCACCATCACCAATCTGGCGGACAGCCTGCAGCTGCCCATTGTGGAAAATCCCTGCCCCATGGACAAGGAAAGCAAACGCCATGAAATCAAGGTACTGATCCGGGAACTGAGCGCCCGGTACCCGGATCTGAAAAGCAAAGTATTCGGCGCCATGCAGCGCCTGCCCCTGGATGGCTGGGGCGTGGAGAAAGGACGGAACGGCAGATGAGCGAAAAACTGTATTTTATGGACATCCGGTCTACGGACCCGACCTATAACCTGGCCCTGGAGGAGTATCTGCTGCTGAACCACACCCAGGGGGAGATCCTGCTGCTGTGGCAGAACGCCAACACCATTGTCATCGGCCGGAACCAGAACACGGAGGAGGAGATCAACCGCCCCTTTGTGGAGGAGCACGGCATCACCGTGGTCCGGCGGACCACCGGCGGCGGGGCCGTGTATCACGATATGGGCAACCTGAACTATTCCTTCATTCAGGATGTGGGCGACCCGGAGACCATGTCCATCGCCGCCCTGGCGGTTCCGGTGGTGAAGGCCCTGGCCACCATGGGCGTGACGGCGGAGGTGTCCGGCCGGAACGACATTCTGGTGGATGGGAAGAAAATCTCCGGCGTGGCCCAGCGGATGGCCAAAAACCGCATCCTTCACCACGGTACCCTGCTGTATGCCTCGGACCCGGATATGGTGGCCGGCGCGCTGAAGGTGCGGCAGGACAAGTTCGTGTCCAAGAGCGCCAAATCCGTCCGCGCCCGGATCGGCAACATCCGGGACTATGTGACGGACCCCACCATGACCGTGGAGGTGTTCCGGGAGCGGCTGATCCAGGCGCTGACTGAGAGCCGGGATGTGGAGACCATCGTGCTCACCCCGGAGGAGGAAGCGGAGATCATCAGACTCCGGGACGAAAAGTACCGGAACTGGGACTGGACCTACGGCAAATCCCCGGCCTATGCATTCAAGAATGCTGCCCGGTTCCCCGGCGGCCGGCTGGAAGTGGAGGCGGATGTGGAACAGGGTATCATCCGGGACATCCGCTTCACGGGGGATTTCCTGGCCCTGCTGGAGGTGTCCGGCGCCCAGAACGCCCTGAAGGGCGTTCGGTTTGACCGGGAGGCAGTGCGATCCGCTCTGGCCCCCCTGCCCATCCGGGAGATCTTCGGCAGCATCGGCCCGGATGAGATTCTGCAGCTTTTGTTCGACCTGTGAACAGGTTGATATGCATACATTTTAATTATAAGGAAGGAAAAACTATGGAAGTTTTGAGACCGGAATGCGACGGGGCGTGGATGAAGCACGCCTATGAGATGATGGTCCGCATCCGCAAATTCGAGGAGCAGGCGGCCCAGTGCTTCACCAGAAGCGAGCTGTCCGGCAATATTCATCTGAGTCTGGGCCAGGAGGCCAGCGCTGTGGGCACCGCCCTGGCGCTGGAAAAAACCGACTTCATCACCACCACCCACCGGGGCCACGGCCACTGTATCGCCAAGGGCGCCCGGACGGACAAGATGCTGGCGGAGCTGTTCGGCAAGGAGACCGGCTACTGCCGGGGCCGGGGCGGCTCCATGCATGTGGTGGACACCGAGCTGGGCATTCTGGGCGCCAACGGCATCGTGGGTGCCGGCATCCCCCTGGCCACCGGCAGCGCCTATGCCTCCAAGCTCCGGGGCGACGGGGCCGTGACCGTGGCCTATTTCGGCGACGGTGCGTCCAACCAGGGCACTTTCCACGAGTCCCTGAACATGGCCGCGGCCTGGAAGCTGCCCGTGGTCTATGTGATCGAGAACAACCGTTACGGCGTGTCCACGGAGATCGGCCGGGTGACCAATACGGAGTACCTGGCCTGCCGTGCCGCCGCCTATGACATCCCCGGTGTCACTGTGGACGGTATGGATGTGCTGGCGGTGTATGACGCCATGAAGACCGCCGTGGACCATGCCCGGTCCGGCAAGGGCCCCTATCTGGTGGAAAATCTGGTCTACCGGTATCAGGGCCACTACTGCGGCGACCCGGCGGTGTACCGGCCGAAATCCTATCTGGAGGACGGCAAGGCCAAGGATGCGGTCATCACCTTCCGGAACTTCATGCTGGACGGCGGCTATGCCACGGACGAGGAGCTGGACGCCATCGACAGGGCCATGACCGAGGAGATCGCCGCGGCCTATGAGTTTGCCAAAAACTCCCCCTGGCCCAACCCCGATGAAGTGATCGACAATATGTTCGCCTCCGACAATGAAAGGAGCGTGCTGAGATGAGCAGACTGACAGTGAGCAAGGCGCTCCGGGCGGCGCTGGAGGAAGAAATGCGCCGGGACGAAAATGTGATCCTCATCGGCGAGGATGTGGGCGTCATGGGCAATGTGTTCGCCCTGTCCCAGGGCCTGATGGAGGAATTCGGCGAACTGCGTGTGCGGGACACTCCCATCAGTGAGTCCGGCTTCACGGGCCTGGCCGTGGGCGCTGCCATGCGGGGTATCCGGCCCGTGGTGGAGTGGATGTATGACGACTTTATCACCGTCTGCCTGGACCCGGTGATGAACCAGGCCGCCAAGCTGCGGTATATGACCGGCGGACAGGTGCATATCCCCATCGTGTTCCGCTGCCCCATGGGAGCCGGACGGCGCAACGCCGGCCAGCACTCCCAGTGTCTGGAGGCGCTGTTCACCCATATTCCCGGCCTGAAGGTGGTGGCACCCTGCACGGCTACGGATGCCAAGGGCCTGCTGAAATCCGCCATCCGGGACGATGACCCGGTGGTGTTTATCGAGCATAAGCTGCTGTACGCCAAGGCGGAGGAAGTGCCCGATGAGGAGTACCTGATCCCCCTGGGCAAGGCGGACATCAAGCGGGAGGGCGCGGATGTGACCATCATCGCCTGGAGCCGTCAGGTGTATTTTGCTCTGGAGGCGGCGGAAAAGCTGGCCCAGCAGGGCATCTCCGCCGAGGTCATCGACTTGCGGACCCTGGTTCCTCTGGACTGGGAATGCGTGGCGGAGTCTGTGAAAAAGACCCACAATGTGGTCATCACCGAGGAAGGCGTGAAGCGGGGCGGCGTGGGCGCTGAGCTGGCCGCCGAGATCATGGAGGACCTGTTCGATGAGCTGGATTCCCCCGTGTGCCGTGTGGCGGGACTGAATGTGTGCTCTCCCTTCTCCCCGGTGCTGGAGGACGCGGTGTATCCCCAGGCAAAGGACATCGAGACCGCCGTCCTGAAGACCCTGGGCAGATGAGGTGAGACGATGGAACGGATCAAAATCTCACCCTATGCCAGAAAATGCGCCAGAGAAGCGGACATCGACTTCACCGGCCTGACCGGCACCGGCCCGGGAGGCCGGATCGTGAAGCGGGACATCGATGCGGAGATCCAGCGTCTGGCACAGCAGCTGCCCGCCGGGCGGAATCTGGGCATCATGACCATGGAAGCAGACATCGAAGCCCTGACGGATCTGCTGAAAAAGTTGCCGAAAAACGCAAAAGCCCCGAAACTGGGCGACCTGCTGGACCGGGCCATCCGGTCGGCGGGGGCGGAGAAGGAAGTGACCGTGGCGGTCACGGACCTGACGGAGTTTGCCGTGGAGCTGTTTTTGCCGGAGGTCCCGGCGGACTGCGCCGCCGCCGTGGGTCTGTGTGACCTGGAGGAGGACGAGGTGCGGCTGGTGCTGTGCTATGACCGCAATACCCTCACCGACCGGGACGCCGCGGAACTGCTGACCCTGGCCTGCGCCCGGTGCGCCCAGCCCCTGCTTCTGCTGGTGTGACCATGGGATTCTGGCTGTTCATGCTGGTCATGGATCTGCTGATCCCCGTGACCGTTCTGATCGTGGGCTGGGCGTTTGTGAAGCATCCGCCCAAGACTATGAATGGCGCCGTGGGCTACCGGACCCGCCGGTCCATGCGGACGCCCCAGACCTGGCTGTTTGCCCACCGGTACTGCGGCCGGCTGTGGTTCTGGCTGGGCCTTGCCATGCTGCCGCTGACGGTGATCCCCCTGCTGTGCGTCCTGCACAGCGGCATTGAGACCATCGGCACCGTGGGCGGCGTCGTCTGCGGCGTCCAGTGCGTGGCCATGGTCGGGAGCATCCTCCCTGTGGAGCGGGCATTGAAGCGCAATTTCGATGACCTGGGATTCCCAAGAAGATAA
>JALFTG010000156.1 GCA_022779345.1 Oscillospiraceae bacterium | reverse complement strand
CTGGGCCGTGGTGGCCTATCTGGGCATCAACTTTGCCCTGTCCGCCATCATGGGCGTGCTGGGGAACACCCGGGTTCTGAATCACCTGGTCCGCTGGCTGGAGGATATCACCAGCGCCGCCGACGGTGTGCGGATGGTGGTATTCCTGGAGTTGGGATATGTCGCCCTGGGCGCCGTACTCACCGTGGTGTTTTTCTTCATCACCCGGCAGATCCTGGAGAAGCGGCTGAATCTGGAATAAGCAACCGGTCAGACTGCCTGCCCGGTCCTCTTCCTGGGGACCGGGCAGTTTTTATGGTTTTTGTGGAGAGATTGCACAAAACGAGCGGGGGACAACTTATAGGAATTACACAATGTGAAAAATATATCAAAAAGTTATTGACAAAAGTGGTCTGATGATTTATAGTATGCTCACAGGGACGCAAGAGGTCCTTGAATGTATGAAGAGCAGCGTAGAGTTGTTCATTTTCTTACTACCTTATTTTCTTATTTCTATTTGTTTTTTCCCGACAAGAAGTGGGCTGATGCAAAATCAGCCCACTTCTTGTTTTCCGTTGTTGCGTGTGACCGCACCTAATATGGCTCCCCCTCTGGGGGAGCTGGCACGGCGAAGCCGTGACTGAGAGGGTCTGTCAGATCACGGCCCTCTCCCCCTACCCGGCGAAATAGGTGCGGTGCACCGGGCGGGTTTGGAACCCGCCCCTACGAGGGGAACGGGGACGAATGGCAAAGGGAGCACCGCCGCAACCGGTTCAACGGGTAGGGGCCGACCTGTGTGTCGGCCCGTTGTGAGTTGACCCGCATATCCCACACCGGGCGGAATTCCCCCGCCCATGTCATTGCGAGGAGCGAAGCGACGCGGCAATCCGCATCCCCTCTGGGTGCGATGCGGAACGCAGAAAAAGAGAACGGATTCCCATGTCGGCCTGCGGCCTCCTCGAAATGACAGGATTGGGGAATGGAGCATTGTTTGACGCCCGGCAATTATCCCACACGGGCGGGGGAACCCGGCCCCTACCCGTGGCAATCGGTACCGGCGGGAAATCTTACATCGGGCGGGTTTGGAACCCGCCCCTACGAGGTTGGTGTTGGTGCGGCGGTTCACGCACAACGGGCCGGGGAACCCGGCCCCTGCTTTCAATCGCCACGCCGAACACCACACCTCTTCACTCTGACTTCCCCCCCTTCCCCACAAAAAAGCCCCGGCACCCATTGCGGATGCCGGGGTAAAACATTTTTGAGGAGAATTGCGGGGGCGGGACTTACAGGTTGTAAGCCACCTCGAAGCCCTCGTGCATGGCGTCGGAGGACTGGCGGGCCTTGATGGCGTCGCCGATGACGAACACTTCGGGAACGAAGGCCTTCAGTTCCTCGGACAGAGGATCGTAGTTCCGGGCGCCCAGACCGAACAGGACATAGTCAAAGCCGTCCAGCCACTCTTCCTGATCCCACTCGCCGGCGGCGTTCTTGCGCTGGACCTTCACGGAGTGATCGGTCACTTCCAGGACCTTGGTGTTCACATTCACATGGACATTGCTGTGGTCCAGGGAACGCATCAGAGGCGCGCGGTTGGGCAGGCAGACGCCGTTCAGGATTTTGGGAGCCATCTCGATGATGGTGATATCCACATCGCCGATGGAAGTCTCCTTGTCGCCGGCGGTGGCCATCATCAGGTTGGGACGGGCATCCATCAGGATGGTCTCAGCGGTCTCGCAGGCCACTTCGCCGCCGCCCAGGATGCAGACCTTGCCGGAGTTGATGACCAGGTCGCCCCGCAGGAAGTCGTGGGCGGTGAGGACGGGGTAGTCGGCAGTGCCCTTGATGGGCGGGATCAGCGGCTTGGCGCCGGTGGCGCAGATGACGGCGTCGGGAGCGAACTCCTTGACGGCCTCAACAGTGGCTTCCTTGCCGAACTGGATGGTCACACCGGACTTCTTGCACTGGTGATTCAGATACATCAGCCACTTGCACATCTCCTGCTTGCCGGGGGAACGGACTGCCAGGTTCAGCTGGCCGCCGATCTGGTTGTCCTTCTCCCAGACGGTGACCTGATGGCCGCGCTGGGCGGCGGTCATGGCAGCGTACATACCGCCGGGGCCGGCGCCGATGATCAGCACCTTCTTGCTCTTGGCGGCGGGCTTGCCCAGTTCGGGGTAATCGTATTCCTTGCCGACCAGGGGGTTGATGTGGCACTGGCACTGGGGCCGTGCGGCGGAACGGGTCACGCAGGAACCGTCGCAGGAGCCGCAGGGAACGATGTCGTCCAGCAGACCGGCCTTGGCCTTGTTGGGCAGGTCGGGATCGGCCAGCAGGGGACGACCCATGGAGACGCCGTCCACCAGGCCGCGCTCCACGATATCAGCAGCGTAACGCACATCGTTGATCTTGCCGACGGCGTAAACGGGGATATTCACAACTTTCTTGATCTCGGAGGCTTCGTACACATTCATGCCGATGGGCTTGCCGTGGGCGGGCAGAATGTACTCCAGGGCCTCGTACTGCGTGCCGCCGGAGACCTCCAGCAGGTTCACGCCGGCTTCCTCGAACTTGGGAGCCAGGTACAGCATCTCCTGCAGGCTGTTGCCGCCCTCGACGCGCTCGGAGCCGGACACACGCAGGAAGATGGGGAAGTCGGGGGACACATTTCTGCGGCACTCCCGGATGACTTCCAGAATGAAGCGGGCGCGGTTGTCAATGGTTCCGCCGTACTCGTCCATACGCTTGTTGCGCAGGGGGGACAGGAAGGAACCGGGCAGCATATAGGCGTGGGCGGTGTGCAGGCCGATAGCGCCGCAGCCGGCCTTCTCCACACGGGCAGCGGCCGCGCCGTACTGCTTGATGATGGTCTGGATCTCGTCCACGCTGATGGGACGGGACACATGACCGTTGGCGTTCTTGTTGACGGAGGGGCCCAGAGGAGCGATGCCTCTGTAGCCGCAGATGGACTCGGGGCCCGGATGAACGATCTGGGGCACCAGAGTGGAACCGGTGTCGGACACGCGCTTGGCAAAGGCGGCGAACTGGGGAACCAGCTCATCCCGGTCCAGCGCGGTGGTGCGGCCGATGTACCAGTATTTGTGGTCCACGGTGACGGCGTCGATGACGACGAAACCGCAGCCGCCTTCGGCACGGCGGACAAAGATGTCGGCCAGCCGCTTGGGAACAGTGCCGTCGGCTGCCTCATAGTCCATGCTCATGGGAGCCAGACCGATGCGGTTCCGGAGGACGGTTTTGCCGACCTTCAGGGGGCTGAACAGCTTGGAATCTTTCATCTCCATAAAATAATACCTCTTTCTTCGGTTTTAAATTGCGATGGGCGGAATCCATCCGGACCGGACGGGGAAAAGGAGCGTCCCCTCTCCACAGGACGCGCTCCGGAGCCGGAAAAATTTACGGTAAAAAAGAAAAAACGGGCAGTCGCCGGGTGGGACCGACCGGCGGGGGCCCAGGGAACGGCGTATGCCGGAAAAACATTCCGAAAGCCGGATAAAAAGCCCTGCGCGGCCAGGCGCGGGGCTTTTTATGACAGACGGATCAATTACTTGATCGCTTCCATGGGGCAGCCGCTCTCGCAGGCGCCGCAGTCGACACAGGCGTCAGCATTGACAGCGTACTTGTCGCCATCGGGAGCGATAGCGTCCATGGGGCAGGTAGAAGCGCAGGCGCCGCAGCCAACGCACAGATCCTTGTTGATAGAATGAGCCATAGTGATGTACCTCCACATAATAAGTTCAAGACTGCCGTGTCGGTGCAGCGGCAAATCTTATCAATCTGCATTGTATCACAAACAATTTGAAAATCAAACAGTTTTTCACAGATTTTTATAGAAAATTTTATGATATTTTCCTAACAAACCCGGCGGAACGAAAAATTTGTATGAAAACAGGTGCAAATCGGCCCGGACCGCCGGAAATCGGGCAGTCCGGGCCGGGGGGAACCGCAAAATTTTGTTGCTTCCGGCACTTGTGCATTCTGCCGGGGCGGGTCAGACGATGGCGGTGACGGTGTAGCCCGCCTCCTCCACGGCGGCTTTCAGCTGCGCGTCGGTGACGGCGCCGGCGACGGTGCACACGGCGTTTTTGTCCTCCAGGGACACCTGGGCGGTGACGCCCTCCAGGCCGTTCAGGGCATTGGTGACATGCTTGACGCACATGGGGCACATCATGCCCTCGATGGAAATGGTTTTTGTCATGACGGAAGTCTCCTTTGTTTCGTTGATTTGGGTGGTTTCGGTTGTTTCGGTCATATCATGCACCGCCGGGGCCATGGCGGGCCTGTGCAGCCGCAGGCGCAGGGCGTTGGACACCACGAAGAAGGACGAGAAGCTCATGGCCAGAGCACCCAGCATGGGGCTGAGGGACAGGCCGAAGGCGGGGTACAGCACTCCGGCGGCGATGGGGATGCCGATGCAGTTGTAGAAGAAGGCCCAGAACAGGTTCTGCCGGATGTTCCGCATGGTGGCCCGGGCCAGATGCAGCGCGTTCACCGCGTCCGCCAGGGAGCTGCGGGTGAGGATCACATCCGCCGACTCCAGGGCGATGTCCGTGCCTGCCCCGATGGCCACGCCCACATCGGCGCGCATGAGGGCGGGGGCGTCGTTGATGCCGTCGCCCACCATGGCGACCTTCCGGCCCTCCTCCATGAACTGGCGGACTTTGGCCTCCTTTTCATCGGGCAGCACCCCGGCCAGCACCGTGCCGATGCCGCAGCGTGCGCCGATGGCGTCGGCAGTCACCTGGTTGTCCCCGGTGAGCATGACCACCTCCACGCCCGCCTCCCGGAGCCGGGCCACGGCTTCGGCGCTGTCAGGCTTCACCGGGTCGGCGCAGCAGATCACGCCCAGGGGCGCCCCGTCCGCCGCGAAGTACAGCACGGTTTTTCCGTCTTTCGCCGCATCATCGTATCCAGCGTCAAAGCGGACACCCAGATGCTCCATATACCGCCGGTTCCCGGCGGCCACGGCGGTGCCGTCCACGGTGCCGGAGATGCCCATGCCCGGCAGGGCGGCGAAGTCAGAAACGGGAGCGGGGGAGGGGACGCCGTGGGCTTTCGCGTAGTCCGTCACGGCCAGGGACAGGGGATGCTCGCTGGCGTGTTCCAGCGCCGCCGCCAGGGGCAGCAGCCGCCCGCCGGACAGGTCGGTGACATCCGTCACCTCCGGGGCGCCTTTCGTCACCGTGCCGGTCTTGTCCAGCACCATCACATCCACCCGGGACAGGGTCTCCAGACTCTCGGCGGACTTGAACAGCACGCCCATGTCGGCGCCCCTGCCCGTGCCCACCATGACGGCGGTGGGGGTGGCCAGACCCAGGGCGCAGGGGCAGGAGATCACCAGCACGGCGATGGCCCGGGACAGGGCAAAGCCGAAGGACTGACCCGCAATCAGCCACACCGCCGCCGTCACCAGCGCAATGGCGATCACCGCCGGGACGAACACGGCACACACCTTGTCCGCCAGCCGGGCGATGGGGGCCTTGGACCCGGCGGCGTCCTCCACCAGGGCGATGATCTTCGCCAGGGTGGTCTCGCCGCCCACCTGGGTGGCCTCAAAGGTGAAATAGCCGGTCTGGTTCACCGTGGCGCCGATGACCCGGTCGCCCACGGTCTTTTCCGCCGGGATGCTCTCCCCGGTGATGGCGGACTCATCCAGGGCCCCGCTGCCGGAGCGGATGATCCCGTCCACGGGGACGCTCTCCCCGGACCGGACCACCAGCAGATCCCCCACCCGCACCTGATCGGCGGGAATGGCGACCTCC
>JALFTG010000126.1 GCA_022779345.1 Oscillospiraceae bacterium | reverse complement strand
GTGGGCTATGTGGACGAGGACGGCAACATCACCGGCTGGCTGAACGAGCTGGCTTTCGTGCCCGTGGACGCCTCCCCCAACGCCATGCAGGACGAGTGGTCCGGCGACATCGGCTGCGGCGTGAAGTATTTCTCCCAGGACTCCGTCATCAAGCTGGCCCCCGCCGCAGGCATCGCCCTGGATGAGGCCCTCTCCCCCGCCGAAAAGCTGAAAGTAGTCCAGGGGCTGATGGAGCAGGACGATCCGGGAGCCGCCAAAATCTATGAGAGCATCGGCGTGTATCTGGCCCATTCCCTGGCCCTGTACCACCATCTGTACGGCTACCGCCATGTGCTGCTGCTGGGCCGTGTCATGTCCGGCAAGGGCGGCGATCTGCTGCTGGAGACCTGCAAGCAGGTGCTGGCGGATGAATATCCCGCTGTGAACGAGCAGATCCATCTGGCTCTGCCCGATGAGAAGTTCCGCCGGGTGGGCCAGTCCGTGGCTGCCGCCAGCCTGCCGGAGATCGTAAAGTAAGATGAAAAAGCACATCGTCTGTCTGGGGGATTCCAACACCCACGGCTACTGCGCCGACCCCGCCGACTGTGCCGACGGCGCGCTCCAGCGGTTCAATGAGGACGAGCGGTGGACCTGTCTGCTGCAGAAGCGGCTGGGGGAGGCGTATCTGGTGATCGAGGAGGGCCTGTCCGGCCGGACCACCGTGTTTGACGATCCCCTGTATGAGCAGCTGTCCGCCCTTCCCTACCTGTGGGCCTGCCTGAAAAGTCATGAGCCGGTGAGCCTGCTGATCATCATGCTGGGCACCAACGACACCAAGGAGCGGCTGGGTGCCAATGCCTTTGCCATCGGTCTGGGGATGCGCCGGCTGATCCAGAAGGCCAAAACCGTGGACTGCTGGGAGCCGGAGGGCAAACCCAATATTCTGGTGGTAGCCCCGCCCGCCATGGGCGATGGGGTGTACACCTCCTACGCCGCCCAGGAAATGGGAAAAGGCTCCGTGGAGAAATCCCGGCAGGTCCCGGCGGAATACCGCACGGTCTGTGAAAACGAGGGCGTACACTTTCTGGATGCCAACGAGCTGGGCGACCTGTTCAACAGGGTGGACTATATGCACCTGACCCGGGCCGGTCATGCCCGCTTCGCCCAGGCCCTGGCGGAGCTGATCCCCACGATTGTCTGATACAAACAACCAACAAAACAGCCCGGACCATCAGGTCCGGGCTGTTCGCTTCGCAGAGTTTGCGCCAGCAGGCACAAATGAAATCCATGCCGTTTTTACGGAGGGCATGCGCCTGTCAGGGTGCGCGAGCACAGTGCAAGCCGTCTTTGTTATCTCAGATACCAGGGCCGCTCTTCCGGGTCCAGATTCTCCAGGCCTTCCTCCTCCGGGGTGTATTTCCGCAGCACCGGTTCCAGGAACAGGGACACCAGCAAAGCGTCCAGCGCCGGCAGGAAAAACCACACCAGATAGAACAGATACCGGATGCACAGCAGCAGCGTGATCACATTCAGGATCGCTGCGGGCAGCACCCGGGGGACATCCCGCAGACTCACCCGCAGGCTGTCGGCCAGCAGGCTGCCCACGGAATAGTTAAACCGGGACAGCAGCGCCGCGCACGCGGAGAACGCTCCCACCGGCACCAGGCACAAAAACAGGTACGCCAGCATCAGCACCATGCCCAGAGAACTGTCCGGGAGGGCATAGTTCAGCCCCTGAAAGCCCAGCAGCAGGATCCCCGCCACCACCAGGAACACCAGCGTGGCCGGAATGCCCGTTCTCAGGTTGTCCCGGAACGACCGGAAGAAATTCCCGTACGGCCCCGATTCCTTGAAGCGCACACATTTCACACAGCTGTAATACAGCGCCGCCGTGGCGGGCACAATGGTCACAACGGGGAGACAGCACACCACCCACAGCAGGCTGAGCACCGCCACATCCATCACATTTCCCGTGAAGCGGAAAATCACATTCTCTCCGCTGAAAAACCGGTTCATAAGGTCACTTCCATAAAAAAGATTTTCTCTACCATACCACAAAGGGACGGCTTTCGCAACCGTCCCTTTTGCCCGGGATTTCTTGACGGGGCACGGAGGCCGGTGCTATGATGGACGCAGCAGGCAGAAGGGAGGCCGCAGCCATGAACGAAAATGACAATTACGAAATTCTGCAGCAGCAGCTGGACGATCTGATCAGCCGGAAGCTGGCGGGGGAACTGGATGATGCGGCATTTGACCGGGAAACGGAGGATCTGATCAGCCGGCACACCAAACGGGTGCTGATGGAAGCTGTGGTCCGCAGCCGGATCGTCCCCGAACCGGAGCCCCGGTGGAAACAGGAGCTTCGGGAATGGCGGACCTTTCTGATCTGTATTGGTGTAGGTCTTTTGCTTTTGTCCCTCGAAGTTATCTGGGTCTTTCTGGTCACCTGATTTTCCCGGTCCCCCACAGGGAACCGGGAATTGCGTCTGTCGAAAACCCCTTTGGGGCTTTCCGACAGAGCCTTTGCGGCCGCTCCATGCACCCTTCGGGCACACTCCGCCGGCCGAGAAGTGTTTTTTTGCACTGCAAAGCCGCACAAAAAACGGATTACATTTGTTTGCGCCATCCGGCGCAAATTCTGCGAAGCTGTTTTCGACAAGCTGTTTCCCGGTTCCCCACAGGGAACCGGGAATTTTCGTTGCGGACAGTCCCGGAATCTGATATAATCACCTTATTATAAATAAAGCTTATTTCACAGTACATCCGGAGGCAATCTATGTATTTTGATACCCATGCCCATTATGACAGCCACAAGTTCGACGATGACCGGGATGCGGTGCTCTCGTCCCTGCCCGGTCTGGGGGTGGACTTCGTTGTGGACCCGGGATGCGATGAGGCATCCTCCCGTGCGGCTATTGCCCTGGCGGAACAGTATGACTTTGTCTACGCCGCCGTGGGCTGGCACCCCCAGGACCTGAAGGACAGCTGGCACGACGGCGCCCTTGCGGTTATCCGGGAGCTGGCAAAGCACCCGAAAGTGGTGGCCATCGGCGAGATCGGCCTGGACTATTACTGGGACCGCACCTACACCGACCTGCAGAAAGAGGTTCTGCGCCTGCAGCTGGCGCTGGCGGTGGAGCTGGACCTGCCCGTCAGCTTCCATGACCGGGAAGCCCATGGAGACAGTCTGGCCATTGCAAAGGAATTTCCCGCAGTCCGGGGCGTGTTCCACTGCTTCTCCGGCAGCCCGGAAATGGCCCGGCAGCTGCTGGATCTGGGGTGGTACCTGGGCTTTGACGGCCCGGTCACCTTCAAGAACAACCGGAAGCTCCGGGAGGTGCTGGAGATCTGTCCCATGGACCGGATTCTCATTGAGACGGACAGCCCCTATCTGACCCCGGAACCTCTGCGGGGCACCCAGAACCACTCCGGAAACCTGCAGTATATCAACGAGCGCATCGCGGAGATCAAAGGCGTCTCCCCGGAGGAGATGGCCGCCATTACCACAGAAAACGGAAGGAGACTGTTTCGCATATGATCGGGAACAACATTCTGCAGGGAGTCCCCAATTTCCGGGACATCGGCGGCATGGAGACGGCGGACGGCCGCCGCATCCGGCCCCACCGGCTGCTCCGCGGCGGCCATCTGGCGGATCTGACAGAGCAGGACCGGGAACGGCTGTCCGGGGAATTCGGTCTGCGCACCGTGGTGGACCTGCGAACCACCGGCGAGCGCAGCCGGAAGCCGGATCAGGTGCTGCCCGGCGTGACCTATCTCCACTGCCCCATTTTTGACAACCCCGCCGAGGGCGTCACCCGGGAGGAGCAGATTCCGGCAGACCCGGTCCGCTCCGCCATGGAGATGGCCCGGCACATGGAGGGCCAGGCCCGGGAGCGGATGATCGGGCTGTATAGTATGTTTTTTGAGGAACATGGCATTGCCCATTTCCGGGAATTTTTCCGCATCCTGCTGACCCAGGAAGAGGGCGCCGTGCTGTGGCACTGCACCATGGGCAAGGACCGGTGCGGCACCGCCGCCGTGCTGCTGGAGACGGCGCTGGGCGTGCCCATGGAGACGGTGCTGGCGGATTATCTCTACACCAACGAGCGGGTCCGCCCCCTCACCGAGGATATCATCGCCCGGGCCCGGGTGCTCACCGATGACGAAGCGCTGTTTGAGCAGATGCGGATCATGGACAGCGCCGACACCGCATTTCTGAACGCCGCGCTGGACAAGGCCGCCGCCATCTCCGGCAGTCTGGACGCCTTTCTGACGGAACAGCTGGATCTGACCCCTGCCAACCGCGCCCGGCTCCGGGAGCTGTATCTGGAGTGAGCCACAAGCCGTAAAGGAGGACGCCCATGAAAATCGAGCACGACACCTGGGACCGGCGGGAGATCTTTGACTTCTTCTCCGGCATGAAGGACCCGTTTTATATGGTCACTTTCACCGTGGATGTGACGCCATTGTACCGCTATGTGAAGGCGAAGGGCCTGTCCTTTTACTACGCCATGGTCTGGTGCTGCATGAAGGCGGTCAACGCCGTGGAGAACTTCCGGTATGTGATCCGGGACGGGGAGGTCCATCTCATCGACGGCCGCTCCCCCAGCTTCACGGACCTGAAGCCCGGCTCTGAGCTGTTCCACATTGTGACCATACCCATGGTGGACGATCCGGAGGTCTTCTGCCGCCGGGCTGCGGAACGCAGCCGGAGCCAGACTTGCTTCATCAACACGGAAACAGAGACGGACGATCTGGTGTATCTGTCCTGCCTGCCCTGGCTCGACCTGACCGCCCAGACTAACGAGCGGGACCCGGATAAGGATGACACCGTTCCCCGGATCTCCTGGGGAAAATATGCGGAAACAGACGGCCGGAAGCAGCTGAATCTGTCCCTGGAAGTGAACCACCGCTTCATCGACGGCATCCACATCGGAAAATTTCAGGACGCGCTGCTTCAGGAGATGCAGGCGCTGGAACAGTCCTGCGGTTAAACCAGTCCCATCCACCACTCCACCGTGATGGCCACGATGACCATCAGGGCGGAGATGAGAAAGCCGTGGATCATGGGGCGGATGCCCGCGCTTTTCATGTCGGAAAACCGGGTGTTCAGTCCGATGGCGGCCAGGGCCGTGACCATCAGGAATTTGCTCAGGCCCTTGGCCCCGGCGGACAGCCATGCCGGAATCCACCCCAGGCTGTTCCCCACCGCCAGAGCCAGAAAGCCCACGATAAACCACGGGAAAATATCCCCGAACCGGATATGCGTTCTGATGTCCCCGTCCGCGCCGGACGGGGACGCTTTGCGTTTCAGCCGGGCCTCCACCAGGGCGAACACGATCACCGTGGGCAGGATGGTCAGGGTGCGGGTGAGCTTCACCATGGCGGCGAAGTCCCCGGCGGACTCGGAGTAGGCATACCCCGCCGCCACCACGCTGGAGGTGTCGTTTACCGCCGTCCCGGCCCACAGGCCGTAGGCCATGTCGCTCAGGCCCAACGCCCGGCCCATGACCGGAAACAGCAGGATCATGGCCATGTCAAACAGAAAGGTGGCGGACATGGCGTAGGCGATGTCCCGGTCCTCCGCGTCGATCACCGGGGCGATGGCCGCAATGGCGCTGCCGCCGCAGATGCCCGTCCCGGCGGAGATCAGGTTGGACAGCTTCCAGTTCAGCCCCAGGGCCCGGCCGATGAAATATCCCCCGCCGAAGCAGGTCAGCATGGTGAATACCATGACCAGCAATGACAGCTTCCCCACCTGCCAGACCGTGCCGATGCTCAGCGACGCCCCCAGCAGGATGATGGCAAACTTCAGCACCTTTTTGGAGGTGAATTTCAGCCCTTTCTGCACGCGCTCCGTTGGGCCGCGGAAATGGGTGATCCCCATGCCCAGAAACAACGCAATCACCGATGCCCCGATCAGGTGCACCGGCAGCAGCCCCTCCAGCCACCGGGCAATGACCGCGATCCCCAGGGCCATCAGAAAACCCGGCAGCACTTCCCTCGTTTTCTCCACGCCGTCCGCCTCCGAAAAAAGATAAAAATAGTCTGCCCCGGAACCGCCGCTGCGATTCCCGGGGCAGACTGGATTTTCATCAGGGAAAAGAAAAATCCCGGACGCGGATGCATCCGGGATTTTTGGAGCTGCTGGGCAGACTCGAACTGCCGACCTCGTCATTACCAATGACGTGCTCTACCACCTGAGCTACAGCAGCATATTTTTTCCCGCGGACTGAGTCCGCGGGAAGTGGCGACCGAGAAGGGACTTGAACCCTCGACCTCCAGCGTGACAGGCTGGCGTTCTAACCGACTGAACTACTCGGCCAGGTGGCTTGCGTTTTTCGCTTGACGCTTGGTGCTTGATTAATATACCAAAGCCAGAGCGATTTGTCAACACTTTTTTCAAAAAATTTTGCAGTTTTTTCAGAAGCCCCTAAACGGGACTTTTTTTCAAATGTCTCTTCTTATTTTCCGGCGGTTGTGGTAGAATAAAAGAAAATGTCCGGGAGGTGACGGAATGAAACGCAGACTGTTTGCCCTGCTCCTTGCGGCGGTAGTGCTTCTGGCCGCCGTGCCCCTGCAGGCCCGGGCGGCGTCAGATGTGTGCTTTGTGTCCATCAACGACACATTGCCGGAGACGATTCCCTTTGCCTATCTCCGCAGTTCCGTGGTATATATCCCGTCCTCCGCTCTGAGCAGTTTCCGGATCTACACCCTCTATGACGCCAACATCGCCACCGTGCTGGTCTATACTTCGTCCCAGCAGGTCACCATTGATATGAACACCGGCACAGCCACGGACCGGGACGGCATGGAATATTCCGCCACCGCCATCTACCGCAACGGGCAGGTCTATCTCCCCGCCCAGTTCATTTGTTCCATGTTCGGTCTGGGGGTCTCCTACATCGAGGGCGTGGGCTACGGGGACATCTGCCGCATCACGGACGGTTCCCAGGTGCTGGGGGACGCCCTGTTCCTCTCCGCCGCCACAAACCAGATGCGGGTGCGGTACAATGCCTATCTGGACTCCATCGCCCCGGCCACGGACAGCAGTCACACCGGAAACAACACCCAGAACAGCCATGAGGACGCCCGGGTTTATCTGACCTTCACGGGCCTGCCCACGGCCTATCTGATGAACCTGCTGAAAAACTACGCCATCACCGCCGCCTTCTTCCTCACCGCCCAGGATATCGCCTCCGCGCCGGATACGGTGCGCCGGATCGTGGGCGAGGGGCACACCGTGGGCATCTGTTGTCCCGACGGGACGCTGGACAGCGTGGAGGCCGCCATGGATCTGCTGTTTGAGGCCGCCCATGTGCGTACGGTGCTGGTCACCGCCGGGGAGAATGAATCCCAGGCCTTCCTGGACGCCTGCAGCGGGGCGGGCTATGTGGCCTGCCGGTATGACATCAACGGCATCAACGGCGGCGCCGGCATCTCTGATACCGGGCAGATCACCGGACGGATCAACCAGGTCCGGGGCAGCGCTGTGCTCACCCTCGCCCTGACCAGCAGCAACGATGCCGCGGTCCGGGCCACCGTCTACTATCTCTATTCCAACAATTTCGGCCTCGGAGTCATCCGGGAAGTCGGCTATACAGGAGGAACCAATCGTGTCAGATAATCTGAAAGCAATCGTACTGGCCGCCGGAAAAGGCACCAGAATGCGTACCGACGGCTGTGACCTGCCCAAGGTCATGCGCCTTGCCTGCGGGCAGCCCCTGCTCCACTATGTGCTGGGAGAGCTGAATTTCCTCCCGGTGGAGGACACCGTGCTGGTGGTGGGGTATCAGAAAGAAGTGGTGACGGCGGCATTCCCCGCCTATCCCGCTATGGTACAGGACCAGCAGCTGGGCACCGGCCACGCGGTCATGTGTGCCATGCCCGCCCTGGAGGGCTTTGACGGGGATGTGCTGGTGTGCTACGGGGATATGCCCCTGATCCAGCGCAGTACATATGATGCCCTGATCCGGGCCCATCAGGCGGAGGGCAACGCCTGCACCATGCTCACCGGCACCTCCGATGTGGACCTGCCCTACGGCCGCATTGAGCGGGATGAAGCCGGAAAGTTCCTGCGGATCGTGGAGCAGAAGGACTGCACAAGCGAGCAGCTGAAGATCCGGGAGCTGAATGTGGGCGTGTATGTGTTCCATGTCCCCGATCTCAGGGAGGCGCTGACCCATCTGAAAAACAACAACGCCAGCGGGGAGTATTACCTCACCGACGCCCCGGAATGGCTCCGGCAGAACGGCCGGCAGGTGGGCATCTGCAAGCTGTCCCTGGGCCGGGAGATCATCGGCGTGAACACCCCCGATCAGCTGGCCGAGGTGGAGGAAACGCTGAACAACCGGAAAAACTGAAAAAATTTCCCGACAGAAAGCAGTTCGCTTCCTGTCGGGAAATTTTTATGCCTGTTCCTCCCGTCTCGCCGGGGCGCGCTGGCGGCGGCGGAAGCAGCGGTCGCAGACGCCGAAGGCAGTGTCCACGGGCAGGGGTTTGCCGCACATCCGGCATTTCGGGCCGCACTTGGTCAGGTCGTTGGTGAGCAGCTGATTGATCCGCTCGCTGGTCCGGGTCTTTTCCTGGCGCAGCCAGACCTCATCGCAGTCAAAACAGAAGGTCTTGCAGCAGGAGAAGTACAGCTCCAGCTTCTTGAAATACAGCTCCAGATCGTCCAGCTGTCCGCCCAGACACCGGGGCTTTTCCAGCTCCCGGCCGTCCGGGGCGCAGTAGGTGCGCATATACCGGTAAAACTGGACCAGCAGCTCCTCCCGATTTTCGTCAAAGGGGATGCCGCAGGCCAGCAGCAGGGTCTGATGGGAGAGCTTTTTCGTCTCCGGCACATATTTTTCCAGCAGGCCCAGCAGCCGGATATACCGGGACACATCCATACGCTTGTAGGGGGCCTTCACCGGCTGGTTGCTCCAGGCCTTCAGCACATCCCCCAGGGGGTAATGGATGGACGCCACCAGGTCGGAAAAGCCCAGGGAGGCCTCCCGCAGCTCCTGATTGGGCCGTTCCAGACATTCCGGGATCAGCCCCAGCTCGTCTGCGTCCCGCATAGCGGCCACGAACCCGATGTCGTACAATCCCATGCGCCCGGCCCGGCCGGCAATCTGCTTCACCTCCGGCGGCTCCAGGGGTCGGCGGGTCTGGCCATCAAACTTCTCCGTCTCCGTGAACACGATCCGCCGCACCGGCAGGTTCAGTCCCATGCCGATGGCGTCCGTGGCCACCAGCACCTGGGTCTCCCCGTCCAGAAACTGGTGCATCTGTGCCCGGCGGGCCTCATAGGGCATGGCACCGTAGATAATGGAGGTGGGGATGTCCATGCTCCGCAGCTGGGCCGCCAGCTTCAGCACGCCCCGCTTGGAGAAGGCGATGAAGGCATCCCCCCGCTTCGCCTGTCCCAGACGGACGGGCCGGTCCTGCCATTTCAGGGGCACGGACCGCTCATGATGGACCACCTCATAGGGATCTCCCAGATCCGACAGAATCTCCTCCAGCAAGGGCAGGGCCTCCGGTGCGGCGCACAGGTGGATTTCCTCCGCCTGCAGGCCCAGGATGGCCCGTGTCCAGGCAAAGCCCCGGAAGGGGTCGGCAATCATCTGACATTCGTCGATCACCGCTACGGCGTAGTGTGCCCGCAGGTCCGCTTTCTCCACGGTGCTGGACACATGGGTCTCGTTGGGGACGATGTCCTCCTCTTCCCCGGTGCGCATGGAGCAGGCCACACCCGCCGCCAGCATCCGCTCCTGAACCTCCAGGGCCAGCAGGCGCAGGGGCGCCAGATAGGCCCCGGTCTCCGCCTCCCGGAGACGCTGGAGGGCACTGTAGGTCTTGCCCGTGTTCGTCCCGCCGATGTGGAGGATGAACCGCCGCTGCATCCGCCGGGCGTCCGGGTATTCCTCTTTCGGTTCCACCGACAGCAGGTCCTGAAGCTTCACCTGGATCATGCCCTCGATGTAGTACAGACTGTAATTTTCCTTCAGGCTGGGCCGCCGGGAGGGGAACTGCTCCCGCACCTTGGGCAGGTCCAGCAGGTCGGAGAGATCCACCGTGGGGTCCGTCTCCCGCATCTCCTCCACAGAGCGGACGGCAAACCGGATCAGATCAGCGGCATACTCCCCCGCCAGATCACGGAATTCCGGCAGATAGGCGATGGTCCATTTGTGCCGCCGCATGGAGCGGATGCTGCCGCCCCGCAGGTTCTTCTGGCTCCAGGCCCGGCGGAAATTCCCCCGGATGCCCTCGGCCCCCGGCCGGTTTTTGGCCCGCTTGTCCCGGTCCATGGCCTGATTGGCGGACACGGGCACCAGCACCTGCTGATGGCAGAACCGGGCCGTCAGGGCCACATCCGCCGCCGTATCCTCCGGCAGGTCCAGCGCCGCCAGCGCCGCCTCCACCGTCTCTGTCAGCAGGTTACAGGCCGCGTCCTGGGCCTCCAGCACCTGCTGTTTTCCAGCGGCGCGCAGCCGGTCCGTCAGTTCCCGGTTCTCCAGATTGGCGGCGATGGACTGCCGGGCGCCGGGCTGGGCTTCCACCCGGGCCACCAGCGCCGGGCTCCAGATTTCCAGATGGTTCTCCCGCCCGTCGGCGGGGTTTCTCTGCAATAAGGTCCGGCTCCACCCCCGCTCCGTCAGTTCTTCCCGGGTATAGGGGGTGGTCCGTGTTTCACATTCCGACAATGTCTCCGTTTCCTTTCAAAAAACTATTTCTTTGCTTCAGCGTTTGTTGGACCGCCGCCAGATGTTCTGGGTCTGGGCGGCGGCAATCAGTTCCTCCCGGAAGTCCGGGTGGGCAATGGAGATCAGCGCCTCCGCCCGCTCCCAGGTGCTCCGCCCCGCCAGATTCACCGCGCCGTATTCCGTGACGATCCAGTACATCTGGCTCCGGGGAGAGGTGACGATGTCCCCGTGGAAGGTGGGCACAATCCGGGACCGGACGGCGCCGGTCTTGTCCGTATAGGTGGAGGTCATGCACAGAAACGCCTGGCCGCCCGGGGCCATGGGGGCGCCGGTGAGGTAATCCAGCTGACCGCCGGTGCCGCTGACCTGCCGGGTTCCGGCGCTCTCGGAGCACACCTGTCCGTACAGGTCCGCCGCCACGCAGCCGTTCACCGAGATCATCCCCGCCTGCCGGGCGATCACCTCCGGCCGGTTCACATACTCCAGCGGGCAGATCGCGATGGCCGGATTGTCGTCCGCCCAGTCATACAGCCGCTTTGTGCCGCAGATGATGCCGGTGACTCCCTTGTGGGGAAATTCCGTCTTGCGGGCGTTGGTGAGCTTCCCAGCCTCATACAGGTCCACATAAGCATCGGAGCACAGTTCCGTGTGCATCCCCAGATCCTTCACATCCGACGCCGCCAGCAGGCTGCCGATCACCGCAGGCGTGCCGCCGATGCCCAGCTGCAGGGTGGCGCCGTCGTGGATATGGGGGAACACAAATTCCCCGATTTTCCGCTCAGCCGCCGTGGGGGCGCTGACGGGGATCTCCGGCAGGGGGCCGTGCTCCCCCTCCACCACATAATCCACCTCAGAGATGTGAATGCTCTCGCCCCAGCCGCCGTGGACCCGGGGCAGATGCTCGTTCACTTCCAGAATCACGATATCCGCCCGGTCCAGAATCGCCCGGGACACCCCGGCGGCGCCGGAGAAGTTGAAATATCCGTGTTTGTCCATGGGCGTCACCGCCGCCATGGCCACATTCACGGTGAGATAATCCCGGTAATAGGAGGCCAGGTTCCGGAACACCATGGGGATGTAGCTGCACAGCCCCCGGTCGCACAGCTTCCGCTCGTAACCGGACAGGTGCCAGCTGTTGTAGGTGAAATGTTCCCGGCCGGGGTCGCACTCCGCCGCCTGCACCGGGCCGAAGATCAGGTTGCCCCGGATCTTCACATCCGTCAGCTCGTCCCGCCGCTTTGCCAGTGCGGCATCCAGCAGGGCCGGGAAGCCCAGGGTGGTGGTGTAGTCCACCCAGTCCCCGCTTTTCACCACGGCCGCCGCCTGTTCCGGCGTACGCAGCTTCGCCCGATAGTCGTCATAAACACCCATTTCCATCCCGCTCCTTCCTGTTTTGTCCTATCATACCACAATCCTCCGCCTTTGCATACCGGTCTTTCCGGCCGGTTTTCTGAAAAAAAGAAAAAAATTTGAAATTAGGGCTTGCATTCTGTGGGAGACTGTGGTAATATACTCAAGCACGATAAATCAAGCGAAACAAAATATCCGGGTGTAGCGCAGATTGGTAGCGCGCTTGAATGGGGTTCAAGAGGCCGCTGGTTCGACTCCAGTCACTCGGACCAAAAGAGGAGCTTTCCGTACAGGGATGCTCCTCTTTTTCATTCAGAAATACGCCGAGAGCCAGCGGCCTCGTGCGGCGCAAGCCGCTTCAATCCGCCGCCCCGGCGGGGCCACACGCTGTGTCGGCACCGCCGCTGGTTCGACTCCAGTCACTCGGACCAAAAGAGGAGCTTTCCGTACAGGGATGCTCCTCTTTTTCATTCAGAAATACGCCGAGAACCAGCGGCCTCGTGCGGCGCAAGCCGCTTCAATCCGCCGCCCCGGCGGGGCCACACGCGTGACAGATAAATTCAGATAACATCCGTCCAAAATCCCAGAGACGGACAAAAGCGGGAGCATTGATGCTCCCGCCTTTGTCCCGTGAGCCGGCTGCTTCCTTATCCTTTGCTGAGGATACCGCTATTTTCCCGGTAGGCCCGGTATTCCAGGATCGCATCCACCATATCGTTTTGCAGATCGTCAAAGCGCAGCTGTGCGGGGGTGTCCCCGTCCAGTTCCAGTGCCAGAATCGCCTGACGAATGATGTGCACCGTGCCGGCATCAATCTCATCGATCTCCTCTCCGGTGTACTCCTCCAGGAACCGGATTTCCTCCGGATATTCTGACAGGATGCGACCGGAAGCCTCGTCAAACAGGACCCGGTCTCCGTTGGCATTTTCATCGTACACATGGACGCAGACGCCCACCGCAAGACACAGCACCATGGTCAGAACAATCCACCAGACCGGTTTCATTTTTCCCATCCGTATCCACCTCCGTTTCCGGTTTCTTTATTATAAAGCATTTTATTCCCTGCCGTTCCTGTCAAGGAACATCCCGGCGCTGCTTTCTAAACTGCCCCACGGAGACGATCCGCTCTAATTTGCAAGTTCTTCTTGACTAATTTGCAGGAATCCGGTATTATATGAGAATAAACAAAGGCGTTTTGCAAGGCAGCAAGACGCCTTTTCGCAAATCTGTGGCAGAAAGAGGGATGCACTATGGATCTGGACCTGCTGGCCCGGTCGGAACGGGTCAATGAACAGCTTGCCCGGTATGGGGTCAAGTTCGGCATTTACAAAAACAACACCTTCCATGAGCAGCTCTTCCCCTTTGATGTCATCCCCCGGGTGATCGGAAAAGAGGAGTTCGCCTATCTGGAACGGGGACTGAAGCAGCGGGTCATGGCCCTGAACCTGTTTCTGTCGGACATTTACAACGACAAGAAAATCGTCCGGGACAAGGTCATCCCCGAGGAATTCATCTACGCCTCCAGCGGTTATCTGGCCCAGTGCGAGGGCATCCATCCCCCGAAGGATGTGTTCTCCCACATCTCCGGCATCGACCTGGTGCTGGGAAAGGACGGGGTGTGGTACATACTGGAGGACAACCTGCGGGTCCCCTCCGGGGCGTCCTATCCCATGATCGCCCGGGAGATCTGCCGGAAAGCCAGCCCCAGAACCTTCCGGGAAAACGCCATTGAGGACAACCGGAACTACGCAAAGCTGCTGAAGCACACGCTGGATTATGTAAACACCGGCGGACTGTCCGTGGTGCTGACGCCGGGGCGGTATAACGCGGCGTATTTTGAGCATTCCTATCTTGCCGAGCAGATGCATGTGCCCCTGGTATCCGCCCAGGATCTGGTGGTGGAGGGGGATCACCTGTACTTCGTCGATTACAGCGGCAGGAAGGAGCGGGTGGGCGCCGTGTACCGCCGGATTTCCGACGAGTACATGGACCCCATGAATTTCAACCCCGAATCCCTCATCGGCGTGCCCCACATCTTCGACATCTTCCGCCGGGGGAATGTGGCATTGCTGAACGCCCCGGGCAACGGCATCGCCGACGACAAGGGCATCTATTATTTTGTGCCCCGGATGATTAAATACTATCTGGGCGAGGAGCCGATTCTCCACAACGCCCCCACCTATCTGCCCTTCTATGAGGAGGACATGGCCTATGTGCTGGAGCACTTCGACTCTCTGGTGCTGAAGGATGTGGCCGAGGCCGGAGGCTACGGCGTGGTGTTCGGCAGCTCCATGACGAGAGAGCAGAAGGCGGATTTCATCCGGCTGCTGAAGGCGGAGCCGAGACGGTTCATCGCCCAGGAGGTCATCGACTTCTGCGATCTGGACATTCTGGAAAAAGAGGGCCGGGTCCCCCGGAAAGCGGACCTGCGCGCCTTTGTACTCACCAGCGAGGAACCGGTGGTGTGGAAAAGCGGCCTGACCCGCTTCTCCCGGAATCCGGATTCCTTCATCGTCAACTCATCCCAGGGAGGAGGCTTTAAAGACACATGGGTGTTAAGTCGATAGAAAATACAGACCGCCTGTACTGGCTGGGGCGGTATTCCGAGCGGGTGTACACCACCCTGAAGCTGTTCGGCCAGAGCTATGACACCATGGTGGAGACCGGCGCCGGGGATTACGACGCCTTTTGCCGGTCCCTGGAGATTCCCAATATCTACACATCCTCTGAGGATTTCCTGCGCACCTACCCCTTCAGCACCGAGGACCCCAACTCCATTATGAGCAACCTGTACCGGGCCTACGACAACGCCATCGAGCTGCGGGAGGAAATCGGCAGCGAGACGCTGTGCTACATCCAGCTGGCGGTGTACGCCATGAAAAAGGCCGCCCTCAGCGACGCGCCCCTTCTGGATTTCCAGACGGTCACGGACAACATCCTGGCCTTCTGGGGCATCGTGGACGACCTGATCGAGGATGAGAACACCCGGAACATCATCAAGGTGGGCAAGCGGGTGGAGCGCATCGACCTGTACGGCCGGCTCCATGTGGACAGGGAGTCCATGACCCGGGAGGTCCACCGGCTGAACGGACGGATCCGCCGGTGCGAAATCCACTTCCGGGAGGATGTGCTCACGGCGCTGAACGCCCTCATTCTGGAAGAACCCATGAATTACCGGGAGATCGTCACCCAGATCGAACGGATCTTAGAGGTCTGAATGGAAACAGTTGATTTTCGCTATCATCTGCTGATCGAATTCGACCAGCCGGTGACGGATCACCGGTTCACGGTGAAATGTATGCCCCGGTCCGACGCCCGGCAGAGCATTCTGTCCTGCCGGCAGGACATCTATCCGGAACACTCCCTGTGTGAAGGCACGGATGCTTTCGGGAATCTGTGCGTCTTTGGGCATACGGTGGCGCCCCACGAAAAATTTGAAGTGCTTGTCAGCGGCGTGGCTGTCCTGGGCTTGTCCCCGGCGGTCCCCGCCGGGGACGATGTGCATCTGGCTCTGTACCGCTACGCCTCCGCATACACCCGCCCCGGCCCGGCGCTGA
>JALFTG010000105.1 GCA_022779345.1 Oscillospiraceae bacterium | reverse complement strand
CGACTGCCGGCTTTCTGTTTCAGCAGGATTTTTCTTTTCGTTTCAGCGTTTTTAAGTATGCCTTGGTCTCCGGCGGGATCTTCCGGCTCTCCACGGCTTTCTGGATGGCCTTGTTGTGAACCCATGGGGACAGGCGGTGCTTTGTCAGATACGGCAGGGCGGCGTCATACTGCTTCGCCAGCGCTTCGGCGAACAGCCATGCCACAGCCATGTTGACATAATATTCTTCACAGCAGGCCCCCGCCGCCAGGTCCAGCACCTCCGGGGTAAATTTTTCATCCAGAAACTGCTTCATCAGCACATCCAGGGCGTACCGCACCGTGTAGGTGTGCCCGCTCATCAGCCAGCAGCGGCAGGCGGCGAACATCTCCTCCGGATGCTTCCGGAACACCTTCGGGGCAAATAGATCGCAGGTGGCCCAGTTGTCGATATAGGGCAGGAACCGCTCCGTCTCTGCCATACATGCGTCAAAGTCTCTGATCTGCTCGATGAGAAAGGCGTGGAGGCAGTTCTCCTCATAGTACCGGTGGGGCAGGTCCGCCAGGAACCCGGACATATCCGTTTTGGACAGTTCTTTCGCATAAGAGCGGAGAACCGGGGTACGGACGCCGATGAGGGTGTCTTTATCCAGCTCCGGCACCAGCCGGCTGTGAAAGTCCCGGTAGCCGGTGTCCTGCCGGGCAAAGAGTCCGGTGCGGATATCATCCACAGTCATGTCAGATTCTCCAGCGCCTCCACCACGGCTTCCAGATGGAGCCCGTGGGACGCTTTCACCAGCACCCGGTCCCCCCGCTCCACCAGCGTGGGCAGGGCGGCGATCAGGTCCTCCCTGGTGTCAAAGGCGGTGACATTCCCGCCGGACGCTCCGGCGGCGATGTCCCGTGCCAGCTCCCCGCAGGTGATCACATGGTCGATGCCGAGCGCCGCAGCTTTCTCCCCCATCTCCCGGTGCATCCGGGCGGAATCGGGGCCAAGCTCATACATATCCCCCAGAATGGCTACCCGGCGGCCGGACAGCATGGCCAGGGACTCCAGGGCGGCGCCCATGGAATCCGGGTTGGCGTTGTAGCAGTCGTTGATGATGGTGAGCAGGGGCGTCTCCGTCACGGCCGCACGGCCGCCCACCGGCTCGTAGGCCGCGATGCCTGCGGCGATGTCGGCGTCGGTCATGCCGAAGTGCATGGCCACGGCGGCAGCGCCCAGGGCGGCGGCGACCATATGTTTGCCGTAGGCATGGATGGTCACGGGAATCCGCCGTTCGCCGCACACAATGTCGCACACGGTGCCGTCCGTCCCGCTCAGGCGGATGTTCTCCGCCCGGACCATGCAGTGTTTCCCGGTGCCGAAGGTGACGGTCTCCAGATCGCTCTCCAGCGCCGCCAGCAGGTCGTCGTCCCCGTTCACAAACAGGGTGGCTGTTTCCGGCAGGAGGGGCAGCAGCTCGGTCTTGGCTTTCAGGACGCCCTGCCGGTCATGGAGGGCCTCCAGATGGGCGTGGCCGATGATGGTGTAGACCATCTCCGTGGGGCGCACAATGCGGCCCAGTTCCTCCATCTCCCCGAAGTGGGAGATGCCCATTTCCACCACGGCGCACCGGTGCTCCGGCATGATCCGGGACACGGTCATGGGCACGCCCAGATCGTTGTTGAAATTCTTCTCCGTTTTCAGCACGGGATACCGGGTGCCCAGCACGGAGGCGAGCATTTCCTTCATGGTGGTCTTGCCCACGCTTCCGGTGACGCCCACAATGGGGATGCCCAGGGTGTCCCGGTAGGCGGCGGCGATGGTCTGCATGGCTGCGGCCACATCCGGCACCACCACGCAGGGGCGCTCCTCCCCCTCCGGAACAAACTTCACCAGGCACCCGGCCGCGCCCGCGTCCAGGGCCTTGCCCACGAAGCTGTGGCCGTCCACCCGCTCTCCGGGCAGGGCGGCGAACAGGTCCCCGCTCTGCACCCGGCGGCTGTCGATCACCAGTTCCTTCGGTTCCCGCCCGGCCAGTTCCGCCGGGCCGTGATATGTGCCGCCGCACAGATCGGCGATCTGCTGTAATGTCAGTCCTGTCATTTGTCGTATTTCTCCAAGGATACCTGAATGAGTTTCTCGCACAGCTCTCCGAAGCTCATGCCTTCGGCGGCGGCCATCTGGGGGATCAGACTGGTGGGGGTCATGCCCGGCAGGGTGTTGGCCTCCAGGCAGTACATCTCATCGCTTTCCGTATCCCACAGGAAATCCGCCCGGCAGTAGGCGTCGATCATCAGGGCCCGGTTCACCCGCTCCGCCAGACGCTGCACCCGCTCCGTGGCCTCCGGGCCGATCTGAGCGGGGCAGATCTCGTCAGTGGCACCGGCCTGGTATTTGTTCTTATAGTCATAAAACCCGGACTTGGGGATGATCTCGATGACGGGCATGGCTCTTCCGTCGATGACGCCCACGGTCAGCTCCCGGCCCTTGATGTACTTCTCCACGATGACTTCCTTCTCATACCGGAAGGCCAGGTCCAGGGCCGCGGCATATTCCTCCGGACCGTTGACGATGGAGGTGCCCACGGAGGAGCCGCCGGAGCAGGGCTTCACCACACAGGGGAAACCGATATCGTCGTAGGGGACATTCCCCTTTTTCAGCTTGATGGCCGGCGGCGTGGGAATGCCGTTTTCCCGGAACAGGAGCTTGGACAGGCCCTTGTTCATGGCGATGGCGCTGCCCAGATAGCCAGAGCCGGTATATTTGATCCCGGCAATGTCCAGAGCAGCCTGGAGTTTGCCGTTCTCCCCCTCCTCCCCGTGGAGGGCCAGGAAAGTGATGTCCGCCGCCCGGCATATTTCAATCACATTGTCTCCCATGAGGGAATCATTGTCCTGCCGGCGCAGGGCTTTGATGGCCTCCAGATCCGGGATGTCATTTTTCACCCGGTAATCCTCCTCCCCATGGGGGCGGTCAAACAGTTGCTTCGGATCGGTATATGCTTCTTCGCATCCGAAATACAAATCCATGAGCACCACCTTGTGCCCACGCTCCCGCAGTGCCTTCGCGACGCCCGCACCGGTGGACAGGGACACATCGCGTTCATTTGAGATGCCTCCGCATAAGACTGCAATGTTCATACGGTTACCTCCTGAAAATAGATTGCGGCCGCAGGGCTTCGGATGGCCCCGCGAATAGGGTTATTCTACCACACCCGCTCCCCCGTGGCAAACAAATTCTCGCCCGGGCGGAAAAATGTCGTGCATCCCGGACGGAACTATGGTATACTGATTTTAAATTGAGTTCTTTTTACGAAAGGTTGGAAAAGCATTCCATGAATTATATCGTTCTGGACCTGGAATGGAATCAGGCCATGAGCTCCGACTCCGCCATCTTCAAAAAGCTCCCCATCCATCTCCGGGGAGAGATCATCGAGATCGGCGCGGTGAAGCTCAATGACGACATGACCCCCGGCGAGGAGTTCACCATCGATGTGCGCCCCCAGTTTTTCCGGCGCATCCACTATAAGGTCAAGAAGATCACCGGTTTCGACAAGGATCGTCTGGCCCAGGGGGTGCCCTTCCCCGATGCGCTGGAGCAGTTCCACAAATGGTGCGGGGAGGATGTGACCTTCCTGACCTGGGGCATGGATGACCAGGGCATCATGGAACAGAACATCATCATCCACGACCTGGACTGGGACTGGATCAGCGGCTGGCTGAATCTCCAGACCATCTATTCCATGCAGACCGTGGGCCAGCGGGTCCAGCGATCACTTTCCTCCGCCATGGAGCACTTCGGCATCGAGCAGACCCGGGTGGCCCATGACGCCCTGGGCGACGCGTACAATACCGCTCTGGTGTGTTCCCATCTGGACATGGAACGGGGCCTGCGGGATCTGGAGGACACGGAAAAGCTCATCGCCCGGCAGGCCGAGGAGAAGCAGGCCCGGGCCGCGGCGGAGCCTCAGCCCATCGAGCACACGGCCCCCAAAGAGTTTGTCAGCAAGGCGGACGCCTTCTCCGATGCCATCGCCGCTCCGGTCTGCCCCGTATGCGGCGGGGAGATGACCGGCAGCCGGTGGGTAAATCAGGGCGACCAGCGGTACATGAATCTCCATGTCTGCCCGGAGCACGGAAAATTCCTCACCCGGCTGAAGTTCAAGAAGAGCGAAGCGGGCCTGTGGGCCGCCAGCCGGCTGATGTATGTGGCCGATGAGGACACGGAGAGCTTCTACCGGGGCAAGGCCGCCCAGTCCCGTCGCCGGGGCCGCCGCTATGTCCCCCGGAAAGCCGCCCCTCCCGCGAAATAAAAACAGCGCCAGGACTTCCCCCACAGGATGTCCTGGCGTTTTTACAGGTCCGGCCTGCCGTCTGGCAGGCCGGTTCCTTATTTCTGATTGAGGAAATACTGCCGGGAGGTCTCGGCATCGTGGAGGATCTGCTGTTTCAGAGCCTCCACATCCGGGAATTTCTGCTCCGGACGGATGAAGTGGTGGAAGGTCACCCGGATGCGGCTCTCATACAGGTCGCCGCTGAAGTCCAAGATGAAGGTCTCCACCGACAGGGAGTCGCCGCCGCTGACCGTGGGGCGCACGCCGATGTTGGTCACGCCCGGGAACTCCCGGCCGTCCTCCAGATAGACCCGGGTAGCATAGACCCCGTGGCGGGGCACCAGCATCTCCCGGTCGATGCGCATATTCACCGTGGGCGTGCCCATTTTGGAGCCCAGACGGAACCCGTGGCGCACCACATCCGTCAGCTCATAGGGATGGCCCAGAAAGGCGTTGGCCCGCTCCATCTCCCCGTCCATCAGCAATTTCCGGATCAGGGTGGAACTGACGATCTCGCCGTTCAGGTACACCGGCGCCACGATGTCGCAGCTCAGGCCGTGGGCCTCGCAGTACTGGCGGATATGCTCGCCGTCTCCCTGTCCCCGGTCCCCGAAGCGGAAATCGTGGCCCACCACGAAGTGGACCGCACCGAACTCCGTGACCATCTGGTCCAGAAACTGCTCCCAGGGCATATGCATGGTGCCGTAATTGAAATGGATCAGCAGCACATCCTGAATCCCGTACAGGCGGCGCATCAGTTCCTCCCGTCCGGCGTGATTGGTGATCAGCGGGACCGTCTCTCCCCGCACCAGCGTGTCCGGATGGACATCAAAGCTGATGGCGGAGGGCACCGCTCCCAGCTCTTCCGCCCGGCGGCGGGTCAGATCCAGCAAGACTCCGTGGCCCAGATGGACCCCGTCAAAAAATCCCAGCGCAACGACTCTTCTCATATCTTCAGACCTCAAAAAAACTCTTTACTGTGCGGCACACGCCCTGCTCCATCCGGGCCAGGGCCAGAAATTCCCCGCCGGGGGCGTACAGCCGGGCTTCCCCGTCCGGGGCGTCCCAGGCAAATTCGCCGCCCACCCGGCAGCGCTTCTCCGCCCGGGCATCCAGCGTCACAGCGGGCACATCGGCAAACAGGCTGTCCACCGGCAGGAGCAGATGCTCTGCCTGTCCGGCGTCCGCCGCAGCCTGGACTTCCTCCAGGGTGTGGGCGCCGTCCAGGGTGAACAGACCCGCCCGGACCCGGCGCAGGGCGCTCATGGCGCCGCCGGTGCCCAGTGCCTGTCCGATATCATGACACAGTGTGCGGATATAGGTGCCCTTGGAGCACACCACATCCAGCTGCCAGTCCGGCCCCTCTCCGGGGAGCAGCTCCAGCCGGGAGATGGTGATATGCCGGGGCTTACGCTCCACTTCCCCGCCCTTCCGGGCGATGTCGCACAGCTTTCGGCCCTGGACCTTGATGGCGGAGTACATGGGCGGGATCTGGTCGATCTCCCCCCGGAAGCCGCTCAGCGCCGCTTCCAGCTCCGTCCGGGACACGGCCCGGTCACAGGTTTGCAGCACCGTACCGGTGATGTCCTGGGTGTCCGTCTCCACCCCCAGGCGGAGACCGGCCAGGTATTCCTTTTCATGGCTCTCGGCAAATTCCACCGCCCGGGTGGCCCGGCCCACGAACACCACCAGCAGACCCGTGGCCATGGGGTCCAGGGTGCCGGAGTGGCCGATGCGCCGTTCCCGCAAAATGCCCCGGAGCTTGCCCACCACATCGTGGCTGGTCCAGTCCCGGGGCTTGTCGATCAGCAAAATTCCGTTCATACAGGCCACGCCTCATTGATGGCGGCCACCACCTGCTCCACGGCGGACTCCACATCGCCCTTCACATGGCAGCCGGCAGCCAGAGCGTGTCCGCCGCCGCCGAAGGTTCCGCAGATGTCCGACACATTCACCGGCGGTCTGGACCGCATGGACACCTTGCTCTCCGTGGGGGTCTTTTCCTTGATGGTCACGCTGACGATCACGCCCTCAGGCTTTCCCGCCAGACCGGCCAGATCGTCCAGATCGTTTTCCGTCACGCCGCACTCGTCCAGCATGGCCTGTGTGACCACCGCCACGGCAATCTGCCCGTCCCGGAAAAAGCGCATATCCCGGTAGATCATGCTCTCCAGCTTGATTCGCCGGAAGGGCACGCTGCGGAACAACATCCCGTTCAGCCGCCCGTTCTCCGCGCCGTACTCCACCAACTCGGCGGCGGCACGCAGGGTGTGGGCGTTGGTGTTCATATACTGGAAGCAGCCTGTGTCCGTGGCCACTGCCACATACAGCAGGTCCGCTTCTTCCTTCGTCACATTCCCGCACAGTTCCCGGATCACATCCAGAATGATCTCTCCGCAGGCGGCCCGGTCAGGCACCACCAGGGTCAGAGGGGCATAGCCGCTGTTGGACCCGTGGTGGTCAATGGCCAGCTCCGCTTTCCCGGAAAAGCCTTTGGGGAACATCCCGGCCTCCGCCGTGTCCACAGACACGATGGTGTCGCCGGTAAATTCCTCCGGTGCGAAGTACGCGCCTACAAAATTCAGATACTTCTCCGTGGTCTCCGGATTGGGATAGAGCCAGGCGGTCTTGCCCCGGCGGCGCAGGGCACTGCACAGGGCACCGGCGCTGCACAGGGTGTCCCCGTCCGGCCGGGTGTGGGTGAGGAGCAGATACCGGTCATGGGTCTCCAGGAAGCGGGCGCATTCCTGCACGGTCATTCCGGTTCCTCCTCGTCTTTGGGGATGTTCAGATTCTCCAGGATGCCGCTGATCTTGGCACCGTACTCGATGGAGTGGTCGATCTCGAACACCAGCTCCGGGGTGTAGCACAGCTCCAGTGCGGCGCCCAGCTCCCGGCGCAGCCAGCCGGAGGCACTTTTCAGGCCTTTTTTGAATTCCTTCTCATCCTGCAGGCCGTACACGCTCAGCCAGACCTTGGCATACCGCAGGTCCCCGGTGGTCTCCACACGGGTGACTGTGATCATGCCCTGTCCGCTGACCCGGGGGTCCTTTACCGACCGCAGCCGGTCCGACAGGATGCGCTGAATATCATCATTGATTCTTCCGATTCTGTTGGATGCCATAGAATCTCCTTAGTTATTAGCTTCGCAGAATTTTGCCGCCGCAGCGGCAAAACAAAATTCAATCCGTTTTTCCGGCAGCTCTGCCGCCGGAAAACACTTCTCGCGGAGAGAGTGTGCCCGCAGGGCGCGCGAACGCAGCGCAATCCTCATTAAAGGGCTTCATAGAAGCCCTTTGATGACTTATCTTTCCACCTGCTGCATGACATAGATCTCCAGCTCGTCGCCTTCCTTGACATCGTTGTACTTTTCGATCTGCATGCCGCACTCATAGCCCTCGTTGACTTCCTTCACATCGTCCTTGAACCGGCGCAGGGAGGCCAGTTCGCCGTCGTAAATGACGATGCCGTCCCGGACGACCCGGACCTTGCTGTTCCGGTTCACCTTGCCGTCGGTGACATAGCCGCCGATGACGGTGCCCACCTTGGACACCTTGAAGGTCTGGCGCACTTCCACATGGCCGGTGACCACTTCCTCGAACTTGGGGGCCAGCATGCCCTTCATGGCTGCTTCCACCTCGTTGATGCAGTCATAGATGACGCTGTACAGCCGGATCTCCACGCCGGTGCGCTGGGCGCTGTCCCGGGCAGAGGCATCGGGGCGGACATTGAAGCCCACGATCAAAGCGCCGCTGGTGGCGGCCAGCATGATATCGGACTCGTTGATGGCGCCCACGGCGCTGTGGATGACCTTCACCCGCACTTCCTCGTTGGTGAGCTTCTCCAGAGAGGCCTTCACGGCCTCAGCAGAGCCCTGGACATCGGCCTTCACAATGATGTTGAAGTCCTTCAGCTCGCCCTCCTGAATCCGGGAGAACAGATCGTCCAGCGTGACCTTTTTGGCGGCGCCGAACAGTTCGTCCTTTTTCTGCTGCTTTCTCTGCTCCACCAGTTCCCTGGCCATGCGCTCATCGCCCACGGCGTTGAAGGTGTCGCCGGCGCTGGGGACCTCGGACACGCCGTCGATCTCCACGGGCACGGAGGGACCGGCTTCGGTGATCCGCTCGCCCTTATCGTTGATCATCACACGGACACGGCCCACAGCAGTGCCGGCAATGATGATGTCGCCTTTTCTCAGAGTGCCGTTCTGAACCAGAACGGTCATGACGGGGCCGCGGCCCCGGTCCAGACGGGCCTCGATGACAGCGCCGCGGGCCGCCCGGTTGGGATTGGCCTTCAGCTCCTGCATTTCCGCCAGCAGGACCACATTTTCCAGCAGGTTGTCGATGCCCATGCCGGTCTTGGCGGAGATGGGACAGATGATGGTGTCGCCGCCCCACTCCTCGCTCACCAGTTCATACTCGGTGAGCTGCTGCTTGATGCGCTCGGGGTTGGCACCGGGCACATCCATCTTGTTGATGGCCACAATGATGGGGATATTGGCGGCCTTGGCGTGGTTGATGGACTCCACGGTCTGGGGCATGATGCCGTCGTCCGCGGCCACCACCAGAATGGCAATATCCGTGACCATGGCGCCCCGGGCACGCATGGAGGTGAATGCCTCATGGCCCGGCGTATCCAGGAAGGTGATGGGGCTGCCGTTCACATCCACGGTGTAGGCGCCGATATGCTGGGTGATGCCGCCGGCCTCGCCGGAGGCCACATGGGCATTGCGGATATAGTCCAACAGGGAGGTCTTGCCGTGGTCCACATGGCCCATGACCACCACGACGGGGGCACGGGGCTGCAGATCCTCTTCCTTGTCGGCGCTGTCGTCGATCAGGCGCTCCTCCACGGTGACAATGACTTCCCGCTCGATCTTGCAGTTGAACTCCATGGCCACCAGAGCGGCGGTATCATAGTCGATCACATCGGACACGGAGGCAAACACGCCCAGCTTGATCAGCTGCTTGATGACCTCGGAAGCGCTCTTCTTCATGCGGCTGGCCAGCTCGCCCACGCTGATCTCGTCAGGAATGGACACCTTGGTCTGGGCCTTCCGGGCGATCTCCAGCTGGAGCTTCTGCATCCGGTCCCGCTCCTCCTGCCTGCGCTTGTTGGAGGGCGTGTTCTGACGCTGGCGGTTCTTGCCGCCGCCGATCTTCTCCTTGCCCCGGCGCATCTGATCGGCCTTGTCGCCTGCCAGATCATCGTATTTTTCATTGAACTTGTCGATATTGGTAGCACCGGTGGCGCCGCGGGTGTCCACGATGCGCTTTTCCGGCACCCGGCGGGGCACATGGGGTTTCTCCTCCTGCTTCTCCTGTTTGGGAGCGGCTGCCGCAGGTGCGGAGGGCTGCTTCGCGTCGTTCTTCTTGGCTGTGTCTTTTCTCTCTTCTCTCACAGGCTTCTCCTCCGCCGGCCTGGCTGCGGGTGCCTCCGCAGGCTTCTGGCTCTTTTTCTCTTTCGGTTTCGGTGTTGTTTTATAGAGGTCTTCCAGACTTTCCATCTGATTGTGCTGGGTCAGGTACTCAAAGATCAGATCCAGTTCATGCTGCTCCAGCACCTGCATATGGTTCTTCGGCGTGGTGGCATAATCCGTCAGGATCTGGGTGATCACCTTGGATGTGGTTTTGAAGTCCTTTGCGACCTCGTGTACTCTGTATTTTTCAAATGCGCTCAAGCCTTATTCCTCCTCTTCCCTAACCGTTTATTCCGTTCATGGGCCTGCTGTTCCTTCTTCCGCCGCTGCTCACCGGCCAGCTTTTCCTCCAGCCGGGCGGCGACGGCGGTATATTCCTCATCCGTGCCGTCCGCGGCCAGCGCCTTCATGAAAGCGTTTGCCAGCCCCAGATCCGTCACGGCGATCATGGAGGTCGCCCCCCGGCCCAGCAGGCCTGCCAGGTCCGCCTTTGTATAGGGCAGAATCACCATGGGAATGTTCCGTCCGTACACGAAGCCCCGGGCCCGGCTCCGGGCATTTTCCGATGCGTCCGAGGCCACCAGCAGGACCTTTGCCTTGCCTGCCCGGCAGCTGCTGCCGCAGTCCGTTTCACCTGCGGCGCAGGCACCTGCCTTCCGCATGATGCCCAGATAGTTCAATGCTTTATCCGCCATCCCGTGCCGCCTCCATTTCCAGTTCCAGGCGGTCGTAGATCTCATCCGGGATCGAGGTCTCCAGAGACCGTTCCAGCGCCTTTGATTTCCTCGCTTTTTTCAGGCACTCCATGTCTCTGCAGACATAGGCGCCCCGGCCCGACGCTTTGCCTCTGGCGTCCAGGGAGATGGCCCCCTCCGGGGAACGCACCACCCGCACCAGGCTTTGCTTGGGCTTCATTTCACGGCAGCCGAGACACTGCCGCATGGGTATTTTCTTCTGCTTCATGTCCGGCTCCCTCCGTTTCCTTACTCCGCCTGACTTTCGGGTTTGATGTCGATCTTATAGCCGGTGAGCTTGGCGGCCAGACGGGCGTTCTGCCCCTCCTTGCCGATGGCCAGGGACAGCTGGCTGTCCGGCACGATGACCCGGCAGCTGCGGCCGTCCTCCAACATGGTCACGCTCACCACATCCGCCGGGGACAGTGCCGCGGCGATATAGGTTTCGGGATCTTCGCTGTATTTGATGATGTCGATCTTCTCGCCGCCCAGCTCATCCACGATGGCGGCCACACGGGCGCCCCGGGCACCCACGCAGGCACCGATGGGGTCCACATTCTCATCGGAGGACCAGACGCTCATCTTGGTGCGGCTGCCGGCCTCCCGGGCGATGGACTTGATCTCCACGGTGCCGTCAAAGATTTCGGGCACTTCCATCTCAAACAGGCGCTTCACAAAGCCCGGATGGGTCCGGGAGATGAGCACCTGGGGACCTCTGGTGGACCGGCGGACCTCCACCACATATACGCGGATCCGGTCGCCCTCACGGAGTTCCTCGCCCTTGATCCGCTCCTGGGGCAGAAGCACGGCTTCGGTGAACTCGGAATTGGAGCTGATCTTGATGGAAGCGCTGCCGGTGCGGGGATCGATGCGGGACACCACGCCGGTGAGCAGCTCATGTTCCTTGGAGGTGAATTCATCGTACACCAGGCCGCGCTCGGCCTCCCGGATGCCCTGGATGATCACCTGCTTGGCAGCCTGGGCGGCGATGCGGCCGAAGTTCTTCGTCTCCACGGGAATCGCCACGGTCTCGCCCAGTCTGGCGCCCTTCACAGCCTTTTTCGCGGCGGCCAGGGTGATCTGAGTGCAGGGGTCCTCCACCTCGTCCACCACGGTCTTGTGCTCCACCAGCTGGATTTTTCTGGCGCTCTCGTCCAGCAGGACTTCCACATCACCCTCATAATCCGGATTGTCCTTCCGGAAGGCTGCCAGCATGGCCTGGGTGATCTTATCGAACATATATTCTCTGGGGATGCCTTTTTCTTTCTCGATGTCAGCGACTGCCTCGAAGAATTCTGCGTTCATAGTTTCTGCCTTACCTTTCTCTGTTATATCTCCACATATAATCTGACTTGCGCGATCATGGGCTTTTTCAGTTCCAGTTCTTTGCCGTTCACCAGGACGGTCACATTGCCCTGGTCATACCCGGCCAGCTCGCCCACATAGACCTTCCGGCCGTTCAGGGCCTGATAGAGCTTGATCTCCACCTGGGAGCCCATGAATTTCTCAAAGTCCGACGGCCGCTTCAGCTCCCGGTCAATGCCGGCGGAGGCCACCTCGAACACATAGCTGCAGGGAATGGGATCGGCCTCATCCAGAATGGGGTCCAGCGCCCGGCTGACCGCCTCGCAGTCATCCACGCAGATGCCCTCCGGCTTGTCGATATACACCCGCAGATACTGGGTGCCTGCTTCCTTCACGAACTCCACATCCCAGAGTTCCACACCGTTTTCCCGGGCCACCGGTTCCGCCAGCTGCCAGACAGTTTCCGTAATTTTACTCATTTTGCACCTTTTCTGAAAATCTCAAAATAGTCAAGAAAAAGAGTGGGCGGGGCGCCCACTCTCAAGGAACTTGTTGCTTACTGGGGATATTATACCACAAAAATCAAGAAATGCAACACTTTTTTCCGTCATTCACCGTCGGATGGAATGGGCGAGCCGTCCGCGTCAAGGATCGTGGTCCAGGTCGGACCGTCCACGATCACTTCCGGGCTGTCCTCCGGGGCGGCATCCGCCTCCACGGGAGCCTCCATCCGTCTTGACCCGATCACCAGCAGCAGGATGGCCAGCAGCACCGCCAGTACAATGGTACATATCACGGTTTCGATCTTTTTCCGCACCTGTGCAGCCGACACGGCCATCCCTCCCTCTGTGCAAATTTTTATTATGGTATTATACCACACTTCTCACCACTCGTCAAAACATTCATTCAGTTTCTCCAGTGCTTTCTTTTCAATACGGGATACATAGGACCTGCTGATATGGAGAATATCGGCGGTCTCCCGCTGGGTTTTGGGGACGCCCGTGTCCAGGCCATAGCGCAGGCGGATGATCCGGGCCTCCCGGTCATCCAGCACCGTGTCCACATACCGGCGCACCTGGGCGCACAGTTCATCGTCCCCCACCCGCTCCAGCATCTCGTCCTCCTGGCTGAGCACATCCATCAGCGACAGGCTGTTCCCATCCCCGTCCAGATCGATGGAATCTGACAGCGACAGATCCCCGGCGCTCTTTTTCTGGCTGCGGAAATGCATGAGGACTTCATTCGCTATCCTCTCCCAACGGATACATAGGTTGGTCAATGGGTGGCAAATCCGCCTCTCCATCCTCCGCAAAGAGGTAAACATAGGCATTTTTGCCGTCCCAGACCACCTTTTTGACGATGGTACGCAGCAGGCGGCGTTTTTCCTCCAGCGTGGCAGAATCCACCGCGCTGGCGAAGGATTCGATCATCTCCTGATGGAAGGCAAACTCCTGATGCAGCATCCGGCTCTGTTCAGTCAGGGTTTCCAGCTCGGCAAGGCGCAGCTGCTGTGTCTCGCTCTCCTGATGGAGCGCGTCGATCTGCTCCATGACATATTTCGCGGAGGTGTCGCTGGCAACGGACAGGGACTCCACCA
>JALFTG010000102.1 GCA_022779345.1 Oscillospiraceae bacterium | reverse complement strand
ACCACGCCGGGGATGCGCTGGCGGAGTTTGTCGAACAGCACCCGGATCTCCTCGCCGGTGCCCCGGCGGTTCATGGCTTTCAGGATATGGTCATTGATATGCTGAATGGGGATGTCCAGGTATTTGACAATTTTCTTTTCCTGGGCAATGGTGTCGATCAGCTCATCGTCAAAAGCGTCCGGGTACAGGTAGTGAAGCCGGATCCACTCGATGCCGTCGATCTGACACAGCCGGCGCAGCAGGGTGGACAGACATCGTCCGCCGTACAGGTCCTCGCCGTACCGGGTGATGTCCTGGGCGATGACAATCAGCTCCTTGTAGCCGTTTTTCGCCAGCTCCTCCGCCTCTTTCACAATGGCGTCCATGGGACGGCTGCGGTACCGGCCCCGGATGGAAGGGATGACGCAGAAGGCACAGCAGTTGTTGCAGCCCTCGGCGATGCGCAGGTACGCCCAGCAGCTGCCGGTGCTCACCGTGCGGCCCAGCTCCTCGATGGGGGCGCTGTTGTCGGCGAAGGATTCCACCATATGGCCTTCCTCCACCTGCTCCAGCACCTGGACAATGTCGCCGAATTTTGTCACGCCGATGAGGGCGTCCACCTCCGGCAGGTCCTCCAGAATCTCCTTCCGGTACCGCTGGGCCAGACAGCCCGCTACCACCAGATACTTCACCTGTCCGGATTTTTTCAGCTCCCCGATGGCGATGATGGTGTCGATGGCCTCCTGGGTGGCACTCTCGATGAACGCGCAGGTGTTCACCACCACGGCGTCCGCGCCCTCCGGCTCGGAGACGATCTCATGACCGGCCTGCTGGACGAGGTAGAGCATCTGTTCGCTGTTCACCGTGTTCTTCGGACAGCCCAGAGAAATAAAATGTACTTTCAAATCAGTTTCCCTCTGTCATACACAAAAATTTTTAAATGGATTCTTCGTAATAATCATTGCTGCCCAGCACTCTGTCTTTGGCGGCGTTGATCTCTGACCAGGAAAAGCCCCGGCGCAGGAGTGCGTCGGTGGCTTTTTTGATCTCGGCCCGGTCCGGGTCGGGATGTTTCAGCCGGGCACGGAGAAGCCGGTCAATGGTCTCCTCCTGCTCCGGATACTGTTCCAGGGCCTCCTCCCACAGCTCTTTGCCGATGCCGTGGCGGTACAGCTCATTCTGAATCCGGGATTTGCCGTAGCCCTTGGCGGCATAGTGGCGCACCACCATCCCGGCGTACCGGGCGTCATTGATGACGCCCAGGTCCTCCAGCCAGTCGGCCACGGCAGCGGCGTCCTCCGGGGATTCCCCTTTGGCCGTGAGCTTGTCAGTCAGCTCTTTCCGGGACACATCCCGCCGCTCCAGAATCCGCAGGGCGCGGGCCTTGGCCTGCTCCGGCAGGGCCATCAGCCTTCAAAATCGTCGGCGCTCACATCCACGGCCCGGCCGGCGGCCTGGGCGGCCTTCCTGGCCTGGGGGGTCATGAGCTTATGGGCATTGTCCCGGATCTTCTGCTCCAGATCATCGGCCACATCGGGATTCTCCAGCAGGTACTGGCGCACATTGTCCCGGCCCTGGATGCGGTTGCCGTTCACGGTGAACCAGGCACCGCCCTTTTCGATCAGGTCCAGCTTCACGCCCAGGTCGATGATCTCGCCCACCTTGGAGATGCCCTCGCCGTAGATGATATCAAACTCCGCCTCCTTGAAGGGGGGAGCCACCTTGTGTTTGACCACCTTGGCCCGGGTGCGGTTGCCGATCATCTCGCTGCCGGACTTCAGGGTTTCCACCCGGCGCACATCAATGCGTACGCTGGAGAAGTATTTCAGGGCACGGCCGCCGGGGGTCGTCTCCGGGTTGCCGTACATGACGCCGATCTTTTCACGCAGCTGGTTGATGAATACCACCACGCAGTTGGTCTTGGACACGATGCCCGCCAGTTTCCGCAGGGCCTGGCTCATCAGCCGGGCCACCACGCCCACGCTGGAATCGCCCATTTCGCCCTCCAGTTCGGACTTGGGCAGCAGTGCGGCCACGGAGTCCACCACCACGCAGTCGATGGCGCCGGAGCGCACCAGCTGTTCGGTGATCTCCAGGGCCTGCTCGCCGGTGTCCGGCTGGGAGATCAGCAGTTCGTCAATATTTACGCCCAGGGCCCGGGCATAGGCCGGCTCCAGCGCGTGCTCCACATCGATGAAGGCTACCTCGCCGCCCAGCTTCTGGGCGCTGGCCAGAATGTGCAGGGCCAGGGTGGTCTTACCGGAGGATTCGGGGCCGTAGATCTCCACGATGCGCCCCCGGGGGACGCCGCCGATGCCCAGGGCCAGGTCCAGGGACAGAGAGCCCGTGGGGATGGCCTCCACATTCACGGGGATGTCGTCCCCCAGGCGCATGATGGCGCCCTTGCCGAAGTTTTTCTCGATCTGGGCAATGGCGGTTTCCAGTGCCTTCTTTTTATCTTCTGCCTGACCGGGCTGGGTCACGGTTCCCATTTTGCTGTTTGCCATATGTCATTCCACCTCATCTGTTCATCTTTATGATTCTGTGCCCCGGAGGGCATCGCTTGGCAGTTCTATTCTAACTGACCGGATACGACTCTTTCGGTACAGCCGGTGTCCAGCGTGGTCTTTACATGGTGAAAGCCCGCCAGACGCATCAGGTCGATGACCCGGCCGGACTGTTCCTCGCCCACCTCAAACATCAGGTAGCCGCCGGGGCGGAGACAGGATTTCCAGTGCTTCAGGATAGCCTCGTAAAAATCAAATCCGTCCTGTCCGCCGTCCAGGGCCTCCAGAGGCTCATAGTCCCGCACGGAGGTGTCCAGCGTCAGGATGTCCATGGTGCGGATGTAGGGGGGATTGGACACGATCAGGTCAAAGGTGCCGATATGGGCGGGCGGATCCTGAAAGGCATCCGCCTTCACGCAGGACACCCTGGCCCCCAGCATACACTTCATCACATTGGACCGGGCCACCCGCAG
>JALFTG010000087.1 GCA_022779345.1 Oscillospiraceae bacterium | reverse complement strand
CAGGGTCAATTTTTTCTTCATTCTTTTTCCTCCTAATTTGGTTTTATATAAACGGGCTTGAACCGGCTCGTTTACTTCGCGTGGGTGGGGGTGCGGGGGGAACGGATTGCCACGTCGCTGCGCTCCTCGCAATGACAGGTTTTGAACTGCGTCCGTTTTATTTCTCCTCTGTCATTCCGAGGAGGGCATCAGCCCGACGTGGGAATCCGTTTCTCTTTTCCCGGTTCCCCATCGCACATATGGGGATGCGGATTGCCACATCGCTGCGTTCCTCGCAATGACAGGTTTTGAACTGCGTCCGTTTTATTTCTCCTCTGTCATTCCGAGGAGGGCATCAACCCGACGTGGGAATCCGTTTCTCTTTTCCCGCATCCCCATCGCACATATGGGGATGCGGATTGCCACGTCGCTGCGCTCCTCGCAATGACAGGTTTTGAACTGCGGGGGGTGGGGCGGGCGCACACACAGGTGCGCCCCTACCGTTCTGTTGGGGTGCGGTGGGGGGCTGTTGGGGCCGTGCCGCCTTCCCCCCTGCGGGTGGAAGGCTTGCGGAGTGCGGTGGGCAAGGGTTATTGCCCTCTGTCATCCTTGACAGAGGGCAGTGTGCACACTGCGCGATATGATCTCTGCCGCGGGGGGAGATGCTGGTGAACTGCGCCCCTGCCGGGTGACCGGGGGGTCGGTTATGTATCGTCCTGTTCTTTCTGCTTCTTGCGCTCGGCGTCCCGCTGGTCGGCTTTGTCGGCGGCACGGAGAATGTCCGGCACGAACATGAGCAGAACCAGAATGGCACCGGCGGTGATGGCGATATACAGGCCGGGGGGATGCTGGATGTAACTGATCAGATAGCCCAGGTACGGAATCGTGAACACCGGGGTGCCGATCACATTTTTATAATGGACCAGACCGCCGTCCACGGCGTCATTGGCGTCGCCCTTCGTGCAGAAGCGGATGACCGTGGGGTCCTCGTCATCGGGGACGACCTCCACCACCCGGTGGGTGGCCACGGTGTCCTCGTCCAGCATGAATGTGATCACCTGGCCGGGCTGAATCTCGTAGGGGTCCACCTTCTTCACATAGATCACGGAGCCGGTGTGGTAAGTGGGTTCCATGGAGCCGGACAGGACCGTGAATACCTGAATCCCCACCAGCCGGACACCCACCAGAAGCACAGCCAGCAGCACTACCAGCGCCACAATGATGGTTGAAACAATATTCCAGATTTTCCTGGCGGTCTGCATCGGTGAACTTACCTCTCTCAAGAAAATGGATAATTTATGTACTGATTTTAACATAATTTTAAATTATTTCAAGAGACAATTTTGTGCATGATTATGTCGAGTGCTATGCAAAGCATTGTTTTTCTGAAATAATAGTTCAGCTTTCCATATTTTTGCATTGCATTTCCCGGCTTTCACCGGGATATTCCGGCTTTTTGATTTTTAAAAAATAAAGATTCCAGGAAAAATCAACCTGCTTCCCTGGTAGGGAATCGGGTTGATTCGTCAGATTCCGACCAGTTTCGACATGATATGCTGTGCCATGAGCAGTCCCGCTGTGGCCGGCACCCACATCACCGAGCCGGGTACGGTGTACTTCCCGGCGGGGGGCGTGTCCAGCGGGCGGGGCGTCATGGGCGGCTCTGTGCTGTACACCACATCCAGGTGTTCGATGCCCCGCTTCCGCAGTTCCCGGCGGAGCACCCGGGCCAGCGGGCATCCCGCGGTTTTGGACAGGTCCGTCAGGGTCAGCTTCGTGGCATCCAGCTTGTTGCCGGTGCCCATAGAGGAGATGATGGGGATGTCCCGGTCCACAGCGGCAGCGATCAGGTCCACCTTGCTGGTCACGGAGTCGATGGCGTCGGCGATGAAATCGTACCGGGCGGCGAAGAAGCGCTCCCGGTCCTCCGGGGTGTACCGGGCGGGGATGGCGTGGAGGCGCAGGGCGGGGTTGATGTCCAGCAGGCGGCGGGCCATGACCTCCGTCTTGGGCTGGCCCACGGTGGACCACAGCGCCCCGGCCTGGCGGTTCAGGTTCGTGACGGAGAAAGTGTCATCGTCCACGATGGTCAGCTCCCCCACTCCCGTGCGCGCCAATGCCTCGGCGCACCAGCTGCCCACGCCGCCCAGGCCGAATACGGCCACATGGGCCTGCTCCAGCCGCATCACGGCCTCGTCCCCCAGCAGCATCCGGGTACGCAATGTCTGTTCCGTCATAGTGTCTCCTTTCCTTTGAAAAAATCCGCCCCGGTTAACGGGGCGGATTGTTGTCGGTTGTTCAGATGGTTCAGCCCACCAGTTTCATGCCGAATTTGGTGTCGGCGGAGTAGTTCTCCAGAACCTGGCTCTGCCAGTCGCTGTATGCGGCGGAGACCAGAGCGTCTCTGGCCAGCTCGTTGCTGTGCAGC
>JALFTG010000076.1 GCA_022779345.1 Oscillospiraceae bacterium | reverse complement strand
CCACATACTCTTTTCCGTCAAAATCCGTCAGGACCGAGCCCTGACCTTTTTCAAACGCCACCTGGAACCGCCCGTAAGTGGGCATGACGCTCTCGTCCCCCATGGCGATGATCTCTTTGTTGGTCATAATACCGTCTCCTCCAATGATCTGGATTCAAAATCGTTTGATTATAAAGTAAGCATGGTGCCGATACCGGCATCGGTCAAGGTTTCAATCAAAATCGAGTGGGGTACCCGGCCGTCGATGATGCAGGCCTTTTTCACGCCCCGGCGGATGGCGTCCACACAGCACTCCATTTTGGGGATCATGCCGCCCTGGATGATCCCCTCGCTCATGAGCTGGGGCACCTCGCTGACAAAAATCCGGGGGATCAGGGTGGACGGGTCGTCCTTGTCCCGGAGGACGCCGGTGATGTCCGTCATCAAAATCAGGTTCTCCGACTTCAGCGCCCCGGCGATCCGGGCCGCGGCGGTGTCGGCGTTGATGTTGTACACATGGTTCTCCCTGTCACAGCCCACGGTGGAGATGACGGGGATATACCCCTTGTCCAGCAGGTCCGTGATGGGGGCGGTGTTGATGTGGGTGATCTCCCCCACATAGCCCAGCCGCTCGTCCTGCATGGTGGCTTCGATCATGTGCCCGTCCATGCCGGACAGGCCGATGGCCCGGCCGCCGGTGTTCTGGAGCAGGTTCACCAGCTTCTTGTTCACCTTGCCCGCCAGCACCATCTGGACGATCTCGATGGTCTCCTCATCCGTGACCCGCAGGCCGTCCACGAACTTGCTCTCCTTCCCCACCCGGCGGAGCATATCGTTGATCTCCGGGCCGCCGCCGTGGACCAGCACCACTTTGATGCCGATCAGGCTGAGCAGGACGATGTCGTCCATCACTGCCTTCTGCAGGTCCGGACTGATCATGGCGTTGCCGCCGTATTTCACCACAATGATTTTATTGTAATAGTGCTGGATATAGGGCAGGGCCTCTACCAGCACCTGTGCCCGTTCCGCATGATCGATCATGTCGTTTCCCCTTTATTCCTGATTAACTTCTGTAGTCGCCGTTGATGTGCACATACTCATAGGTCAGGTCACAGCCCCAGGCGGTGGCGCTGTGGGGGCCGTCGCCCACGGAGATGTCGATGTAGATCTCTTTTTCCGAGAGGATGGTCTTGGCCAGGTCCTCGGAGAAATCCACGCCGGCGCCGTTCCGGCACACGAGAATCTCCCCGGCGGCAGAGCGGAAGGTCATGTCCACCCGCTCCACATCCACCTTCGCCCCGCTGTATCCGATGGCGCACAGGGCACGGCCCCAGTTGGCGTCAGCGCCGAACATGGCGGCCTTGAACAGGGAGGAGCAGATCACGCTCTTGGCGGCCAGGGCCGCGTCCTCATAGGTATCCGCCCCGGACACGGTGCACTCCAGGAATTTGGAGGCGCCCTCCCCATCGGCGGCGATCATCTTGCACAGCCCGGTCATGACGGCCCGGAGGGCCTCGTCAAAAGCATCATATCCGGCGCCGGGGCCGGTGATGGGGGCGTTGCCCGCCGTGCCGTTGCACATGACGGACACCATGTCGTTGGTGGAGGTGTCCCCGTCCACGCTCACCATGTTGAAGGTGGTTTTCACATTGTCCGACAGGGACTTCCGGATCATCTCCGGGGAGACGGCCGCATCGCAGGTGATGAACACCAGCATGGTGGCCATATTGGGATGGATCATGCCGCTGCCCTTGGCGATGCCGCCCATGCGGCAGGGCACGCCGTCCACGGAAAACTCCACGGCATACTCCTTGGGCACCGTGTCGGTGGTCATGATGGCCGCCTCAGCGTCGGCGCTGTTGTCCTCCCCCAGGGCGGCGGTCAGGGCGGGCATGCCCGCCTCGATGATCTCAATGGGCAGGGGCGCGCCGATGACGCCGGTGGAACCCACAATCACATCGGAGGCCGGGATGCCGCAGGCGGTCTCCACCAATGCGCACATCCGCTCCGCCATTTCCACGCCCTCGGCCCGGCAGGTGTTGGCGATGCCGGAGTTGCAGATCACGGCCTGGGCATAGCCATCGGCCAGGTTGGCCTTCGTGACCTTGATGGGTGCGCTTTTCACCAGATTGCAGGTGTAGACCGCCGCAGCGGCGGCCCGCTGCTCGCTGACGATCAGGGCCAGATCCTTTTTCGTCTGATTTTTCCGGATGCCGCAGCGGATGCCTGCGGCTTTATATCCCTTCGCGGCACAAACGCCGCCGGTAATTTCTTTCATGGTAAATCCCCTCTTATCTCTCCAGGCCGGTCATCTCGTCCAGCCCAAGCATAATGTTCATGTTCTGGACGGCGGCGCCGGAGGCGCCTTTTCCTAAATTATCGAACAGGGCGGTGACGGTGAAGCGCTCGTCGTTGCCCTCCACCACCAGCAGCATGGTGTCCTTCCCGGCCAGCACATTGCCGTGGAGCCGGGGGAACTGGGGATCGTTCAGCGGGGCCACGGACACCATATTCTGGCCCGCATAGTAGCCGCTGAGTTTTTCCCACACTTCCTGCACGGTGGTCACGCCGGTGAGCTGGCACATCTGGAAAGGCACGGTGGTGGCCATGCCCTTGTAATAGTCATCCACAATGGGGCAGAACACCGGCGGGACCGTCAGGCCCGGAATTTTCGTCATCTCTTTCAGATGCTTGTGGTTCTGGCTCAGGCCGTAAATGCCGGGGCTGCACATCTCCTCCGTCTTGCTCTCGGACTCATAGTCCGCAATCATCTTTTTCCCGCCGCCGGAATAGCCGGTGAGAGAGAAGCAGGACAGGGGCAGGTCTTTGGGCACGATGCCCATGGCCGCCATGGGGTAGGCGATGGAGATGAAGCCGCTGGCGTGACAGCCCGGGTTGGCCACCCGTTTGGAGTTTTTGATGGCCGAGCGGTGGGCCTCCGACAGCTCCGGGAAGCCGTAGTCCCAGCCGGGGGCGGTACGGTGGGCGGTGGAGGCGTCGATGATGCGGGTGTCCGGATTTGTCACCAGCTCCACCGCCTCGATGGCGGCGGCGTCCGGCAGGCACAGGAACACGATGTCCGCAGCGTTCATGAGTCTGGCCCGCTCCGCCTTGTCTTTCCGCTTGTCCTCGTCAATGAGGAGCAGTTCGATATCGCTCCGGGCAGACAGCCGGTCATAGATCTGCAGACCGGCGGTGCCGTCTTTTCCGTCAATGTATACGACTGGTTTCATGGCTTACTCCTCCTGCGCCTGATGGGCGGCAATGAAGTCTCTGATATAGTTAATCTGTCTCGTGGTCTCCGCTTTTGCGGGGCCGCCGAAGCTGGCACGCTGGGCGGCGCAGTTTTCCATGTTCAATGCGGCGAACACATCCTCCTCAAACAGGGGGGAGATGGTTTTCAGCTCCTCCAGGGTCAGGTCCTCCAGGGTCTTGCCGCTCTCAGTGCAGTGATACACCAGATCGCCCACGGTGGTGTAGGCATCCCGGAAGGGCATCCCCTTCTTCGTCAGATAATCGGCGCAGTCCGTGGCATTGATGAACCCTTTGTTGGCGGCGGCGCGCATATTCTGAGGCAGCACCCGCATGGTGCGGATCATGCCGGTGAACACGGGCAGGCACATCCGCACCGTGTCGATGGCGTCAAACACCGGCTCCTTGTCCTCCTGCATATCCTTGTTGTAGGCCAGGGGCAGGCCCTTCATCACCGTCAGCAGGCTCATGAGGTCGCCGTACACCCGGCCGGTCTTGCCCCGGACCAGCTCCGCCACATCCGGGTTCTTCTTCTGGGGCATGATGGAGGACCCGGTGGAATAGGCGTCATCCAGTTCGATGTACTTGAATTCCCAGCTGCACCACAGGATGATCTCCTCGGAGAAGCGGCTGAGATGCATCATGAGAATGGACAGGTCGCTCATGCACTCCAGGGCGTAGTCCCGGTCGGACACGCCGTCCAGGGTGTTCATCATGGGGCCTTTGGTAAAGCCCAGGGCCGCGGCGGTCATCTGCCGGTCGATGGGATAGGTGGTGCCCGCCAGGGCGCAGGAGCCGAGGGGACTCTCGTTCATCCGGTCGATGCAGTCCTCCAGACGGGTCACATCCCGGCAGAACATATTGGCGTAGGCCATGAGATGCTGGGCAAAGGTGATGGGCTGGGCCCGCTGGAGATGGGTGTATCCGGGCATGACCGCATCCTGATACTGCTCCGCCTGCTCGCACAGCGCCGCCTGCAGGTCCAGAATCTCCGGGATGATGCTCTGCAGCTCCTCCCGGACATACATCCGGAAGTCCACGGCCACCTGATCGTTCCGGCTGCGGGCGGTGTGCAGGCGCTTGCCGGCGTCCCCGATGCGCTGCGTCAGCAGCGTCTCGATGTTCATGTGGATGTCCTCGTTGTCGGTGGTGAACTCCACCTTGCCGGCCTCCACATCCGCCAGGATCCCGTCCAGTCCCGCCTGAATGGCGGCAACATCATCCTGCGGGATGATGCCCTGTTTCCCCAGCATTTCCGCATGGGCCTTGCTCCCGGCGATGTCCTGCCGGTACAGCCGCTGGTCAAAGCTGATGGACTCGTTCAGCTCGTTCACCAGCTCGTCCGTCTCCTTCTGAAAACGCCCGCCCCAAAGTTTCATGTATCGTTCTCCTCACTATGATTTCTAAAAGCTTCGCAGAATTTGCGCCGGATGGCGCAAAAATAGTTCAGTCCGTTTTTTGGTGCGGCTTCGCTGTGCCAAAAAACACTTCTCGGCCGGCGGAGTGTGCGAGCGCAGCGAGTGCGCAAAGCGGCCGCAAATCTAAATGAAGGGGCAGGACCCTGCCCCTTCATTTACTGTGTCAAAGCTTGCCCTGATCCACCATGGCCTTGACCTTGATCGGCAGGCCATACAGGTTGATGAAGCCCTCGGAATCCTTCTGGTTGTAGTCGGATTCGCCGAAAGTGGCGATGGCTTCGGAGTACAGGGAGTTGGGGCTCCACACACCGGCCTTGATGATGTTGCCCTTATACAGTTTCAGCTTCACCTTGCCGTTGACAGCCTCCTGGGTCTTGTCCACGAAGGCGGACAGGGCCTCCCGCAGGGGGGTGTACCACTGGCCGTTGTAGACCAGCTCGCCGAAGGTGATGGACAGCTCCGCTTTCTTGTGCTGGGTCATCTTGTCCAGACACACGCTCTCCAGATAGTCATGGGCCGCATACAGGATGGTGCCGCCCGGCGTCTCGTACACACCCCGGCACTTCATGCCCACCAGCCGGTTCTCCACGATGTCCAGCAGGCCGATGCCGTTGGCGCCGCCGATCTCGTTGAGCTTCAGGATGATCTCCTTGCCGGTCATCTTCTCCCCGTTCAGCGCTACGGGGATGCCCTGCTCAAAGTCCAGCTCGATGTAAGTGGGCACATCGGGGGCCTGCAGGGGGGATACGCCCATTTCCAGGAAGCCGGGCTTCTCGTACTGGGGCTCGTTGCCGGTGTCCTCCAGGTCCAGACCCTCATGGCTCAGGTGCCACAGGTTCTTGTCCTTGGAGTAGTTGGTCTCCCGATTGATCTTCAAAGGCACATTGTGGGCCTCGGCGTATTCGATCTCCTCTTCCCGGCTCTTGATGCTCCACTCACGCCAGGGGGCGATGATGGGCATATCCGGGGCAAAGTGCTTGATGGCCAGCTCGAACCGGACCTGGTCGTTGCCCTTGCCGGTGCAGCCGTGGCAGATGGCGTCGGCGCCTTCTTTTTTGGCGATCTCCACCAGACCCTTGGCGATGCAGGGGCGGGCGTGGGAGGTGCCCAGCAGGTACTCCTCATACTTGGCGCCGGCCTTCAGGCAGGGCATGATGAAATCGTCCACATACTCCTCGGTCAGGTCCAGCACATACAGCTTGGATGCGCCGGTCTTGAGGGCCTTTTCCTCCAGACCCTCCAGCTCATCGGCCTGGCCCACATTGCCGGACACGGCGATGACCTCGCAGTTGTTGTAGTTCTCCTTCAGCCAGGGAATGATAATGGAAGTGTCCAGGCCGCCGGAATAGGCGAGCACGACTTTTTTGATCTGACTTTTATCCACCATGAGAATGACTCCTATCTGTCTGTAAATATTTTTTCATTCCGGCCGGAGCCGGATCGATTGATCGTGTTTGCTATTATATCACGCCGTCTAATAATGTCAATATCCAAGATTCCCGTACATTAAAGATTGTAAGACTGCCCAGTTTCCGCCGCTCCCCTGCCGGAGGTCCATGGGCATATTTCGCATATTATTCATTTTTACGCGAATATTCATGCATACTATCCAGGTACTATTCAGAGCAAAAAACAGGCCCCGCCGGTTGGCGGGGCCTGTTTGGGAGATACAGGGTGGAAATTATTCGGCCTGCTTCTTGTTTGTCACGGTCTTGATGGCAAACAGGGTGCCGACCATGAGCACGGCGCCGATCACCAGGCAGATGACCGCGTTCTGGACGAAGCCGGCAACGATGTAGCTGACGAAGCTGACCGCCGCCACGGTGAT
>JALFTG010000144.1 GCA_022779345.1 Oscillospiraceae bacterium | reverse complement strand
GCCGTGGGTCCGGGGGCCGTAGGCAATGTTGTCGTAAATGGACATGGGAAAGGGGTTGGGCTTCTGGAACACCATACCCACCTGCCGGCGCAGCCAGGTCACATCCACCTGGGGATCGTAGATGTCCTGCCCCCGGTAGAGCACCTCGCCAGTGATCTTCACATCCGGGACCAGGTCGTTCATCCGGTCCAGGGTCTTGAGGAAGGTAGATTTTCCACAGCCGGAGGGACCGATCAGGGCGGTGACCTGATGCTCCGGCATTTCCAGATTCACATCCTTCAATGCCTGATGGGTGCCGTACCACAGATTCAGATGCTTTGTTTCCAATATCGCGCTCATAGACTGCTCCTTTGTTTTTTCAGCTTTTTGCCCACCCATCCGGCGGACAGATTGATCAGCAGGGTCAGGATCATCAGAATGGCGGCAATGGCAAACGCCACGCCGGTCTCACCCCGTTCGTTGGCATAGACATACAGGGCCACTGTCAGCGTCGCGGAAGAGGTCTGAAGCGCCGTCCGGAATCCGTTGAGCACCAGACCAAATCCAGCTGTGAACAGCAGTGCGGCAGATTCCCCCACAATGCGTCCCACAGCCAGAATACAGCCGGTCACAATGCCGTCAATGGCATTCGGGAGCACCACGGTTCGCACCATATGCCATTTGCCGGCCCCCAGCGCCAGGGCGCCCTCCCGGTAGGACTGGGGTACCGTTTTCAAGGATTCCTGGGTGGTGCGGAGGATGGTGGGCAGAATCATGATCACGAGCGTCAGTCCGCCTGCCAGGATGCCCGGTGCCAGACCCATTTTCTGGATGAAAAACAGCATACCCACCAGTCCGAAAATAATGGACGGAATACCTGTCAGGGTCTCTGCAGCAAATTCAATCACCGCCACCACCTTATGGTTTTCCGCATATTCTGTCAGATAGATGGCGGCCCCCACCCCCAGAGGCAGGACAATGATCATGGCCACAAAGATGATATACAGGGTGTTGAGGATATTCGGCAGGATGCCGATGGTGTCTTTCAGGTAACTGGTCTGGGAACTCAGCAGTTCCCAGGTGATGTTCCCCAGTCCCCGGTAAAAGATGTAGCCGATCAGAAACACCAGCAGGGCACAGGTCAGACCGGCGCACAGCCACAGCAGTCCCCGCAGACCCTTGTCATAGAGTTTCCGGCGGAGCGACAGATTCTGGTCCATGCTCAGCCCTCCTTCTTTCCTTTAATGAAAACATTCAGCAGCACATTGATCAGCATGATGAACAGGAACAGCACCAGTCCGATGGAAAACAATGCGTTGCGCTGGAGGCTGCCCACAGCTGCATAGGACATTTCCGAGGCGATGGCGGTGGTGAGAAACCGGACAGACCTGAACAGGCCCGGCATATTGGCCACATTGCCCGCCACCATGATGATGGCCATGGCCTCACCGATGGCCCGGCCCACGCCAAGCACCACAGCCGTTGCCACGCCGCTGCCAGCGGCTGGCAGGGACACCCGGAACCAGGTCTCCGTCTCCGTAGCGCCCAGGGCGAGGCTGGCCTCCTCATATTCTTTGGGCACAGCCCGCAGGGCGGTCTCGGATACATTGATAATGGACGGCAGGATCATGATTGCCAGGACAATGACGGCAGCCAGCAGGCAGGCGCCGGAAGACAGGCCGAACAGCTTCTGAATGGACGGCACCAGCACGATCATGCCCACCAGGCCGTACACCACCGATGGAATCCCCGCCAGCAGTTCCACCGCCGTCCGGATCAGCTTTGTCAGTGCGGGAGGCGCCGCCTTTGCCAGAAAGATGGCCGTCATCAGACCCACAGGCACACCGATCAGCACCGCTCCCGCCGTGCCATATACGGAGGTGAGGATAAACGGCAGAATCCCGTAAGAAGGTTCCACCGTGGTTGCCGTAGGCGCCCAGGTGGTGCCCAGCAGGAAGTCCTTCAGCCCGATCTCCCGGATGGCCGGCAGGCCGGAGACAATCAGATACAGGCTGATAAACAGCACAAATGCCACCGCTACTACGCCGCACAGGAGAAAGACCAGATGGAAAAGCCATTCCATCACTTCCCGTCCGCCCCGTTTTTTTACGGGAGCGTACCTGCCGCCGGGGTCTGCCTGCTGCTGTTCCGCAGGACGGGCAGACCGTGTAAACTTCATTTCTTCCATATGGTATCGCTCCTTTGTTGATAGGGAAAACACCCCCATACCCGCAGAGGGCCGGGGGTGTATGACCGGTTTGGCTTATGCCACGGGCACAGCGCCGGCAGCACGGATCAGCTCATTGGCTTCCGCAGAGGTGGCAAAGTCGAAGAAAGCCTGGGCCTGGTCACTCAGTTCCACGCCGTCCTTGGTCACGAACACGAAGGGACGCTGGATCTCATAGCTGCCGTCCAGAACGGTCTCCTCGCTGCAGGCCACACCGTTCACAGTGACTGCCTTGACGGAATCCTTCAGTGCGGACAGAGAGGCATACCCGATGGCGTTGGGGTTGCCGGCAACAGCTTCAATGACAGCGCCGGTAGAAGTCAGCTCCTGATCCATCTTGCAGGCATCCTTGGTGCCGGTGATGGACTCAAAGCCGTCCCGCGTACCGGAACCGGCTTCACGGCCGATGCAGGAGATGGTGCCGGCCTCACCGCCCAGTTCGCTCCAGTCGGTGATCTCCCCGGTGAAGATCTGTGCAATCTGCTCCACGGTCAGGTTCTCCACGCCGTTGGCGGGGTTGACAATCACGGCGATGCCGTCCAGGGCAACAGTGGTGCCCACCAGGCCGGCGGAGGTCTCCTCGTCCTTCAGGGCACGGGAGCTCAGGCCGATATCGGCGCTGCCGTTGGAGGCTGCCTCGATGCCTGCGCCGGAACCGGTAGCGTCATAAGTCACTTTCACACCGCTGTTGTCCGCCATAAACTGCTCGCCCAGAGCGCCCACCACCTTTTCCATGGAGGTGGATCCGTTCAGCGCTACGGAGCCGGACAGCGTCACGGTCTGTGGCTCATCGGTGTTCTGGTTGTCTTCCGTTTCGGTCTTGCTGCCGCAGGCGGCCAGGGACAGGGCCATGACCAGGGTCAGGCCGGCAGCAATCAGTTTTCTCAGTTTCATAGTGACATTTCTCCGTTTCATGTGTGTTTTGGATGTCTTTCCCTCGTTCGGGTTTACGCTTTCAGTATAGAAATTCCGTGTAAAGTCCGCACCCGGAGAAGTGTAAAATGGGCGTAAAACCGCCCCGGAACCCCGCTCTCCCCGCCGGGCCTTTGAAATATTTTCAAAATTTGCAGGATTTGTGAAAACAACTTGCGTTTTTCGTGGAAATGATTGACAGGAACCCCTCTTCTATTATAAAATTACGCAAACGGCGAAGGTGCCAGAAAACAGGTTTGCGCAGTTGCCATGACAACGGAGTCACCGTGGTCATGGTTTCTTTTTTCCGGTGCTTCGCCGGAAAGTTTAAGCATTTAGTAATTTAAATCGAAAAAGAAGGGAACAACAAACATGGAACGCATTGCATACTATAACGGAACCATCGGTACCCCCGAGAGCATTATGATCCCCATGAACGACCGCGTCTGCTACTTCGGCGACGGCGTGTATGACGCCACCGCCGCTTCCAACGGCCACATCTTCCTGCTGGATGAGCATGTGGACCGTCTGTTCAATTCCGCCGGTCTGGTCGGTATCAAGATTCCCTACACCAAGCCCGAGCTGAAGGCCATCCTGAACGATGTGGTCTCCCGCGTGGACAATAAGCACAGCTTCGTCTACTTCCAGGTCACCCGCGGCACCGCGCCCCGGAACCATGCCTTCCCCGAGGGCGTGACCGCCAATCTGTGGATCACCGTGACCCCCAAGACCTTCCGGGACTTCTCCCAGCCCATGAAGCTGACCAGCATGGAGGACCGCCGGTATCAGTACTGCAACATCAAGACCCTGAACCTGCTGCCCAGCGTTCTGGCCGCCCAGCACGCCGAGGAGGAAGGCTGCGATGAGAGCGTGTTCCACCGGGGCGAGATCGTCACCGAGTGCGCCCACTCCAATGTGTCCATCCTGAAAAACGGCATTCTCAAGACCCACCCCAATGACTGCTTCATCCTGCCCGGCATCGCCAAGACCCACCTGATCAAGGCCTGCAAGGCCAACAACATCCCTGTGGACGAGAATCCATTCACCCTGGACGAACTGCGCTCTGCCGATGAAGTCATCGTCACCAGCTCCTCCAACTTCTGCTCCTTTGCCGGCACCTTCGAGGGCAAGCCCGTGGGCTGCAAGGCACCGGAACTGATCACCGCCCTGCAGAAGACCGTCATCCAGGAGTACCTGGACTACTGCGGCATCAGCGAGTTGTAAGAATCCCCTATGGCAGACATCGCCTTTTTCCCTGCCGGGGACAGCGCGGTGGTGGTTCAGTTCGGCAGCGAGATCGCGGAAAGCGTGAACCGCCGCATTGCCCGGTTCACCGGGAATGTGGAAAATGCCCGGATCAAGGGCGTGCGGGAGTTGATCCCCACTTTCTGCACCGTGTCGGTGCTGTATGATCCCTGCATCATCGGATATGAGAAGCTGGTGCGGACCCTCCGCACCCTTCTCCCCGGAGACGAAGCGGCCTCCGGCGGCCAGCGGACCGTCCATGTGGTGCCCGTGTGCTACGGCGGCGCCATGGGCGAGGACCTGCCCTTTGTGGCCAGCCATGCGGGGCTGTCTGAAGAGGAGGTCATCTCCATCCACTCCGGCCGGGACTATCTGATCTATATGCTGGGCTTCCTCCCGGGCTTTTCCTACCTGGGCGGCATGGATGAGCGGCTGTTCACCCCCCGGCTCTCCTCCCCCCGGGTGAAGATTCCGGCGGGCAGCGTGGGCATCGGCGGGGAGCAGACCGGGGTCTACCCGCTGGATTCCCCCGGCGGCTGGCAGCTCATCGGCCGCACGCCCCTGCGCCCCTATGACCCGGACCGGGACCCGGCCATTCTGTATAATGCCGGGGACTACATCCGTTTCGTGCCCATCACGGAAGCGGAATACGCCCGCCTGGAGCGGGACATCGCCGCCGGGACCTGGCGGCATGAAATTCTGCGGGAGGGCTGAGCCATGGGACTGAAAATCATGCAGCCCGGTGTGCTCACCACCGTGCAGGACGCGGGCCGTTTCGGCCATCAGGCGGCAGGCTTCTCCGTGTCCGGCCCCATGGACACGGACGCACTGTACACCGCCAACATTCTGGTGAACAATCCCCCGGACTTCGCCTGTCTGGAAATGGTGTTCCAGGGAGCCACGGTGGTGTTCGACCGGAAAACCTGGTTTGCCGTCACCGGCGGCGACATGGAACCGAAGCTGAACGGCAGCCCGGTGCCCATGTACCGTGCCGTGGAGGTGAAGGCCGGGGACACCCTGTCCTGCGGCGTGGCAAAAACCGGGAAATACACCTATCTGGCTGTGGCCGGCGGCATCGATGTGCCCCAGGTCATGGGCAGCCGGTCCACCAATTTAAAATGTAAGATCGGCGGCTTCCAGGGCCGGAAGCTGGCCTTCGGGGACGAACTCCCCCTGGCCGTCACCGGCGACTTTCTGGACAATTTCTACCGGAAACATCTGGAAGCGCCCGCATATACCGATTCCGTGGAGCTGCGGGTCGTCCCCGGTCCCCAGGACGGGATGTTTACCCGGCAGGGACTGCAGGACTTCACCGCGGAGGTCTACACCCTCCTTCCGGAATCCGACCGGATGGGCAGCCGCCTGTCCGGCAAAGCCATCGAATCCAAGGCCGGGGTGGACATCATCTCCGATGCCATCGCCTTCGGCTCTGTGCAGATTCCCGCCTCCGGCACCCCCATCATCCTGCTGGCCGACCGGCAGACCACCGGAGGCTACGCCAAGATCGGCACGGTGATCTCCCCGGACCTGCCCAAACTGGTCCAGTGCCGCCCCGGCGCTGAGATCCGGTTCCGGTTCGTCACTGTTGAGGAGGCCAACAAACTCTATAAACAGCATCAGAAAGCATTGCGGAAAATTGCCCGAAAAACCGGGTTCTGTCCCCGAAAGTGGTAAAAGAAAGAGTGAGATTGAATGGATACCACAAATATGACCCCTGCCCAGGTCCGGGCGCTGATCCGGGAGGAGAAGATCACCACCCCCACCTCCGGCCTGTGCCCCGGATACGCCCAGGCGAATCTGGTGGTGCTGCCCCGGGACCTGGCCTATGATTTCCTGCTGTTCGCCCAGCGCAATCCCAAGCCCTGCCCCATTCTGGAGGTCAGCGACATGGGCAGCCGGGAACTGAAAAAGATCGCCCCCGGCGCGGACATCGCCCGGGACATCCCCAAATACCGGGTATATGAAAACGGCGTGCTCACCGGGGAATACACGGATGTGTCCCACCTGTGGCGGGACGATCTGGTGAGCTTCCTGATCGGCTGCAGCTTCTCCTTTGAGTCCGAGCTGATCGAGGCGGGCATCGAGATGCGCCACAACACCATGGGCTGCAATGTGCCCATGTATATCACAAACATCCCTTGCGAGAGCGCCGGGGTGTTCCACGGAAACATGGTGGTGTCCATGCGGCCCATCCCCTATGACCAGGTGGTGAAGGCCGTCACCGTCACCGCCGCCATCCCCAGCGTCCACGGCGCGCCGGTGCATATCGGCGATCCGGCGGTGATCGGCATTTCCGATCTGAACAAAACGGACTTCGGCGATCCCGTGGTGGTGAAACCCGGCGAGGTGCCGGTGTTCTGGGCCTGCGGCGTCACGCCCCAGAGCGCGGTCATGGCATCCAGGCCTCCCTTCGTCATCACCCACGCCCCCGGCCACATGCTCATCACCGATGTGAAAAATGTGGAACTGAAAGGGTGAGACCATGAAAATCGATTTGAACTGCGACCTGGGCGAGAGCTTCGGCGCCTACAAGCTGGGGCTGGATGACCAGGTGCTCCCCTATATCTCCTCCGCCAATGTGGCCTGCGGTTTCCACGCCTCGGACCCGGTGGTCATGGATAAAACCGTGGCGCTGGCAAAGGATGCCGGCGTGGCCGTGGGCGCCCATCCGGGCTATCCGGACCTGCAGGGCTTCGGCCGGCGGAACATGACCATCCCGCCCAGAGAGGTGAAGGCCATGGTCATGTACCAGATCGGCGCCCTCCAGGCCTTCTGCACCGCTCACGGACTGAAACTGCAGCATGTGAAGCCCCACGGGGCGCTGTATAATATGGCCGGCAAGGACGAAGCCCTGGCCATGGCCGTGTGCGAGGCCATTCAGGCCGTGGACGACTCCCTGATCCTGCTGGGCCTGTCCGGCAGCAAAATGCTGGAGGCCGCGGACAAAATCGGTCTCCGCTCCGCCCGGGAAGTGTTTGCCGACCGGGCCTATGAGGAGGACGGCTCCCTGGTGGCCCGGACGAAACCCGGCGCCATGATAACCGACGAGGGCGAGGCCGTGGCCCGGGTCATCCGCATGATCCGGGAGGGCAAGGTCACCGCCGTCACCGGAAAGGACATCCCCATCCGGGCAGACTCCGTGTGCGTCCACGGGGACAGTCCCAAAGCCCTGGCATTCGTCCAGAAGATCCGTGCGGCTCTCACCGCGGAGCAAATCCAGATCGTCCCCCTCCGGGACATTGTGTAAGAGAGGGAAAGCAAATGACTGTTGAAGATATCATCCTGCTCCATTCCAAGCGGGGCATGAATATTCTCCGGGAGCACTGTGCACCGGATTTCTGCCATGAGGCCGCCCGGTGCATCTACGATGCACCCCGGGGCAATGTGCTGCTGACCACCGGCTTCTATGTGGGCGGTTTCGGCGAGACCGACGGCCCTCCGGGCACCATGTTCCTGGCCAAGGCCCTGTATCTGCTGGGCTTCAACCCCATCATCGTCACCGATGACTACTGCCAGGGATTCTTCATGACCGAGCACATCCAGACCGTGTATGTGACCAACGACATGGGCGAGGCGGACTATGCCGCCATGCTGGACCAGTATGCCCCCACCCTGCTGATCTCCATCGAGCGGTGCGGCCGGAACATCCAGGGCGACTACGCCAATATGCGGGGCGTGAGCATCGCCGACCACAACGCCCGGGTGGACTGGCTGTTCGAGCTGGGCGCCCGGCGGGGGATCCCCTCCGTGGGCGTGGGCGACGGCGGCAACGAGATCGGCATGGGCAACCTGAAAGAGGTCATTTCCAACGAGCTGTCTCTGGTCCCCTGCGAGGTGGAGGTGAGCCACCTGGTCATCGCCACCGTGTCCAACTGGGGCGCTTATGGATTGTGCGCCTGTCTGGAAGAGCTGTCCGGCCAGCCCCTGCTGCCCCGGTAC
>JALFTG010000039.1 GCA_022779345.1 Oscillospiraceae bacterium | reverse complement strand
CTAATTCCTCTTACTCCCCAAATACAAACATCGCCGCACCCCGGACGGGGTGCGGCGATGCGTTTTTGCAGATTACTTCCGTCTGACCACGATCTCCACAGCGCGTTTGACGCCTTCGGCGTCCACGCCGTATTTGGCCAGCAGCTCGGCATACTTGCCGGACTCGGTAAAGGTGTCCCGGATACCCACGAACTCGGTGGGGACGCCCACGCCCGCATGGGCCAGGACCTCGGACACGGCAGAGCCGAGACCGCCGTAGATGTTGTGCTCCTCGGCCACCACCAGCGCGCCGGTCTCTTTGGCGCAGCGGATGATCAGCTCCTCGTCAATGGGCTTGATGGAGTACATATCCACCACCCGGACGCTGACGCCCTCTTTCTCCAGGGCTTCGGCAGCCTCCATGGCCTTGTGGACCAGCAGGCCGCAGGCGATGACGGTCACATCCGTGCCCTCCCGGACGATGGCGCCCTTGCCCATCTCAAACTGAGTGCCGGCGGGGTACAGGTCGGGGTACACATCCCGGCTCAGACGCAGGTACACGGGGCCGTAATGCTCCGCGGCCCACTGGGTGGCCCAGCGGCAGCTGGTCTCGTCAGAGGGGGCGATGATGCGCATATTGGGCAGGGAGCGCATATTGGCGATGTCCTCCAGAGCGTGGTGGGACGCGCCGTCCAGGGCGTCGGACATGCCGCAGTAAGCGCCGCCGAACTTCACATTCAGGTTGCCGTAGCACACCTGGCCCCGGGCGGCGATCAGGCCCAGGGTGGTCAGGAACACGGTGAAGGTGTTCACAAAGGGAATCTTCCCCACAGTGGCCAGACCGGCGGCGGTGGACACCATGTTGGACTCGGCGATGCCCATGTTGAAGAACCGGTCGGGATAGGCCTTGCCGAAAATGGCGCTCTTGGTGGAGCCGGACAGGTCGGCGTCCAGGACCACGATGTCCTGATTCGTCTCGCCCAGTTCCTTCAGGACGGTACCGTACACTTCTCTCAGCTGTTTTGCCATGGCTTACACCCCCAGTTCTTTCATGGCCTGGGCAAAGCTGTCATCATCGATGGCCTTGCCGTGCCAGGCGCTCTTGCCTTCCATAAAGGACACGCCCTTGCCCTTGATCGTGTGGGCGATGATCATGGTGGGCACGCCCTTGGTGGCCTCCGCTTCGTCAAAGGCGGCGTCCAGGGCGGCCAGATCATTGCCGTCGCACTCGATCACATGCCAGCCGAAGGCCCGCCACTTGGCGGCCAGGTCCCGCAGAGGCATGATCTCATCGGTGGTGCCGTCCAGCTGCACCTTGTTATAGTCCGTGACGGCGCAGAGATTGTCCAGAGCGAACTTGGGTGCGCTCATGGCGGCCTCCCACACGGCGCCCTCGTTCTGTTCGCCGTCGCCCAGCACCGCATAGACCCGGGCGGGGGAACCATTCAGCTTCAGGCCCAGCGCCATGCCCTGGGCAGCAGCCAGACCCAGACCCAGGGGACCGGCGGGCATCTCCACGCCGGGGGTGTGGTTGCAGGGGTGGCCCTGGAGTTCGCTGTTGGTCTTGCGCAGGGACGCCATGGCGTCCGCGGGCAGGTAGCCCTTTTCCACCAGATTCCGGTACAGCATGGGGGCCGCGTGGCCCTTGGACAGCACCAGCCGGTCCCGGTCGGGATCGTCCGGGCGGGCAGCATCGATGTTCATCCGCTCCTGATACAGCAGGGTCAGGATCTCGCACACCGACAGGCTGCCGCCGGGATGGCCGGACTGGGCGGCGTGGATGGCCGTGAGGACATCAATGCGGAATCTGCGGCACAGTTCCCGCAGTTCCAACTCTCTTTCTTTGGTTAAAGACATTTGAACGCCTCCGTCATAAATTTTCTCAATACCCAGCCATGCGCACATGGCTTTTTAATACAATATAACACTACTTCTCCAAAGTCAAACACTTTTCCGGGGATTTTAAGAGACAACCGGCACAAAAAATTCCACACGGGCGGGTTTGGAACCCGCCCCTGCGCCCCACAATGCCTCCCCCTCTGGGGGAGGTGCCGAGCATAGCGAGGCGGAGAGGGCCCTCTCAGTCACGGCTCACGCCGTGCCAGCTCCCCCAGAGGGGGAGCCATAAAAGGGGAATTTCTCATTTCCAAGCGTCCCTGTCATGTCATATGTTAAGACATTAACTATGAACTTTTCCTCCAAAGCCTTGCGTCCCGGGGCGTTCGGTGATAAGATGGTTTATAATGTGACATACTGATCACAACGATCACCGATTCGGGAGGAGCCTTTTCAATGGCAAATAACAACGACAAACTGAATATGACCATGCTCTGCGACTTTTATGAGCTCACTATGGGCAACGGCTATTTCAATCAGGGCATGCAGGATAAGATCACCTATTTCGACATCTTTTTCCGCAAGGTCCCCGATGACGGCGGCTTCGCCATTATGGCCGGACTGGAGCAGGCCATCGACTACATCAACAACCTGCACTTCTCTGAGGAGGACATCGCCTACCTCCGTGGCCGGGGAATATTCTCCGAGGACTTCCTGGCCTATTTGAAGGATTTCAAATTCACCGGCGATGTGTGGGCCATCCCTGAGGGCACGCCCATCTTCCCCGGCGAGCCCATCATGGTGGTCCGGGCCCCGGCTATCCAGGCCCAGCTCATGGAGACTTTCCTGCTGCTGACCATTAACCACCAGAGTCTGATCGCCACCAAAGCCAACCGGATCTGCCGGGCGGCGGAAGGCCGGGCGGTGTTGGAGTTCGGCTCCCGCCGGGCACAGGGGGCGGACGCGGCCATTCTCGGCGCCCGGGCCACCTATATCGGCGGCTGCGCCGGCACGGCCTGCACCATCTCCGATGAGATCTACGGCGTCCCCGCCGGCGGCACCATGGCCCACGCCTGGGTCCAGATGTTCGACTCCGAATATGACGCCTTCCGGGCCTACTGCGAGACCTATCCCACCAACGCCGTGCTGCTGGTGGACACCTACGACACCCTGAAAAAGGGCGTGCCCGACGCCATCCGGGCGTTCAACGATGTGCTCAAGCCCCTGGGCATCACCAAGTGCGGCATCCGTCTGGACTCCGGCGACATCGCCTACCTGACGAAAAAGGCCCGGAAGATGCTGGACGACGCCGGCTGGACCGACTGCACCATCACCGTGTCCAACTCCCTGGAC